>CAZUAN010000023.1:0-18907 GCA_964618385.1 uncultured Oscillospiraceae bacterium | reverse complement strand
TTACTATCTTGTTGAAATAATACAATCGGTGGCCATTTTTCAAACAAGCCCTAACCGACCTCTACCGCCTAAACCTCCCTCACCGCGCCATCTCTGTCTACCTCTCCGCCAGAGCCAACAGCGCCGGTATCTGCTGGCCGGCTGTATCTACCATTACCAGGGATCTTAAACTCTCTGAATCCACCGTCCACAGGGCCATTAACGATTTGCGAAAAGCGGAACTTATCCGAACAGAACAGCGATACAGGGAAAACGGGGGAAATAGTAGTTCATTATTCAAGATAACTTAGCCCCGTATCCACTGTTGTCAGAGAATGCTCCTGCATACGATTACCTCCATAATTAAATTAAAAAGCTGGACAGACGCAGGCGTTTCAGCCTGCCATCTTGTCCAGCTTACTGTTTCTGTGAACAGCTCACCCTCCGATGAACGATGTCAGTATAGTCACTTACCTGGGGAAAGTCAAGCGTGAAAAAATAGATATTCATACCAGGCAGGGCCTGGAGCCAATGCGTTACGGACTCGGTCTATCTTCGGAGGCAGAAGCACACTCGGTAACGATGCTGCCAACAATTATTTTACACATAGTTCATACACGGTTGGCCAGATTTGGTGCTTAATTTACTCTGTAACCTGAGGCGTACCATTTGGAGCCATGAGAATCAAGCACAACTCCCAGTTCTCAATTTATAGCAGCGGTAAGCGGAAGGAATCTCGTAGAATCACGTCCACTTCCTCCATTTCGTGCATGGGTTCTGCGTCACCAGTGAGGGTTTCCTGGAGTTGTTTCATAAGGATCCGGATGGCCCGAGCCGCCATTTTTTCGTTTGGCAGGTCAATGATGCTGAGAGACGGAAAAGAATAGAGGGTTTCTTCCTGGCCAATCATGGAAACGGCCAGCACCTCCAGATCCCCGGGGATGGAAATATTTAACCGTTGGAAGGTGCTGAGTGCCCCCAACGCCAGGGTGGCGGATTCACAGAACAGCATTTTGGGGCGGTTATTCAGATAGCAGAATTGAACCGCTCCCATGGCACCGCCAGCCATATTTCCGGGAACGCAGAGCATATGATCTTCCTCAATTGTGATGCCTAGTTTTCGGCAGGTATCGATAAAGGCCGTGGTGCGGCGGCGGGTTTGCAGATACCGCTCCTTGGCTGTGAGCATGGCCACACTGCGGTAGCCCTTCTTGAAAATCATCCGGGCCGCTTCCTGTCCGATCTTTTCATTGTCCACACAGACAGAGGAATAGCGCTGAGAGGTGCGGTTGATCAAAACCACGGGAATGGTCAGCTTCTGTTCTTCCAGAAACGCCAGGTCGTCCGCGGAGCAGGCGCCTACGATTATGGCGCTGTAGTAATGATCCTGCAGCACCTGAGATGCTTCCTTCAGCCGGTCATTTTCAAAGGTCTGCACAACGATCTCACATTCCGCATTCATCTGGCGCAGTTCTTTGGAAATGCTGTTCAGGAAGGACGCCAGCACCGGCAGACGGTAGTCCATCGGCCAGAAAAAAGCGATCACCGGTTTGCGGTCACCGCCCATGCGGAGCCGTTTCGCGCTGGGATCCGGACGATATCCGATTTGCCTCGCGGCCTCCCGCACACGTTCACAGGTGGCGGCGGGAATCTTTCTGTCCTCGCTTTTCCCCCGCAGAATGATCGATACCGTGGTAGGGGACACACCGGCCTGCTTGGCAACATCCTTGATGGTAGGCATATTCAGACCTCCTTACGCATTCATGGTATCATCATAAAATGGAATCCGCCCTTTGTCAATAAAAAGAGACAATAATCATAGAAGCGTCGGCTGTGCAGCAAGCCGGCGCTTCTACGGTTATTTAGGATACCTGGCCGTTTTTTTAGAAAGGAATGGGAGGATTCTAATGTCTGTTAAAGTTAGATCAATCGGTAGCGGTATCCACGGGAAAGTCGTTAGTCTTCCATCTCCAGCGCTTCCAGATCCAGCTGCTCCAAAATGGGCAGCAGTTTGGTCACGCCACAGGTAAAGAAGATCATGCGGATCACTTCGCAGATCTCGTCAACGGTTGCACCATTCTTCACCGCCAGGCTCGCGTGGACATTCATGGTGGTGGCCGTTCCGGTAGCCATGCCCACAGCCATGACCATCAGCTCTTTGTATTTTCCCGGCAGGACGCTGTCTGCTCTGTTGTTTTCATAGGAGTCCAGGAACATCTTTGCGAGGTATGGATCATTGCCCATCTTGCGGTGAGATTCCAACAGGGAACCACCTCTGGCATCCTTCAATTTTTGAAGGATTTCCTTGGACTTTGCCAGCTTTTCCGGGTTGGTCTGCTTCATATCTTGACATCCTTTCATTAACAAGGTTCAATGGAATAAGACACACAGTTAGATTCTCTGCGGCGCTTTTCTCCCAAAAACTTCGCCGCGACACTTGGAAACAGCGCGTAGGTTAGAACATCCTCCTCACAGTGGGCAAGATCGCCTGCGGTTTTACAGGCATCCTCCCAGCCGGGAGCCAGAAGTTCCGCAGGCCGGCAGGTAATGGGCTTTTCATCACCCAAGGCGGCTTCCATCAGTTCCGAGCTGATGGGGCCGGGGGCATGGCCATACATGCCTCGGCAGTAGTCCGCCATTTCCTTGGAGATCATGCCGTAGCGCTTTCCGGTAAGGACATTGGTTGTCGCCTGGGTGCCGCATATCTGGCTGGAGGGGGTAGCCAGCGGGGGATAGCCCATGTCCGCACGGACATGAACTGCCTCTGCCAGAACCTCGTCCATCCGATCAACGGCCTTCATATTCCTCAACTGACTCTCCAAGGTGGCCAGCATACCGCCGGGGATCTGGTGCTGGAGGCACCCCACATCCACGCCCACCAGGGTGGAGGCGTGCTCGGCATATTTTTTGCGCAGGGCCTTAAAGTCCGCGTTCAGGGAGTTGAATTGTTTCAAATCAATGCCGGTAGCCCTGGGCGTATCTCGCAAGGCGGCAACGATATTCTCAGCGCCGGGCAGCGAGGAACCCAGACCAATAGGGGATGTCACGACGTCCAGCCCGTCCACACCGGCCCGGGCCGCTTCCCAGTAGCACATTTCCGCCATGCCGCCGGTGCAGTGACAGTGCAGATAAACCGGAATGTCCAAAGCGGCTTTCAGGTCGGAGATCAAGGCATACGCCTCAGTGGGGTTCATCAGGCCGGCCATATCCTCCACATGGATGCCGCTGGCGCCCATGCGCTGCTGCTCCAGAGCGTTCTCCACCCGCATCTTCCGGGTGTGAAAGGGACTGACCATGTACTGCAGGGAGCCTTCCACCTGCTTGCCGGATTCCAGCGCGGCTTCAAAGGGAACACGGCAGTTCCGCAGATCGTCCAGGCAGTCAAATATCAGGAAAATATCGATGCCGTTTCGGGCCGCAGCCCAAATGAACCGCCGGACGATATCATCCGGATAAGCCTTGTAGCCCACCAGGTTCTGGCCCCGGCAGACCATTTTCAGGGGAGTGTTTTTCATGACGGACTTAAATGAGCGCAGGCGCTCCCAGGGATCGTCATTCAGGTAACGGATGCAGACATCGAAGGTTGCGCCGCCCCACATTTCCATGTTGTCATAACCGATTTTGTCCATGCGCTCCAAAAGCGGGAGCATGTCCTCGGTTTTGACCCGGGCGGCCAGCAGCGACTGAACACCGTCACGGAAATCCAGGCTGTTCAGCCGAACCGGGGTGTTGGTTGAAAACACATCGTATGGCATGGAATCACACACCTTTCTTTCACATTTTGATCGTGCAAGAATCCGCGGCGAAGAATCATCCCGTGGCGCAGGACAGGTCAGCCGCTTTTGGGAAAGAAATAGCAGAAAAACGTTTTAGTAATTCATTATACTTAGTTTATCACAAAGGAATCCAAGCTGTCAATTGGCAGTTTTCAACAATAGTACAACGTTACACTTGTCAAACAATGACAAAAAGCGCACCGGAAAGAACACCAGTGCGCTTTTCTTATCGTTATTACAGCTGGAAGCTGCTGCGCAATTGCACAAGCGGTTCCAGTTCTACCCGAATTGGGTCAGAGGATGGATTCTCCAGCAGCTGGGCAACCAGGGTGATTGTTTGCTTTACCGTATTGGGGGGTATATAGATACAGCTGATAGACGGGATCAGGTACTGCATGGTTTCAGGTGCCTGCTGCCCGATGGCCAGGATCTCCACGTCTCCAGGAACTTCCAGGCCAATTTTGCGCAAGGCGTAGAGCCCACCTTGGGCCATACAGTCCGTTTCGTAATAGAGGATGGAAGGGCGCTCAGGCAAGGTGCAGAATTCCTCGGTGGCCTGGACGCCGCCTGCAATGGTGGCGGGGCCGGTAAACATCCATTCCGGGCGAATCTCAATTCCCAGCTGTTGGCAGGCAAACAAAAAGGATTTTGTCCGAATGGAACTGCCGGTAAAAAGAGTGGAAGCCCTGACGATGCCGCACTGGGTATGCCCTTTCTTCTGCAGCAGTGCCGCCGCCTGAAAGCCAACGTGATCATTGTTTACACCTGCGGAAGAATATTTCCGGCTTGTACGGTTCAAAAAAACGATGGGTATGGGAAAATCCATGCGCTCCAGCGTATCAATATCTTGCTCACTGGCAGCGCCGATGATTGCCGCGTCAAAACGACCCTTTTCAATTGGAGAGATAAAATCTTCAATATGATTATTGAAGTAGTTCTGCACCACTAGCTCATAGTCCAGATTCTGTTCCACCAGCGCACTCTGCATGCTGGCCAGACGATATCCCAGCAGATTGGATCGAACATCCAGCGGCCAGTAAAAACAGACCCGGGTGCGTTTGGGCGCTTTGATCCGAAGCTGCCGGGCAGATTGGTTGGGGCGGTATTGCAGATGATCCGCAGCTTCCAGTACGTGCTGGATTGTATCTTCGGAAATATGCTTTTCCTTGCCTTTCCCGTTGAGGATCAGGGAAACAGTTGTGATCGAAACGCCAGCCAGGGCTGCCACATCCTTTAACGTTGCCATAGAATTGCCTCCACACAAAATGCCAAAAGAAGGGGTATATCTATCATTATACCGTTTTCACGTAAAATGTCAATTCATAAACTTAATTTTTACTAAAATTCATTGCTTATTTATCCAGTTTAGCAAACCAAAAATTGGACTATTCTCCAAAAATAAATTTTGGTATTGACATTAGTATCACGTTAAACTATACTGAAATCGAAAAGAAATATACAGGTTTATCGTTTTAGTATCCATTTGCGCCAATGGCTGCCTCCTGTATGTGGCGTACAGGAAAAGCAACCGCTTATTTTGTTAGGAGGAATATCCAATGGCAAAGAAAAAGACAATGGACGGCAATGAGGCCGCCGCCTATGCCAGCTACGCGTTTACCGAAGTAGCTGCGATCTATCCCATCACTCCCTCCAGCCCTATGGCGGACTTTGTGGATCAGTGGGCCGCCAGTGGTATGAAGAACATCTTCGGCCAGAGCGTTAAGCTGATCGAGATGCAGTCCGAGGCTGGCGCCGTCGCTTCCATGCACGGTGCGTTGGATGGCGGCTCTCTCTCCACCAGCTACACCGCCTCTCAGGGCATGATGCTGATGATCCCCACCATGTACCGTATTGCCGGCCAGCTCAAGCCCGGTGTGATCCATGTGGCGTCCCGTAACGTTGCTACCAATAATATCTCCATCTTCGCGGAGCACTCCGACGTGATGGCCTGCCGACAGACCGGCTTTGCGCTGCTGGCTTCCTCCAACACCCAGGAGTGCATGGACCTGGGCGCGGTGGCCCACCTGTCCGCCATCAAGGGCCATGTTCCTTTCCTGCATTTCTTTGACGGCTTCCGCACCTCTCACGAGATCCAGAAGGTGGATATTCTGAACTACGACGATCTGGCAAAGCTGGTGGATTACGAGGAGCTGGAGAAGTTCCGCAAGCGCTCTCTGAATCCCGAGCGCCCCCTGCTTCGCACCGTTGGCCTGAACGCCGACACCTACTTCCAGTGCCGTGAGGTCATGAATCCCTACTACGATGCCCTCCCGGATATCGTGGAGGAGTACATGGGCAAGATGTCCCAGCTGACCGGACGAGAGTATCACAATGTAAACTACTACGGCGCGCCGGATGCCGAGCTGGTGCTGGTGGGTATGGGTTCCGTTGCCGAGACTGCCGCGGAGACCATTGACTATCTGATGGCGAAGGGCCAGAAGGTTGGCTATCTGAATGTCCATCTGTACCGTCCCTTCCCGGTGAAGCACTTCCTGGAGCAGCTGCCCAAGACCGTCAAGGCCATCACCGTGCTGGATCGCACCAAGGAGCCAGGCGCTGTGGGCGAGCCGCTGTATGAGGACGTCTGTTCCGTCATGAAGGAGTTCAAGGAGAATATTCCGGTGTACGCCTGCCGCTTCGGCCTGGCCTGCAAGGATACCACTCCCGCCCAGATCGTCACCATGTACGAGAACATGCGCAAGGACGAGCCTGCCAACCACTACACCATCGGCATTGAGGACGACGTGACCTTCTGCAGCCTGCCCATTGCCGAGGAGCTGGACATCATCCCCAAGGGTACCGTCTCCTGCAAATTCTGGGGCCTTGGCTCCGACGGAACCGTGGGTGCCAATAAGAACACCATCAAGATTATCGGCGACCACACCGACAAGTATGTCCAGGCTTACTTTGAGTACGACGGCAAGAAATCCGGCGGCGTCACCAAGTCCAACCTGCGTTTCGGCGATACCCCCATTCGTTCCTCCTATGTTGTTTCCCACGCCGATTTTGTGGCCTGCCATAACAAAGCTTATGTAAACCAGTACGATATGGTGGCGGATCTGAAGGACAGCGGCGCGTTCCTGCTGGCCTGCGATTGGGACACGGTGGAAAAGCTGGATGCCCATCTGCCCGTCTCCATGCGCAAGGCCCTGGCTCAGAAGCACGCGAAGCTGTATGTGATCGATTCCGTAGCCATTGCCGGGGAGCTTGGCCTGGGCAACCGCACCAATACCATTTTGCAGGCTGCCTTCTTCCACATCACCGGCATCATTCCGGATGATGACGCGGTAGGCTACATGAAGGCTGCCGCCCTAAAGAGCTACGGCAAAAAGGGTGAAAAAGTGGTTCAGATGAACTACAACGCGGTAGACCGGGGCATCAACGGCGCGATCCAGATCGACTATCCCGCTTCCTGGGCAGAGCTGGAGATCCCCGCTCCCGAGGTTCGCAAGGATGTTCCCAAGTTTATCACCAATATTCTGGAGCCGGTCAACGCCATGAAGGGCGACAGCCTGCCGGTCTCCGTGTTCAAGGACCACGCCGACGGCACCATGCCCCAGGCGACTTCCAAGTACGAGAAGCGGGGCGTTGCCGTGAAGGTTCCCGCATGGGACGCCTCCAAGTGCATCCAGTGCAACAACTGCTCCTATGTCTGCCCCCACGCGGCCATCCGTCCCTTCCTGCTGACTGAGGAAGAGGTGGCCGGCGCCCCCATCGCCATGGAGGCCGTGGACACCAAGCCCAAGGCATCCCAGTATAAGTACCGCATGCAGGTTGCCGTTCTGGACTGCCAGGGCTGTGGCTCCTGCGTCACCGTCTGCCCCACCAAGGCCATCTCCATGGAGCCCCTGGACACCCAGCGGGAGGAGGAGAAAAACTGGGAGTACATCGACGCGCTGCCCGAGGTTCGCAATCCCTACGGAACCAAGACCGTTAAGAACAGCCAGTTCAACCAGCCGCTGCTGGAGTTCTCCGGCGCCTGCGCGGGCTGCGGCGAGACGCCTTACGCCAAGCTGGTGACCCAGCTCTACGGCGACCATATGTACATCGCCACCGCCACCGGATGCTCTCAGGTCTGGGCGACCAGCTTCCCCAGCTTCCCCTACTGCACCGACAAGAAGGGCCACGGCCCTGCGGTAGCCGGCTCCCTGTTTGAAAACAACGCCGAGTTCGGCATGGGCATCTACCTCTCCGCCCAGCAGCAGAGAGCAGCCCTGGAGGCCAAAGTACGGGAGTTCATTGAGAAAACCGCCGGGGACGCCGATTCCGCTTCCATCCGCGACGCCGCTGTTGCCTGGCAGGAGGCGTACAACGATTCCGACGCCAGCGCCGCCGCCAGCGAGAAATTCAAAGCAGAGCTGGCCGACTATGAAGCGCCTGAAACTGTGAAAGAACTGGTTTCTTACATCCGTAACAACGCCGAACACCTGCGCAAGAAGTCCATCTGGATTTTCGGCGGCGACGGATGGGCCTATGACATTGGCTACGGCGGACTGGATCATGTGATCTCCACCGGCGCCAACGTCAACATCATGGTCTTTGATACCGAGGTTTACTCCAACACCGGCGGACAGGCATCCAAGTCCTCTCCCCGCGCCGCCGTGGCTCAGTTCGCCGCCGCCGGCAAGCGCACCAAGAAGAAGGATCTGGGTATGATGGCCATGAGCTATCAGGACGTGTATGTGGCCCAGGTAGCCATGGGCGCCAATTCCGGTCAGCTGCTGAAGGCCATTACTGAGGCCGAGGCTTACGACGGCCCGTCCATCGTCATCTGCTACGCCCCCTGCATCAACCACGGCCTCCGGGCCGGTATGGCAAATGTCATGACCGAGATGAAAAACGCCGTGGAGTGCGGCTACTGGCAGCTCTACCGCTACAACCCCGCGCTGATCGAGCAGGGCAAAAACCCCTTCATCCTGGACAGCAAGGAGCCCAAGGGAGACTTCCGGGCGTTCCTGAACGGCGAAGTTCGTTACTCCAGCCTGACCCGGAAGTTCCCGGAGGTGGCGGAAGAACTGTTCGCCAAGTGCGAAGAGGACGCCCGCCAGCGGTATGAGAATTACAAGTCCCTGGCCGATCAATAAATATACGACCCCTGCCCCGGGACACCGGGGCAGGCAGATAAAAAGAAAGGGTGTGTAAACACATGGCAACTGTGATTGAATCCATGCTGGGTGCTTCCGTGGGCTCCATTGTAACCGTCAAACCGGACTATGTTGTAGTCACGGACGGCCCCTCCAACAAGGTCACAGAGCTGGTAAAGTCCGTGGCGGCGCCTGAAAAGGTGACGGTGATCTTCGATCACGATGTCCCCACCGGCAGCCCCGAGGCCGCATTCACCTGGAAGCGCATCCATTCCTTTGCTAAGGAATTTAACTGCAAATTCGTCCAAAATGTTGGCATCGGTTACAGCTGGATGCTGAATGAAGTGGTGAAGCCCGGCGATATTATCATCGGCGGCGGAAAACACGCCTCCATCTACGGCAGTGTTGGCTCGCTGGGCTTGAACGTGTCCGTTCCCGAGCTGGCCCGGGTCATTGAGGGCGGCTATTACAGCTTTATCGTCCCCGAAACCGTTGTGGTGGAGCTGAAGGGCGAGCTGTCCGGCTCCGCCATGGATGCCGCCATGACAGTCATGAAGAAACTGGGTGATTCCGCCCAGGGGAAGGTCATCGAGCTGGTGGGCAATGTCCCGGCTCAAGCGAAGGCCGTGATTTGCGGTATGGTCTGCGGAACCGGCGCGGTCACCGCCCTGTGGTCCGACAGTAAGAATGTGGACGTGACCGTGGATCTGAGCCAGGTGGTTCCCATGGTCAAAATGCCCTGCGATTCCCGGGAAACCCAGGAGGAAGCGGCGATCCTGCCCAAGAGCGCTGTTTCCGGCGTGAAGGTCAACGCCGGCCAGATCGGCGGCTTTGCCGGCGGCACCATTGCCGACCTGCGGAAGGCCGCTGCCATGATGGAGGGGAAGAAGCTGGCCTACGGATTCCGCCTGTCCATTGTTCCCGCCACCTCCAAGGATTATCTGATGGCGCTGAATGAGGGCCTGATCGAAAAATTCATTGATTTCAATGCGCAGATCAACGCCGTTGGCGACCGCAGCGTTACCTGGCAGGGCCCCGGCGTGATCGACAAGGGAGAGAAGCTCATCACCACGGGCCTGTATACCTTTGACGGCTGCATGGGCGTACAGGGAAGCATGGTCTACAGCGCCTCGGTAGAGTCCGTTATGGAAGCCGCCACCACCAAGATGATCTGAGGAGGGAAGCAATATGGATAAAGTATTCAGCGGACGTATCTGGAAATTCGGCAACGACATTGATACCGATACCATCATCCCCGGCAAGCGGGGCACCATTCCCACCATCGAAGAGATGAAGAAGTATGCTTTCGAGCTGCTCAAACCCGAATTCGGTTCCACGGTCCGGCCGGGTGATATCCTGGTAGCCGGAACCAATTTCGGCTGCGGTTCCTCCCGTGAACAGGCGGCCACCGTTCTCTCCGGTAACGGCGTGCGGTGTATCATTGCAAAGAGCTTTGCCCGGATCTTCTTCCGCAACGCCTTCAATTCCGGCATCCTGCTGATCACCTGTGACGGCATTCAGGATGTCTGCGAGGGCGGGGACATTGTCACCGTAGAAGTCGGCAAGAGCGTATCCGTCAACGGCCACACCTTCCCCATCGGCGGATGCCCGGACAATCTGTTCCAGATCGTGTCCAACGGAGGCCTGATCGAGGACACCAAGCTCCGTCTGGCCAGCGGCGCACAGCCCACCGTGGCAGAGAAGCTGCCGCTGGAGGAGCGGGGGAAGGGGAACTACACCATGGCGGAAAAGCTGCTGATGACCAACGCAGGCGTTCGCGACTGCAAGCCCGGCGATATCCTGATCACCCACCCCGACTTCTTCATGATCCACGATATCTATACCCCCTATGTGCTGGATACCCTGCACAAAATGGGCGCCAAAAAATTAGCGGATCCCGACAAGGTCTGCATCATCTATGACCACTGCATGCCCACCGCCGTGGCGAAAAACGATACCTCCCACTATAACGCGGCGCTTGCCATTGGGGAGGAATACGGCGTCACCAAGCATCATATCGGCGAGGGCATCTGCCACTCCCTGATGCACGAGCTGCGCTATGCCAAGCCCGGCGAGGTGGCAACAGCCACAGATTCTCACACCACCACCTATGGCGGCGCAGGCAACTTCTGCTCCGGCATCGGTACCGCGGAGATGTGCGCGGCTCTGATCACCGGCGAGCTGTGGTTCAAGGTTCCCGAAGCCATTAAGGTGGTTCTGAATGGGCACCTGCCTGACGGAATTATGTCCAAGGACGTAATTTTGAAGCTGCTGGGTGATATCCGGGCCGATGGCGGCCAGTATAAGAGCATTGAGTTCGTTGGTCCCGCCGCTCATGAGATGGATATGATGGCCCGCTTCACCGTGGCAAACATGGCTCTGGAGGCGGGGGCCAAGTGCGGCCTGTTCGAGGCCGACGAAAAGACCGCCGCCTACTACGATATGCCTCTTGAGGAAATCGCCTGGGTCAAGGCGGGCGACGACGACCGCTATGAAAAAGTCCTGACCTATGATGTGTCCCAGATGGAGCCACAGCTCAGCTGCCCCCAGGGTGTGGACAATGTTCATCCCATCTCCGAAGTGCTTGGCACCAAGATCGACGAGGTGTTCCTGGGTTCCTGCACCAATGGCAACCTGGATGACCTGGCTGTGGCGGCAAGCTACATGAAAGGAAAGAAAATCGCTCCGGATATGCGCTTCATCGTCACCCCCGCGACCAACAAGGTCTATAAAGAGGCCATTCGCCTGGGCTACATTCAGACCTTCGTAGAGGCTGGCGCGGTGGTCACCCATCCCTGCTGCGGTCTGTGCTGCGGCATGCCTTACGGCCTGATGGCGGACGACGACCGGCTGCTCTCCACCGCCAACCGCAACTTCATCGGACGTCAGGGCACCAAGAAAACCCTTTCCTACCTGTGCTCACCCGCCGTGGCCGCTGTCTCCGCCATTGCCGGTGTGATCACCGATCCCCGCACCTGTGAGCACGTGTAAAGGAGAAAATGCTATGATCCGGAATTTTGAAGAATTGAAAGCCATGCTGGCCGCCTGCCCCGTCAAGCGCCGCATCGGTGTGGTGGCCGCCCAGGATGAGCACACCTTGGACGCTGTCACCAAGGCAGCCAAGGACGGCATGGTATTTCCCGTCCTGATCGGCGACCCGGAGAAAATCAAAGAGCTTCTGAAGAAATTTGATTATCCCGAGGAAATGGCCGAGATTATCCCCAGCTACGATGTCACCGAGTGTGCCGAAATCGCCTGCCGTCTGGTCAAGGAAGGCAAGCTGGACTGCATCATGAAGGGCAAGACGGAAACCGGCCCTCTGATGAAGGTTCTGGTCAACCGGGAAAAGGGCATCCGCAAGAACGAAACCATGAGCATGATCGGCACCATGTGGTCCCCCAATTACCACAAGATCTTCGCCATCACAGACGTAGGCCTGCTGACCTATCCCACCCAGGCCCAGAAGAAAGCAGCCATTGAAAACGCCGTGGAAGCGTTCCGGAAGCTGGGGTATGAGAATCCCAAGGTTGCCATTCTGGCCGCTGTGGAGAAGGTCAATCCCAAGATGCCCGAGTGCGTGGAAGCGGACACCATCAAGGCCGAGGGCGTTGCGGGCGCCATCATCGAAGGCCCCATTAGCCTGGACCTTGCTATGGATCCGGAGGCCGCGCCCATCAAGGGCTATGAAAGCCCTGTGGCCGGTGACGCGGATATCCTGGTGGTTCCCAACATCGTCTGCGGCAATGTGTTTGCCAAGACCGTCACTACCATCGGCGGCGGCAAGACCTGCGGCGCGGTACTGGGTGCGCAGGTTCCCGTGGTCATCACCAGCCGCAGCGCCACCGCTGAGGACAAGTACATGTCCATCGTGCTGAACGCCCTGATCGGCGGAGCGCAATAAGTTTATCTGATTCCGGCGGGAAACCCGCCGGTCAGAAATAGAAAACAAAGAGGATCATAAAAAGAAAAGGAGAATCCCTATGAGCAACGAAAAGAAACTCAATTTCCAGGTCTGCGGCCTGGGCTGGAAACACTTTGTTCCGTTCTTCCTGATCGTCATGCTGGTCACCTACACCGGCAAAATGCCAGTAGTCACGCTGGCCGATGGGCTGAATTGCACCAGCTTTGTAGCAACCTTTGCCTTTCTGATGGCAGTGGGCGGAGTTTTCTTCTGGCTGGGTGACAACATTCCCTTTGTCAACAAGTATCTGGGCGGCGCTTGCATTTTGCCCCTGTTCGGCGCTTCTGCAATGAACTACTTTGGCCTGGTTCCTGCGGAATTGCAGGCCGGTGTCAAGGTCCTGATGAACGGCGGCTTCCAGGACGCCTACATTGCCTGCCTGCTGGTGGGCGCTGTCCTGGTCATGGATCGCAAGATTCTGCTGGGCGCTACCGCCCGCTACATCCCTGCGATCCTGGGCTCCCAGGTCTTCGCTCTGGGCTTCGTCCTGCTGGGTGGCCTGGTCACCGGCTATGGCCCCATTGAGGCGCTGTTCAACATTGGCGCTCCTTGCATGTCCGGAGGCTCCGGCGGCGCTATGACCACGATTCCCAAGTTGTACTCCGATTTGACCGGAACGGATATGACCGGTATGGCCGGTATGTTCCTGTGCTACGCTTCCATCGCAAACGTCATCGCGGTGGTAATGGCCGCTGTTGGCAAGGCTGTCTGTGAGAAGATACCCAATATGGTATCTCCCGACTCTGATCCCACCATTCTGCGCAAGTCCGGCGTGACCATGCAGACCAAGGCTGAAAAGAAGTTGCCCGCGACTACCGATGACTATAAGGCTCTGGCTGGCGGCATCTTCATGTGCTTCGCCATCTACGAGGCAGGCAACCTGCTGGGACAGCTCCCCGGCTTCAAGGTCATCGCTGGCCTGGCCTGGTCTATCATCATTGCCATTATCATCAAGGCCACCGGCATTCTGGACGACAAGGTAGGCAACTACACCGCCAACGCCATGAACTTCATGATCCGCGCCCTGCTGCCTACTCTGATTGCCGGCATCGGCATCAAGTCTCTGAAACTGACCGACCTGACCTCCTACTTCTCTATTCAGGCTCTGGTTGTGATTTTCCTGGGCGTCCTGGGTGCCTTCCTCGGTGCGATCCTGTTCGGCCATCTGTTTGGCTTGTACGGATTTGAAACCGGTGTCACTGCCGGCCTGTGCTGCTGCAACATCGGCGGTTCCGGTGACCTGGCTGTTCTGTCCGCCTGCAACCGCATGGAGTTGCTGGCCTTCTCCTCCATCTCCACCAGGATCGGCGGTGCGCTGATGGTTGTCTGGATCGGATTCCTATACCCGCTGCTGATGCTATAGACCGCACATTTACCAAACCGGCTTCCTGCGGAAAGCAGGAAGCCGGAACTTCAATAAAAATGGAGGTTAGCCATGAATCCCCAGTTTCTGAACAATGGCATACGCCTGCGCTGGCTGAATACCGCGGGCTTTGAAATCGAGATGTCCAATGGCAAGCATATTCTGCTGGATCCTTTTCTCACCGGCAATGTAAAAGGGCTGGAGTGCTGGCCGGTTTCCCTGGATCAGATCCAGCGCTGCGACTATTTACTGCTGAGCCATATCCATTTTGACCACGCCCAGGATGTTGCGGCCATTCAAAAGAAGTTCCCGGGTACCTATATTTTTGTCCCGGCGCTTTCCGCCGACCCGCTTTGCCAGACCCAGGACTTAAACTGCGCCCGTATGTTCCCGGTACATAACGGCGACAAGATCGAATTTGATGACTTGACCATCCAGGTGTTTACCGGAAGGCACACGGAATCTCCCAGAGGCTACCGCCCCAGCGGAAAGGATTTCGTGGATAAGAGAGGCAAGCAGGATAAGATGATGTGGTTTGGCAATTTGGAGCTGGTGAATTATCTGATCACCACCTCCGACGGCACCCGCATCCTGGTGTGGGCCGGTATGACATCCTCGGATCAGAAGCATCTGTTTGCCGGGGTCAAGCCCAACATTGCCCTGATGCACGTAAGTCCCAAGCAGGATTTCGGCGAGTTTGCCGCGCTGACCGCCGCAATGGGGACCCAGATCATCATCCCACATCACTATGATTGTACAGAAAAGCTCTTTGAGGCCGTTCCGGATGCCCTGAACGACATGAGCGAAGCGAACCGGAAAGCATTTTGCGTGGATGGGAAATTCAGCTTCTCCAGATTCATGAAAGCACTGGAAGGCACCTGCCGGGAGCAAAACCCCAGCGCGGCCCTCATTATGCCGGAGCACCACAAGTGGTACCGCTTCGGCTTCTGCTGCGCAGGCCCGGAAGAAGAATAGAAAGAGAGTGTTTCAGTTATGAAGATTTTTGCAATCAACCCCGGCTCCACCTCTACAAAAATCGCCCTTTTTGAAGACGAGACCTGCGTTTTCTCCAAGAATGTGAGCCACGACGCAAGCAAGCTGGCGGAATACAAGGGCATCTCCGATCAGCTTCCCTACCGCATGGAAACCATCACCTCCCTGCTGGAAGAAAATCACATCTCCCTGGAGGGGGTGGACGCTTTTGTCGGCCGGGGCGGCGGACTGCTGGCCATGGAGGGCGGCACTTATGTAATTGACGATATTCTGCTGGATCATGCCACCCGGGGGGCCAACGGGGTGCAGCATCCCGCTCAGTTGGGTCCCCAGATTGCCCAGGCGCTGGCAAACCAGTATCACGCCAAGGCGTTTGTCGTCAATCCGCCGGATGTGGACGAGCTGCAGGATCTGGCCCGAATGACCGGCATCGACGGCGTCTACCGCATTATCCATCTGCATGCTCTGAACCTGAAGGAAACCGCCATCCGTCACGCCAAAACCCTGGGCAAGAAATACGAGGAATGCAATTTCGTGGTCTGTCACATTGGCGGCGGTGTCTCCGTTTCCGCCCACCGGGCAGGCCGGATGGTGGACGGCTACGATATCGTAGGCGGCGAAGGCCCCATGGCCCCCACCCGCTGCGGCGCAGTATCCGTGGCAAACCTGCTTACATACATGGAAGGGAAGGATCTCAAGGAGGTAAAGGCGCTGCTGACCAAAACCGGTGGCTTTGTTTCCCAGGTTGGCATCTCCGATGCCATTGAGCTGACCCGTCGGGCCGAAAACGGGGACAAAAAAGCGGAGATGGTCTGGAACACCATGATTTACCAGATTGCCAAGGGCATTGGCGCAATGGCGGCTGTCCTGGAAGGCAAGGTGGATGGCATTCTCCTGGGCGGCGGCATGGTACACAGCCAGGACCTGGTGCGGCAGCTGCAAAGCTACTGCGGCTGGATCGCCCCCGTCACCGCCTACCCCGGCGAATTTGAAATGGAGGCAATGGCCTCCGGCGCGATCCGTGTCTTGACCGGCGAGGAAGAGGCCAAGCACTACACCGGGAAGCTGGTGTGGAGCGGCTTCGACTTTGACAAGCGGTAAGAGGTTTTCTATGAATGAGTTGACTCCCGTTCCCGCTTCTCAGACGGCCCTCGTCACCCGCCGGATGGTCATGCCCAACATGCTCAACGGAAACGGCATTGTTTTCGGCGGCGCACTGCTGAGCATTTACGATGAATGCGCGGGGCTTTCCGCCCTGGCTCTGACCCATGACAAGGTTGCCACCGTTTCCATTGAAAACGCCACCTTTAAGCGGCCGATCTTCAACGGGGAGACCATTGTGGTAAAAAGTCGGGTGGTCTATACCGGCCGCACTAGCTTGGTGGTCAAGCTGGATGCGGAAGTGGAGAAATTGGGTGTTTATCAGGGCTATGCGGGCAGCGCGATTTTCCATTTTGTCGGCATCGATGAAAACGGCCATTCCAAGGCGGTGCCCCAGCTGCTTCCTGAAACAGAGGAAGAAAAGCAGCTGTGGGCCGAGGCGGAAGCTATGCGGAGGTAGTAGCGCGTATGCTCCATTACCCGATCGCAATCATTCCCGGTGACGGTGTGGGACCGGAAATGGCCCGTCAGGCCGTGAAGCTGCTGCACACCCTGGAGGAATTTACCAATCTGCGCTCCGCCGCGCCCAATGTGTATTTTGATCTGCACATTCTGGAAGCCTGTGGCCCCAGCATTGACGCTTGCGGCGATCCCATGCCGGAAGGAATACTCCGGGAAGCCCTGGAGTGCCAGGCCGTTCTCTTTGGTAATATTGGCGCGAAGAAATATCAGAGCCTTCCACGGGAGCAAAGGCCGGAGCAGGCACTGATGAAAGTGCGGCAGGGCTTGCAGGTCTGCACCAATCTGCGCCCCGTCCGGCTTCTGCCGGAACTGAAATCCTTCTCCCCGCTGAAAGAATCCATTGTAAAAGACGGCTTTGACATTCTGATGGTGCGGGATGTCAGCAGCGGTATGCTGGCGGGAAAGCATGTAGCAGGTACCGGCGAGGCTGGCCGGGAAGCCAGCGATTTGGAATACTACAATGAAACCATCATCGCAAAAACCGCCGGGTACGCCTTCCGCCGTGCAAAGCGCCGCCGCAACAAAGTGACCAGTCTGGACAAATCCAATGTGCTGGCATCCAGTGCGCTGTGGCGGCAAAAGGTCATAGAACTCTCCGCGGCCTATCCGGAAGTCGTCCTGGAAAACCGGTATGTGGATACCGCCGCCATGGATGTGATCCGGGAACCCAGCGCATTCGATGTGATTCTGACCAGCAATGCCTATGGCGATATCATCGCGGATGAACTGACCCAGCTCAGCGGAACACCCTGCCTGTTTGGGTCGGCGGAATTGGCTCCGGACGGCAGAGGAATCTACACGCCCAATCAGCTGCACAATCCCAATGAGGCATTGATCGGAAACGGAACTGTCTGCCCGGTGTGCATCTTCTCCGCTGTCTCCATGCTGCTGCGGTATTCCCTGAATGAATCAGAGCTTGCGCGAAAGGTGGACAAAGCCTGCCACATCCTGCGACAGCGGGGCTATGCGACAGAGGAACTGCATCTGCCGGGAGATACGATCCTGACAACCGACGCCTTTGGAGATCGGCTGTGCGAAGCATTGCTGGAAATGGCCGTGGATTAAAGCCCCATTCTCCCCACCCCTCTGCGTTTGCTTCAGGGGGGTGGGTTGTCTTCAAAATAATACAAAGGAGATCCTTTTTATGCCTATCGGAATTACTGTAGATATCTGCGCCACCTTCTGCGGGGCGCTTCTGGGAATGATGATCGGCAAGAAACTGCCGGAATCCATGAAAAACGCCTTGAATACGATCCTTGGCATCGCGGCGATCACCATGGGTATTGTGCTCATTATGCGGCAGCATACCCTGTCCGCGGTAGTGCTGGCGGTTATTCTGGGCTGCGTTGTGGGAGAATTGCTGCAATTGGAGAACGTCATCAACCGGGGCGTTACCAATGTGGTATCCAAGCTGATGAAGGGTGCCAATGCGGATGAATCGTTCCTGATCCAAGTCAGCGCCGTGGTGGTTCTGTTTTGCTGCGGCGGCACCGGATGGTACGGTGCGCTCAATGAGGGCCTTACCGGTGATGGCAGCATCCTGATCACAAAGTCCATCCTGGACTTCGTCACCGCTGTGATTTTTGGCTCGTTGCTGGGCAAAATCGTGCCGGTACTGTGCATCCCACAGGCCATCGTCTATGCGGCCCTGTTTCTGGTATCCGGGCTCATCCAGCCCTTCATCACGCCGGAAATGATTGCGGACTTTTCCGCCGCCGGCGGCATCATTACCTTCTGCGCCGGACTTCGGCTGACCGGAATGAAACGGGATATCAAAGTGCTGAATCTGCTGCCCGCATTGATTCTGGTATTCCTGGTGTCCGCCGCTTGGACCGCCATTGTTGGATAAAGGCTAAAACCGGCCGCATACACGGCCGGTTTTGGCGTTGATCCGTTATTTTGTGCCAGTACGGCATGCGCTGGGTGTCATGCCGTATTGCCTGCGGAAGCAATCCGAGAAATGGCTCTGGGAGCAGAATTGCAGTCGGTCACTGATCTCCTGTACATCTTCCTGGGTGGTGCGCAGCAGATGCGCGGCCCGCTCCAGTCGCTTTTGACGAATGTATGTGCTGGGGGCCAGGCCGGTCTCGTTCTTAAGAAACCTCTGATTTAATTTTCACTTTCCAAT
>CAZUAN010000022.1:0-19788 GCA_964618385.1 uncultured Oscillospiraceae bacterium | reverse complement strand
CATCAGAGCTTCCTTAGCTGTATTATACCGGATTTTTCTCCATACAACAAGGGGGATTTTGCAAAAACAGGAAAAACCGCCCCGCAGATTTTGCGGGGCGGGGTAAACTTGGGAGCGGAGAAGCCCGCGTCACCAGGCGGTGCTTTTTGATAAAATGGAACCATTTTATCAAAAAATAGTATCAGATGTCCAGAAGCTTCAAATCCTCCTCCCGCACATTGCGCAGCTCCTTCTTGTTCAGTATGTCATAAATGCAGGGAACCACAAACAAGGTCATCAACGTGGCGTATACCAGACCGCCGATGCAGACCACGGCGATGGGCTTCATCAGCGCGGTTCCGGAACTCTGGCGAACCGCCATATCCACTAGGCCCAACACAGTGGTGATGGTTGTCATCAGAATCGGCCGCATTCTGGTAACGCCCGCTTCCACAATGGCGGTACGGCGCTCCATGCCGCCCAGACGAAGCTGGTTGATATAATCCACCAGCACGATGCCGTTGTTGACAATGATGCCCGTAAGCATGATAAAGCCGATCAGGGAAATGACACTGACCTCCATGCCGCAGATCAGCAGGCCCAGGAAACCGCCGGTAAAGGCCAGCGGAATGGTAAACATGACGATGAAGGGGGACTTCAGGCTCTGGAACTGGGCTACCATAACCAGATAAACCAGAAGCACACCCAGAAGAAGCATCTGTCCCAGCTGCTCCACAGCCTCCATAATGGTTTCGTTTTCACCGGTGAAGGCGTAGGTAACGCCATCGCCCAAATCGGTATTCCGGATGGCGGCCTGGGCCTGGGCAGTCAGCAGGGTTACATTGTAGCCATCCTGCGCCTCAGCGGTGACAGAGAGGTAGCGGCGCTGGTTCAAGCGGTTGATGGAGGAAAGGCTGGTGGTTTCCCGCACCACGGCAAAGGCCCGGAGGGGGACTTCCGTGACAGAACCATCGCTTCCCGTCACCTCGAAAACGTAATTGCGCAGCGCTTCCGCGTCCAGCACGGAATCTGCCGGCTTTTCGACGATGACATCGGTGGAAACATCGTCCAGCTCCAGAGTCGCAATAGTGGAATCCGCGGTCAGCCCGGAGGCAAGCTCCAGATAGACCTGAGCCACGGTCAGGCCGTTTTTCATGGCAGCGTTCCGGTCAATGGCCACATGCAGAGCCGGTACCGCATCCTCCAGACCATCGGAAACTTCTCCGATTCCTTCGATTCCCCGCAGAACCTCTGCGGCCCGGCCGGCGGCGGATTGCAGGGTGTCCATATCATCGGCGTAGATATTCAGGGAAACGCCGCTTCCGGTAAGCATACTCATGTCCATCATGGCGGAGGACGCGGCCACGGTGCATTCCATATCCGCGCAGGCCTCCTCGATCTGCTTGCCCACGGCGGTGCCGCTGGCGTTCTGATCCGTCAGGGTGACATAGACAGTGACGCTGTAGTCGGATTGAGATGTACTCAGCAGGGAAGTGCTTCCCGAGCTCATCATGGCGCCTACGGTGTCAATGCCATCTATGGCGGAAATGCGGTTCAGCACTTCATCTGCCAGAGCGCTGGCCTGCTCCATATCAGCGCCTTCCGGCATGGTGACGGAAACGCTGACGGTGGACATATCCATGTCAGGCATGAAGATGAAGCCCCGGGACAGGCTTGTTACAGCGGTGACGGCCAGCATCGCAACGGCAAAAATCAGCGTTACAGCCTTGTGGCGCAGCGTCCACTGCACCGCCTTCCGGTACAGCGGCAGCAGCCGCTTTTCCAGAATCCCCTCCCTGATGGGACGGTCCTTCCGCAGGAGGCCGGATGCCATGGCGGGAACCAGTGTCAGGGAGACAATCAGACTGGCCAGCAGCGCAAAGGACATGGTCAGGGCAAGATCGGTGAACAGCTGACGGGTAATGCCCTCCACGAAAACAATGGGAAGGAACACGCAGACAGTGGTCAGAGTGGAGGCGGTGACGGCGCCGGCCACCTGCTTGGCGCCGGATACAGCGGCCTGAATCACATTGGCTCCCTTGGCCCGGAGACGGTAGATGTTTTCAATTACCACGACGGAGTTGTCCACCAGCATACCCACCGCCACAGCCAGTCCGGACAGGGAGATCATGTTGATGGTGACCCCGGAGAAATACATCAGGACAATGGCGAAAATCACGCTGATGGGAATGGAGCAAATGGTGATAAAGGTGGGACGAAGATCCTTCAGGAACAGGAACAGCACCAGGATGGCGAATACCGCGCCCAGCAGCAGGCTGTTCAGGATGGAATCCACGATGATGTAAATATAATCTCCCTGGTTCATCAGGGACACGAAGGTCAGCCCGGGATATTCCTCCTCCAGCTCCCGGAACCGGGCGGCGATGTTGTTTGTGGCTTCGGCGGTGGCGTAGGTACTCTGCTTCTCAAAGCTCAGCATGACACTGTTCTGCCCGTTGAGCTTGGCGTAGGTTTCGCCACTGTTGTCGGTAATCATGACCACGGCCACATCCTTCAGATAGATGGGGTCGATTCCGTCAATGCCCAGATCGAACAGAAGCAGGTTTTGCAGTGTCTCCAGGTCGGTGATCTCGTCACCCACGGAAACCATATACTGAACGCCATCCTGTTCCACATAGCCCGCCGGCATGGCAAAATTCTGCGCGGCCAGAATCTGGGCGATCATATCCATGGTGATGATTTCATTCAGGTCGGCCTGCTTCAGGGCGCTTTCCCGGCTGTCCTCAATGGCGTCCAGACCGCTGTCGATCTGGGTCAGCGCCTGGGAAATGCTGGCGCTGCCCACAGCCAGTTCCGCAGCGGCGGAGCTGATCTGCAGCATTCCGGAGGTTTTCTGCTGGTTCAGCAGGATTTCCGCGTCCTCGATGGTGAGAAGGCCGTCATCCAGCTGATCCAGAGCGTCCTCCAGCTGGGCAATGGCGGCATCCAGCTGATCTATCTGGGCGCTCATTTCCGCCACGGTTTCCCCAAGGGACTCCAGGCTCATGCCCTGGCTGGACAGAAGGGCGTTCACTTCCTTCTCCGCCTGGTCTGCCAAATCCAGCGCTGCCTCAGCCGCCTGAATTTGGGCATCCAGAATAGCCAATTCCTTTTGTGCTTCTTCCAGAGCCGCCTTCTCGTCCTCGGTCAAACCTTCCTGCGTAAGCTTTTTTTCCTCCAAATCGGCAATTTCCTGATTCAGCACGGACTGCTGATCTTCCAGATCGTTCAGCTCCGCTTCCGCCTGGGCCCTTGCCGCATATGCGTTATTTACCTGATTATTCAGTTCATTCAGCGCAGTGTAAGTAATTTCCAGCTGCTGCCTGGCGCTTTGGGCCTGGGTCAGCTGATCCTGAAGCTCTGCCTGCATAGCGGTCAGGCTGGACTTCTGCTCCCTCAGCTGGGTTTCGCCCTCGACAATGGCATCGGCTCCGGCGGTCAGCTGGGATTGGGCGCTCTCAATCTGTTCCTGGGAGTCTTCCAGTTCCTCTTTTTGCTCGTTCAGTTCGGCCAGGGCGTCATCCAGCTCGCCGTTGATGGCGTCGGCAATCCGCTGGTTCAGCGCATCGATCAGGTCCTGATCCAGAACCACATGCAGTTCCTGCTCGATCATGCCGGTGGCGGTGATCCGGGCTACGCCGGCAATGCCCTCCAGCTTGTTCATCAGGGTATCGTTGAGAAAATCCGTCAGCTCCATGGTGCTCATCCCTTCCATGGAAAGCGCGGCCACCTCCACAGGCAGGATGGAGGGGTTGATCTCCAGCACGTAGGGCGTACCCACGGTGCTGTCCCAGCTGGCAGACAGCGTGGTGATTTGCTGCTGAATGTCCACGCCGATGGTGTCCATATTGACGGAGTCCTCAAATTCCAGAATAACCAGGCTGACGCTCTCGCTGGAGGTGGAGGTCACCTCCTGAATGTGTTCCAGCGTGGACATGGACTGCTCCATGGGCTTGGTGATCTCGGATTCCACTTTCTCCGGGCTGGCGCCGGGATAGGTGGTCATAATCAGCACATAGGGGAAATCCATATTGGGAATCAGGTCGGGGGTCATCTTGGAATAGGCCACCACGCCCAGAACCAGGATGGCGATTACCGCGACAAAGACCGTCAGCGGCTTTTTTACAGAAAATTTGGACATATTGCGCTCCTCACTGCCGGGGTTCCGGTATTTTGCCTGAAAATAACAGAAAGCCGTGGATTTATAAAATTCCACTTGCTTTTTCATGGTACGAATAGTATACTATGTGCAAACGGGAAGCGCAAGTGGGGAAAAGTATATTTTTTGTGAACAATTTGGATGGGAGGAAGCCTATGGCAAATGAGATTGCACCGGAAGAATATCTCCGCAAGCTCCTGACCCGGCGGCCCGATGACCGCTGCCCGATGCACAGGGGGCTGGAAATGCTCAACGGCAAATGGCGAATCCATATCATCTATGAGCTGTGTAAACAGGGGACCTGCCGCTTTGGACAGCTGAAAACGGCGATTCCCAGAATTACCAATACCATGCTGTCCGCGTCGCTGAAGGATCTGGAGGCGCGGGGAATCCTTTCCCGGGAGCAGTTCCATGAGGCTCCGCCCCATGTGGAATATTCCCTGACCGAAAAGGGCAGGGCGTTGCTGCCGGTCTTTGTGGAGCTGGCAAAGTGGGTGGACAAATATGCCGAGCCATAGGCAGAAAAACAGGGAGAAAAAAGGGCCTCATACTGTTTCATTTTTATAAAGAAACAGTATGAGGCCCTTTTCCTGAAGGCAGCTTCCCTAAAAAACGCCGACATTGTATACCCGGACAATTTCGGTGGGGCCTTCCAGCAGCAGGGATTGAACGCGGCCGTTTTCCCCGCTGACGGCAAGCTTCAGCGTGCCGCCCCGGTTAAAGGCGGTGAGCAGACCGCCGGGCAGACGCCCGGTTGCCCACAATACAGACGCGATGGCTCCGGAGCCGGTGCCGCAGGCCAGTGTGAAATCCTCTACACCCCGCTCAAAGGTCAGCACACGCACCTGCCCGGGGGCCAGGACCTGAAAGAAATTGACGTTGGCCCCTCTGGGGAAGGCGGGATCATAGCGCAGCGCCCGCAGAGTTTCCCGGAGGGAATCGGCGTCGGCCCACAGGTTCCCCCGGTATTCCGCTACCGCGTGGGGAACACCGGGATTGCCCAGTTCCACGTAGGCCACATCCTCCTTGCGGTGCAGGTCCAGAACGCTGGGGCTGTTCAGCCTGACGCGGTACTGATTTTCGTCCAGACGCGTTCCCGACACCACCCCGGCGTCAGTCTGAACGGTCATCTCCTCCCCGGCGATGCCCAGTGTATAGGCAAAACGGCAGACACATCGGGCACCGTTGCCACACATTTCGCCCCGGGAACCGTCGGCGTTGTAAAAATGCAGACGAAAATCCGCTACATCGGAATTGTCTGCCGCCATAAAGCCGTCGGCTCCGGTAAGTTTACATAACTTAACGGCCAGCTTCGACAAATCCAGTGTTTTTCCCCGGGCGTCGATAACCATAAAGTCGTTTCCCGCCCCATTCATGTAATATACATCCATAGCTTCCCTCCAAATGCGCAAATACACAAGACGCGCAGCGCGGAATGCGAAAGAAGCGCGTCCGCTTTGGAAACGCTGTCCCTTTTTTCCGCGTTTTGCGTTTCCCTATTCCAGCATATTTTCCATGGTATAAAGCCCCGGGCCTTTGCCCTGCAGAAACCGGGCGGCTGCTACGGCTCCGTCGGCCAGCATGGCCCGGGTGACGGCTTCGTGCTTCAGTGTCAGGCATTGTGTCCCGGTGTGAATGTGTACCTCGTGAACGCCCACCACGCTGCCCAGCCGCAGGGAGGAAATGCCGATCTCGGATTTCTCCCGCTGTCCTTCCCCGGCCCGGCCGCAATGGGCAACGGCTTCGGGACGGACTTCCCGGATGGCCCGGAACAGCATCAGAGCCGTACCGCTGGGCGCGTCCGCCTTGCGGTTGTGATGGGTTTCCACGATCTCAATGTCGGCGTCCGGAAAATACCGGGCGGCCTCCCTGACCAGACGGCACAGCACTGCGATGCCCAGGCTCATATTGCCGGAAAAAAACACGGGAATTTCCTTGGCCGCGTCGGAAATCAGCGCCTTTTCTTCGGCGGTATGGCCGGTGGTACCGATCACGGCGGCGGCGCGGAATTTCCTGGCGTAACGCAAAACATCGGCAGCGGCGGCATGGTGGGAAAAATCGATGACGGTATCGGCCTGCACAGGCCCCAGCTCGTCAAAGGTTCTGGAAACGCCATTTTCTCCGTCCAGGCTCACCCGGCCCACGACTTCTTCCCCCAAAATGCCGCACAGAAGCGTTCCCATAGCGCCGTTGGCGCCGCAGATTACCGCCTTCATACGTTCACGCCCAGTCTGCGCATCTGCTCGTACAGGTTCGCCCGGGTTTCGTCCTCCATAGGCGTCAGCGGCAGGCGCAGAATATCCCGGCCGTAGCCCATGGCGGAGACAGCGGCTTTGACGGGAATGGGGTTGACCTCGCTGAACAGGGCGTCAATCAGGGGAAGCAGGCGGCACTGCCATTGGGCGGCGGTTTTGTAGTCCCCGGCCAGGCAGGCGCTGGCCATGGCGACGGATTCTCTGGGAACAACATTGCTCAGCACACTGATGGTTCCCGCCGCGCCCATGGCCATCATCGGCACGGTCAGGGCGTCTTCACCGGAGTAAATGTCCAGCTTGTCGCCGCAGAGACGGCACAGCTCGATCATTTGCGCCATGTTGCCTGTGGCTTCCTTGATGGCTACGATTCCGGGATGCTCGGCAAGCTGCGCAACCGTCCCGGGCAGCAGATTTACACCGGTCCGGCCGGGAACATTGTAGAGCATGACGGGAACACTGGAAACGTCGGCCACGGCGGTGAAATGCCGGATCAGACCGTTCTGGGTGGCTTTGTTGTAATAGGGCGTGACGACCAGAACCGCATCCGCGCCCACCTCGCAGGCATTTCTGGTGTTGGCCAGGACATGCTCGGTGTTGTTGGTGCCGGTTCCGGCAATGACAGGAACGCGTCCCGCAACCGTTTCCACAGTAAAGCGAATGACCTGCTTTTGCTCCGCCGGCTCCAGTGTGGCGTTTTCGCCGGTGGTTCCTACGGCCACGACTGCGTTGATTCCGCTCTCAATCTGAAATTCCAGAAAGCGGCCCAGTGCGTCATAGTCGACCCCGGTGTCGGTCATAGGGGTCACAAGGGCGGTGGCCATGCCGGTAAAGATGGTGTTCTTCATGGGTTGCTTTTTCTCCTTCCGATGATTTGCCAGTCAGACCTTGAACTGGTTGAAATATTCGTACAGCGGCGTCAGCTTCGCGAAGTGGTCCGCCACCTTTTCCTTCAGCACAGGGCCAAACATATCGGGGCTGGGCGCCTCGTCCCGGATGCACCCGATCTGCCCCTTCCAGGAGAAATACGGCTCCAGCGCCGGGTTTTCCGTGGGCTTGGGGCGTTTATAGCATTCCGCCGACACGGGCATACCCACCGCTGCTTCCGTCGATTGGATGAGGGATAAAAATTCCCGGGGATACGTGGTGATATGGCGGCGGAAATCCTCCAATGTGGACGTTCTGGGATGCCAGAGGAAAAAACCGTAGGAGATGCCCTCCGGCCGTATCTCAAAGAACAGGCAGGGGTTTTCGGACCACCACTGCACATCCTGACGGATGCAGATCCACAGACTCTCCTTGTAGGGATCCGGATGGTGAAGCCGGGCATCCCGGTAGATGCGGCTGACCTTCAGAATGTTGCCGGGCTTTTCCCGAAACGGCTCAAACAGATCCTTTCCCAGATCCTTCATGGGCTCATAAAGGGTGTCAAGATACTGCTGTTTATGCTCCCGGAACCAATCGCGGTTGTTATTCATGCGCAGGCCCCAGAGAAAATCGATGGTTTCCGGAGTGAAACCGGTAAACATAGGATCGCCTCCGTTTTTTACATTTCTTTTTTTTGCCTTGTCTGATAAAGCACCTGGCCGATGTGCTTGGGCTTGACCGGCCTGTCGGGAATCTCGAAGACATAGCGCTCATAGGCGTTGAGGATTTTGGTGCCGTTGTAGTCCAGCACCCTGGGGATGCTGCAGCCGTAGGACATGTGGACATGTCCGTGAACCAGATAGGCCGGCCGGTATTGATCCAGCAGATCCCGCAACGCTTCAAAGCCCCAATGGGCCGGGTCATCGGCGTCACCAAGTCCCCGCGGCGGGGCATGGGTTACCACGATGTCCGCGCCGCCCAGCCTTCGCAGTTGAGCGCGGAGTTTCCGGATCCGCAGACGCATCTCGTTTTCCGTGTATTGGTGGGGGCCGGAGTGGTATTTCCGGCAGCCGCCCAGACCCAGGATTCGCAGGCCGTTGTAGGTGACAATGTGGCCGTCGATGCAGTCGCAGCCCTCCGGGGGCGCGGAGCGGTAGGGGATGTCATGATTCCCGTGGACGTACAGCACAGGGCAGCGGGCCATGGTCACCAGAAAGCTGAGATATTGGGCGCTGAGGTCGCCGCTGGACAGGATCAGATCATAGTCCGCCAACCGGCCGGGGACGTAGTAATCCCACAGCGCCGGGCATTCCTTATCGGATATGGTCAAGATCTTCACGGGCCTTAGTCTCCTCCTCCAGCTTGTCTCTGTATATGCCAAGCTCCCGCACCATGGGCTTTGAAATGGGCAGGATGTCTTCGTACTGCGGGATTTGCCCCATAACGTTGTCGCAGAGCCAGTCCATATGCAGCAGCGTTTCCGGGGAAAAGCGAAGCGTGCCGTCATTTTTTACAGCGCCGTCCTGGGCCACGATTCGCCGCAGGAACGGATCGATGGCTCCGTTCTTCAGCTGGTCCTGCAGAATCCGGGCCATCTGGCGCAGACCCTCGGGAAGCTTTTCGGACAAACGGATGTCAATAACGCCGCTGTCCATGCCCAGCCAGTAATTCAGAGCGGTGGAAACCCCCTTGTCCCGCTTCCAGCCCCCGGCCAGAATGCTGCGAATGACAAATTCATAGAAGCTGCCCCAGGACCACACCGGTGTGGCCAGCGGAACCAGATCACCCCGGCTATTTGCCAAGTATGTCCCGTAGCTGCAAAAATCCAGATACCTCTGTGTGGGGGCGTCCCGGTTGGAGATGACCCGAATGCCATCGGCCAGGAAATCCGCCTGAGGCGTACCCGGAAGGCATGACCAGCGCAGTTCGATCTGCGCCCGGGGATTGGTCATCTGCGCCCCCAGAGCGAAAGCATTGATAGACGCCGGGACGCCAAAAATGGGATAGGAGGCGATATAGCCGATGCGGTCATCTCCCGCCATGGCGCCGGCAATGGCGCCTGTGATGAATTTGGCCTCATAAATCCGCCCGTAATAGGTGCGGATGCTGGTATAGGGCTGATCCATGGAACAGTTCAGAAACCGAACCTTCGGGTATTTTACGGCGGCTTTCAGGGTGGGACGGATCAGCAGCGGCGCAGTCGTAAAAACCACCTGCGCACCATCGGCCACAGCCTGCTCGATACGGTCCTGTGCCAGATTGAAATCCGAAGCGCCGTAATAGCTGCGAACTGTGAGCTGTTCCCCGAAGACCTGCTCCAGATGCGCTCGCCCGGCCTCGTGGCTCATAACCCAGGGGCTGCTGCTGTTGGGCATCTGGTGGACGAAGGCCACGTTCAACTGCTCCATGCCGGAAAAGATCCGGTTGAGGAAGCTGCCCCTGCTGTCGTCCTGGGCCAGAGTCTGCACCTTCACAGAATCATCTCTGGCGGTGGACACCATATCCTCCCACAGGGCGGCAACGCTTTTTTTCAGCTCCGTGGCGGAGAGACGGCCCAGATCCGAAAATGGATACAGATCCAGCCATAAAAGAAGAGCCTCCTCCGGCAGTACATCCGCGTCTTTTGCGCTCAGAGAGCGGAAAGCGTCCAGAAAATAGTGAAAATAGGCGTTGAAGGTGCGTTTTTCCGCGTCGGTCCAGACCTCGCCGTTTTTCTTTCCAAGGCAGCGGAGCAGCCGGGCGTAATCGCCGGGGCGGCGAAACTGAACCGTGTACAGCTGGGAAGACCTGTAAAAGTCGAGAAATTCGTAATAGGCCCGAATCCGGGGATCATCAGACTGGGACGGCAGAATGCGCTTGACGGTTCCGGCGATACGGGGCGCGCCGAAATGACGCAGGACACTGACCCGTTTGTTCCCCTCCTGGACATAGAAGCTGCCCAGATATTCAAAGCAGACAATGGGGTCGGTAATGCCCACATCCCCCAGATGGGCCGCGCAAAGGCTGATCCACTTTGCCGCGAACTCCGTTCTGCTGTCCAGCAGAGGACGGAAGCTGGCGGTAAAGGCGGTAATGCGTCCGGCGGATTTGACACCGATGATCCGCTCCGTGGGAATCTCCACCAGGCCCACGTCCGCCACGGCGTCGGTGGCATTTTCCGGCAGAAGCTCGTCCAGCACCGCCGGGTGGGGCGGCTTGCCCGCCATCAGAAGCTCCCGGTATTCCTTCTGCCCCTGACGCAGGGCCTGCGCGTATTCTTCAGATGCTGTCTGTATCATAGCGGTAACCTCCCGCGTCAAGGTAATTTCATCCATATATGATAACACATTTTTGTGAATTTGCAACAAAAAATGTGCGGGAAACCGGCGGACCCGGCCCTTTGAACAGGGACGGTTCGCGGGGCAAGGAAATCTTAAGGTTTGCCGGGAGCGCTTCGGCTTGTTTTTCCGCGGGGAAAATAGTATAATGGGGGAAATGGGTTAGGAAAGGGGCAATTGGATGCCAACGAAAGAAAATGCCGTTGCCGGCTATGCCCAGCAGATACTGTCTCAGGTTCGGCAAGCGGTGGTGGGCAAGGATCAGGTTCTGCTGTGGGTGCTGGCCGCAATCCTGGCTCGGGGCCATATTCTGCTGGAGGACATCCCCGGCGTGGGCAAGACCACCATGGCGCTGGCTTTCTCCCGGGTGCTGGATCTGACCTACAGCCGCGTCCAGTTTACCCCGGATGTGCTGCCGTCCGACGTTACAGGCTACTCCATCCCCGACCAGACCGGAAGCCTGCAGTACCAGCCAGGCGCGGTGTTCTGCAATCTGTTTCTGGCGGACGAGCTGAACCGGGCTACCTCCCGCACTCAGTCCGCTCTGCTGGAAGCCATGGAAGAGGGGCAGGTTACGGTAGACGGCGTCAGCCATAGACTGCCCCGGCCCTTTACGGTCATTGCCACCCAGAATCCCACCGGCGCGGCGGGAACCTCCCTCCTGCCGGACAGCCAGATGGATCGGTTTATGATCCGGCTGTCTTTGGGCTATCCCAGCCCCAAGGATGAGATGGCCATGGTGCTGAACAGGCAGGGCGGCAATCCGCTCCATACCCTCAGCGCCCTGATGACGCGGGAGGATCTGGCCGCGATTCAGGACACTGTGGATGATACGTTTTTAAGCAACAGCGTGGTCAACTATGTTGTCACCCTGGTGAACGCCACCCGAAGCAGCGCCGACATCCTCCGGGGAGCCAGCCCCCGGGCTACGCTCTCCGTTACAGCTATGGCTAAGGCTGCGGCGCGGCTTCGGGGGCGGGACTATGTGACGCCCGGAGATGTAAAGGAAGTCTTTGTCAACACGGTGGCTCACCGGCTGCTGCTGTCTCCTCGGGCGGAGGGACAGGGCAAATCCCAGGAGCAGGTTCTGCAGGACATCCTTGCCGCCACGCCCGCGCCCCGGCTTCGCTGATATGGCTGGGCACAGAATTTGCTACCTGGCGGTGCTGACTGCCTGCGCGCTGTTTTATCTGGCCTCCGGGGAGTGGCTGCCCTGGGTAATGCTGCTGGCGGTTTTGGGACTTCCCTGGCTTTCACTGCTTCTGAGCCTGCCAGCCATGCTGCGCTTTCGGGCGGAGGTGGATGGCCCCCAGTCGCTGCCCATGGGTGCGCCGGGGCAGCTTCAGCTGATGGGCAGCAGCGATTATCCGCTGCCTCCCTTTCAGGGAAAAATATGGTTAAAGCAATGTATTTCCGGGGAAAGCCGCCGCTATCAGGCCGGACAAGGGCTGCCCACAAAGCACTGCGGCGGCTTTGCCGTCACAGGGAAAAACGTCCGTGTCTGCGACTACCTGGGCCTGTTTTCCTTTCCGGTGAGACGTTCCGGGGAAAAGCGAATTGTCGTTCGGCCTATGCCCCTCCCGATGGAAAAGATGCCCGAACTGAATCGCTATATTGCCTGCTCCTGGCGGCCCAAATCCGGCGGCGGCTTCGCGGAAAATCACGAGCTGCGGCTTTACCGCCCCGGCGATAGACTGAATCAGGTACACTGGAAGCTCAGCGCCAAAACGGGGAAGCTGACACTGCGGGAACCCATGCTCCCTCAGCGCGGTCTGGTGCTGCTGACCATGACCATTCGGGGAACCCCGGAGGAACTGGACCGGAAATTCGGACGGCTGCTCTGGTTGGGCAGGTTTCTTCTGCAGCAGGGTATTCCCTTTGAGATCCGCGCCCTGACTGCCGACGGCGTCCGTTCCCTGCCGGTAACGGAGGAACAGGCGCTGAACAAGGCCATCGACATTCTGCTTTGCAGCGGGGCGGCAAGCCGGGGTTCCATCCGGGAGCATTGCTACGCCGCCGCCTGGCAGTACCACATCGGAGGTGATGCCGATGAAATCTGACCGGTATGTCACCGCCGGAATTGCCGCCGTGCTGGCGTTCCTGCTCGCCCTGGGGTCTGTGGGATGCATGATTTCTGCTTTCGCGCTGCCATTTCGGAATTATCCGGCGGTGGTATTGGCCTGGGGCATCAGCGCCGTTTTTTGCGGCGTGGCCTTCAGCTGGAAACGGGGCGTCCTTCCGGCGCTGGGTCTGGCAATGGTACTGGCGGGCTATCTGTGGCGCAGGGGTGAATTTGCGGAGCAGCTTTTGCAGCTGGTCTACCGCATTACGTATGTTTACAACAGGGCTTACGGCCTGGGGGTACTCAAGCTGGTGGATACTCCCTGGGATGCCGGATTTGCGGACTGGCCTATGGGGGTTCTGGGGATATGTCTGTCCGCAGCAACCGCCTGGACGGTTTGCCGGGGAAAAAGCGTGGTTTATGTTCTTTGCCTGGCACTGCTGCCCCTGCTTTCGTGCCTGGTGGTGACGGATACGGTTCCCTCTGCGGGCAGCCTGTTCCTGCTGCTCTTTGTAACGGTTCTTCTGCTGCTGACTGCCTGGGTTCGGAAGGATGACTCCCATCAGGGCAACCGCCTGACGCTGCTTGCCGCCGCTCCCACGGCGCTGGCTCTGAGCGCGCTGCTGCTGGCTGTGCCGCGTGAGAATTATGTAAACCAATCGGCAAAACTGCGGGACAGACTTCTTTCCTGGGCGCAGGATCTTTCCGAAATGCGGGAAAGTGGGGTTCGGGAGGCCGCTGCCGGCCTGCAAAGCGGAGAACCGGACGGCATTGATCTGGCGTCCATGGGGCAGCAGGCGGAGTCCGCTGCCCCGGTTATGGATGTCTGCGCCGATGTGGGGGGTACCTTGTACCTGAGAGGGCAGGATTACGATGTGTATGACGGAACCAGCTGGACGGCTTCCGCGCACAGGGTGGAGGATTTCTCCTGGGAGGGGATCAGCCTGGGCAGCGTGAGCATCGAAACCCGGAACAGGCTGGAGCAGCTGTACCTGCCTTATTATCCCAAGGATGTCCGGAGTCTTGTGGGTGGCAAGCTGGATAATCTGCGGCTTTCGACGCGGTATACGTTTGCCCGCACCGGCCTGCCGGATAACTGGCGGGAACTGGCAGCGGCCGGCGGCGAAAGCGGCGCCGATGCTGCGGACGCGTCCTACCTGGCACTGCCGGACGGGACCCGGGCCGGAGCCGAAGCCCTGCTGGAAGAAGTCCTGCAGGACGCATCTGCGGTGACGGAAAAAGCCGAAGCCATTTCGAAATTTGTCCGCAGCTCTGCGCGCTACGATCGGAACACCGCCCGCATGCCAGACGGACAGGAGGACTTCGCGCTGTGGTTTCTGAAGGAGTCGGAGACAGGCTACTGCGTCCACTTTGCTACGGCTTCGGTGGTTCTGCTCCGGGCGGCGGGAATCGAGGCCCGATATGTCAGCGGCTACATGGTGCGGCTTCAGGCGGGAGAAACCACTGCCGTCACCGGGGAAAATGCCCACGCCTGGGCAGAATACTATGAACCGTCTCTGGGAGTCTGGCTTGTGCTGGAGGCAACCCCGTCGAGTCAGAGTGAGGCGCCGGAAACAACCGGACAAGAACAAGCCGCAGACCCCGCCGCAGAAACGAGGCACTACGCTGCAGAGCCGTCAGATATGGGAGCGGCTGACCGGGCGGAAGCCGAATCGCAGCCGGAAGAGACAGCCCCGCGAACCGGCGGCTTAGCGGCTTTGGCCGGTTTTGTGAAATGTCTGCCGCTTGTGGCGGCCGCCGCCGTCTGCGCCGAAGGGCAGCGGAGACTTCGCCGCCGTCTGCGGCGCCGGCGCTGGGAAAACGGAACGCCAAATGCCCGGGCGCTGGCTTGCTGGCAGGAAGCGGAGCTGCTGGCAAAGCTGCTGAGGCAGGCGCCTCCCCAGGATCTGGAAGAATTGGCGCAGAAGGCCAAATTCAGCCGGCACACCCTGTCGCCGGAGGAACTGGCCCAATATGAGCGATTCCGGCGTGCCGCGAGGAAAAGTCTGCGGCAGAAGCCCTGGTACCTGAGAGCGGTCTATCGATATTTCTATGCCATATAATACCAGGGAACCTCTGAATAAATCGTCTGCGGCCATCTGGAATTGAGCCTGGAGGCGGGCTGCCGGTTCCCATAGGGTCACCTCGAAAAAAGCCTGCAAACAGCAGACGGTTCCATCGGAAATCTGCCAGTGTTTGCAGGCGTTTTTCACTTCTCCCGGGCACAAGCGGGCCGCCGGGCGGCGCTGGGGAAAGGGTATGGCTTTTGGCAGCATCCGTATTATTCGCGCTCAAGAGCCATGAGCTCGTCAATCCTGCGCTGGTGCCGCGCTTCCCCGGAAAATGCTGTTTCCAGCCAGGTGTTTACAATTTCCAGGGCCAGGTTTTCGCCCACGACTCCCGCGCCCAGGGCCATCATGTTGGTGTCGTTATGGAGCCGGGTCATTTTGGCGGACCAAACATCATGCAGGAGGGCGCAGCGGATTCCTTTGATTTTATTGGCGGAAATGGATGCGCCGATGCCGGTGGTACACAGCACAATTCCTCTTTGGCATTCTCCGCTGGCCACGGCCCGGGCTGCGGCGGCAGCAAATTCGGGGTAATCACAGCTATCCGGGGAGTATGTGCCGAAATCCTCCACCTCATATCCCCGGGCTTTCAGGTGGGCAGCCACCGTGTTTTTCAGCGCAAATGCACCGTGATCGCAGCCAATGGCAATTTTCATAGGATGATTCTCCTTCTGTAAGTTTACATAACAATTCCGCCGCTTACACTCAGCACGTGTCCGGTGACAAATTCCGCGTCAGCCAAGTAGACCATGGCCCTTGCGACGTCCATGGCGGTACCGTTGCGGCCCAAAGGCGTCTGCTGAGCCAGATCCCGGAGAGTTTCCGGGGCAAGCTCAGCACACATATCCGTCAGAATGACACCAGGCGCAACGCAGTTGACCCGGATGCCGCTTGGCCCCAGCTCCTTGGCCAGCGCCTTGCTCAGGGCAATCACCGCGCCCTTGGTGGCGGAATACGCCGCCTCGCAGGAAGCGCCGACCTGACCCCACATGCTGGCCACGGTAATGATACAGCCGCGATGCTTTTTCAGAAAGGAAGGCATGGCCGCGTTGACACAGTGGTATACCCCCTTGACATTGACGGCGAACAGCCGGTCCCAGTCCGGTTCTTCCGTTTGCGACAGCAGCCCATAGTGCGAAATGCCCGCGTTGCAGATCAGGATGTCTACGTTGCGGATCTTCGCAAAAGCGTCCTGCACTGCCCGGCCGTCCGCCACATCGCAGCACAGCGGAACAGCCCCTGTCTGCTCCGCAACGGCACCGGCTGCGGTATGATCGGCTCTGTAAAGAAAATGCACCCGATCCCCACGGGCGGCAAACAGCGCGGCTGCGGCAGCCCCGATGCCGCGGGAACCGCCGGTGATTACAACATCCTGCAATTGCGACTCACCTTTCCCAAGTACAGCCTGTCAAGCTGTGATTTTTCACTGCGCGGGAAACGGGCCGCCGCAGCAGCCCGTCCGGTCATCCTTTTCTCCTGCTCCTGTTTCGATGGTCGGAATAGGCCTTGATGGAGGAGAGCTTGCTGTCTGATTCGGTCATGAAAGCCTTCAGCTTTTCCTCAAACAGCTGATCGGCCGTCTTAGGCGCCGCAGGCTGGGCAGGAGCGCGGGGGGCGCGGTTCGAATCCTGGCTCTGGGCATTGCTGCTTTCCCGGCGCTGACCGCCGCTGCTGCGGGAACCGGATTTCCCGCTGTGTTCCCGCGCGGCTTTTGGCTCCAGACGTTTGATGGACAGGTTGATCTTACCATTTTCCGCGCCGATAATCATGACCTTCACCTCCTGGCCCTCGGTCAGGTGCTGGTGAATGTCGCTGACATATGTGTTGGCGATCTCGGAGATATGTACCATGCCGGTTCGGTTCTCCGGCAGAGAGATAAATGCGCCGAAACTGGTAATCGATTTTACCTTTCCCGCTAAGACGGTTCCTACGGTTAACTCCATATATGCTTTGCATCCTCCATATGTTTTGGCAATCGGCTTGCCGGAATGATAACATTATTTTGTGTCGATAATCACGGTGCTGGGGTCCACAAGTCCCAGCTCTTCTTTGGCGATGTCCTGAATGCTTTGCACGGAGTCGATATTCTGCGTTTTTTCCTCCAGCTGACTGTTGTCATATTCAATGGCCGCGGCTTCTTCGCGCAGCTTTTCGGTCTGCTCCTGAATGCCGCTGTGCAGCCACTGCAGTGCTGTCAGCGCTGCCATAGAAAACAGGATCAGCACAATTGCTGTAATCTTCAACGCCAGAGGACTGGCCCGCAGTTCTACCCTGATGTTTTTTACCGGATTTGTTTTTCGTTCCATGGGCTGCTCCTTTATTTCGATACCGGGACTGGCAAAACCTATTCCATGTTATTGTAACCCATTTTTCCCCAGATGCAAATACTATTTTCGCGAAATTCAAAAATTTTTTTACAGGAAGCGTCAAAAATTGCCCTGCTGCGGCCAGGCCCTTCCAGAATCCGGAAAAAACAGGGCGAAGCAGCCGCCCGGCGCTGCTTTCCCAGAGCAGCCCCCCGGCAGCCAGCCCTCCCAGATATCCCGAACGCAGGTCGCCTGCGCAGATGCCGAAGCTGAAGACAATCCAGACCCAGACGGCGGCCAGCAGGAACAGCCCGTCCGCCAGAAGCTGTCTGCGGGGGCGAAGCGGACGCAGAAAGCCGTAAAGCAGCCCCAGAGCCGCCCCCAGCAGACAGCTGCACAGCAGGCGGTATGCCGCTGTTCCCGGCGTCATCCGAAAAGCCGGCGCCGCCATCCGCCGGATTGTCTGGGCTCCTCATATGTCAGGGAGGAAATGGAACCGTCCACCGCCACCTGACCGCCTTCCAGAGAAAGGGTTTTCAGCTGAAGCTCCCGCCCCTGGACAATCAGCGTTCCCTGGGAGGTTTGCAGTACCACCGCACTGTCCTCAAAGCTGACCACCTCCGTCACGCCGGTCATGGTCAGCTGCCGCCGTTCATTGAGCTGTAATTTGTGGGGCAAATGCTCCTGCACCATGCCGATCCCTCCTTACCCGGAATATCCTATGCAGCAGGGATTGGGGGTATGCCGGATGGATTTTTTCTGCCCCGCCGTTGACACAGACCGGGAATCCGGCTATACTATTGGCAGAAGGAGGGGGATGATTATGAAGAAAAAGGATATTTTTCCCTTAATCTCCGCGCTGATATTTCCGGCGGTGCTGATTGTTCTCGGCCTGATTCTGCTGATCAACCCGGACTCCGCCTCAGTCTTGACGGCGAAGCTTCTGGGATGGGGCCTGCTGGCTGCCGGCATTGGCTTTGCCGCTGCCGCCTTTACCAGGCCCGTCGGCACCGCCGGCAATGTGCTGGCTGCAGCCGCTTGCCTGATTGTGGGCAGCTGGCTGCTGAAGAATCCGCTGCTGCTGGCCAGAAGCGCGGGACGGCTTGTGGGTATTCTGCTGGCCATCCGGGGCGTCCGGGATCTTCTCCAATCCGGTTACCGGCAGGGAAAATTTCTGGCGCTGGCCATGGCCGTATTTGGCGTGGTGCTGATTGTTCTGCCTATGACCACCTCCCGGCTGGTATTCTCGGCATGCGGCCTGGTGGTGCTGCTGGCAGGCGCTGTCATGCTGGTTGACCGAATCCGCCGCCTGTCCGGCGGGGACAGCGACCCCAACATCATCGACGCCCTATGAAAACCGCCTCCTGCGTTCTGGGAGGACGCAGCGGCCGCGAGGCGGGGCGTCAGCTGCTGCACCAATTGTACCGGGAAGAAACCGGGGAGCCTCTGCCCCCCATCCTGACCACGCCCCGGGGCAAGCCCTATTTTGAAAACAGTCCCTGGCATTTTTCCATCTCCCACACCCGTTCCCACGCTTTCTGCGTTCTGGCAAGGGAAAACGTGGCCATCGACGCGGAGGAGCTGAACCGGAAGGTGCAGCTGCGTCTGGCGGAAAAAATCCTCTCCCCCCGGGAGAAGGCCCAATTTGACGCTGCCCCGGACAAGCAGCGGGCGTTGCTGACCTTCTGGGTATTAAAGGAGGCAGCCGCGAAGCTCAGCGGAGAGGGGCTGCGGGGATACCCCGTTGACACGGATTTTTCCCTGGATGACTCCAGAGTAACGGAATGGGACGGCTGCCTGGTGGCTATTCTGGGGAATGACACCCATGCCTGAAAGACCGGGCGGCGGCCCGCACTCTGAAAGCGTAGTTTCGTAAGGAGCAGCATATGTTATTCGACACCCATGCCCACATGGACGACCGGGCCTTTGACGCCGACCGGGAAGAGCTGTTGTCTTCCCTCCCGGAAAAAGGCATCGGTCTGCTGATGAATCCCGGATGCAGCCTGGCCTCCTCCCGGGCCGCCTCCGGCCTGTCCCAGCGTTACGGTTATCTTTACGCCGCCGTAGGCTCCCACCCCGACGCCGCAGACGAAGTAAACGGGGATGTTCTGGAGGAATACAGAAAGTTATGTAAATTAAATAAGAAAATCAAGGCCATTGGAGAAATCGGCCTGGACTACCACTATGAGGACATTCCCAGACAGATTCAGCTGAATGCGTTCCGCGCCCAGATGGCCCTGGCCCGGGAGCTGGACCTGCCCGTTATCGTCCATGAGCGGGAAGCCCATGAGGACGGCATCCGGATAGTCGGGGAGTTCCCGGAGGTCACCGGTGTGTTCCACTGCTATTCCGGCTCGGCGGAGATGGCAAAATGGCTGGTAAAGCGGGGATGGTACATCGGGTTTACCGGGGTGCTGACCTTCAAAAATGCCCGCAAAGCGGTGGAGGTGGCCCAGACGATTCCGTTGGAGCGGATTGTGCTGGAAACAGACAGCCCGTACATGTCCCCGGAGCCCTTCCGGGGCAGGCGCAACGATCCCGGCAGGCTCTACCGCATGGCGGAACGTCTGGCGGAAATCCGGGGACTAAGCCTGGAGGAAATCCACACCGCCACCATGGAGAACGGGAAACGGCTGTACCGCATCGAAAGCCCGTGAAACGGGGATAAATGGGGAAACGCCCCTTGCGCTTTTTTGCGCAGGGGGCCGTTGGTTTCTTGGCCTGCGGAATCCGCCGCGCGGAGAATTTCCCTTGGGCAAGGCTTAAGGAACCTCTGA
>CAZUAN010000021.1:0-19840 GCA_964618385.1 uncultured Oscillospiraceae bacterium | reverse complement strand
TTCTTGAAAGTTTACTTTTCATTCAAAATCTGTCCATGTCCTCCTGCGTGGCAAGTTCCCGATACCCTTTATACTCGTCATTCCTGCTCTCCGCATACATACTCCATCCAGGCAGCGGAGAAAGCAATGCCCGCTTCGCGCGCCTCAAATGCGCCTGCTCCGCAGCGGTTGGAGTACCAAACAGGGAGCGCACCCGCTGTGTCAAGGGGAACCGGATGCTTTTTCGCAGAAAAAGCACACGTCAATCCGGTCTGGAACGCACCAGGCAATTCCAAAATAATACAACTACAAAAGTGTTGCATTTTCCGTCATTTTATTTTATGATATAGGGGTTAAAGGAGGCGATCTGTCTTGTCAGACCTTAAACTCATCTCTCCTTTGCTGGACGGGTTTACCATGGGCAATCCCATGAGCGAACACGACGGCGTCCGCTGCTGTCCCGCAATCAAGGAAAATTCCGATAAGAAGTACATAGTCAAGATCCTTTCCATTCCCGCATCTCAGGTGCAGATGGACGCCCTTCTTCTGGCCGGAGCTTACAAGGACCCCGCCGATGCCATGGAGTATTTCCGGGAGGTGGGCGAAAGCGTTATGAAAGAAGCGCAGCTTCTGAAGCAGCTGTCCAAACTGGAAGGCTTCCTCCCCTATGAGGCATGGCAGATGGAGCCGATCACCACGCGCCGCCTGGGTTATGAGGTTTTCCTCATCAGCAGCTACAAGCGCTCCTTGGACAAGTATGTCCGCCGCAACCCTGTGACCCATCTGGAGGCCATGAATCTGGGCCTGGATCTTTGCTCCGCTCTCAGCGTATGCCGCAGCGCCGGCGCAATGTATGTGGATCTGAAGCCCTCCAATATTTTCATGTCGGAGAAAAAGGATTACCGCATCAGCGACCTGGGCTTTGTGGAGCTGGACGCGCTGAAATACACCTCTCTGCCGGACAAATACCGCAGCCCCTATACTCCGCCGGAGCTTTCTGATCCCATGGCCACCCTGAATCTGACCGCAGATACCTACGCTGTGGGTATGATCCTCTATCAGCTCTATAACGACGGCCAGCTGCCCTCCCGGGACAAAGCACCGGAAGATGCCCTTCCTCCCCCTCTCAACGCCGATTACGAGCTGGCGGAGATCATCATGAAAGCCATCCACCCCGACCCCGCCCAACGGTGGAACGATCCGAAGGATATGGGCCACGCGCTGGTGGACTACATGCAGCGCAACGCCATCAACGACGTACCCATTACCCCCTACACGCCCCTGGAGGTGGATCCCGAGGACGTGGTCTATTTCCAGAAAAAAGCCGAGGAGAAAGGTAGCGAGAATGCTCCGCCGTCCGCCGACGAGAAGCCGGAGGACACTGGCGTGTCTGCCGATGAGAAGCCGGAGGACACCGGCGCGTCTGCCGCGACGCCGGCAGACGCGCCGGCCCCGGAGGACGAAACCGTCCCCGGCGAGGCGGATGCCAACGAGCTGCTGCCTCACGAAATGTCGGACGAGCTTTCCAGAATCATCTCCAAGGCCGATGATCTGCTGGCCCATGAGACTCCCGGCGGCGTTGTGCTTCCCGACATCCCCGATCCCCCCGATCCGTTTGCCTTTGTGCGGGAGGATTCGGACGAAATCGACGACTCTGACGTCCCGGTGTATCCTGTCATGGCGGATCCGGAGGAACCCCTCAAGAAGAAACGGGAGAAGAAATTTCTCTCCCCCAACGGAAAGCGCCGGGCAAAAAAGCTTCTCACCTTTGTTCTTGTTCTTCTGTTCCTGGCCGCGCTGGGCGGGGCGGGATTCTGGTACTATCAGAATTTCTACCTGCAAACCATCGACGCCATCACCATCGACGGGGATCGAAGCTGGCTGTCCGTCCTCATTGAGACAGAGGCGGACAATTCCCTGCTGAGCGTCACCTGTTCCGACAGCTACGGCAACGTCATGACCCAGCAGGTCACCAACGGTCAGGCGGTCTTTACCGATTTGCTGCCTAACACCATGTACACAATCCGGCTGAAGATCGACGGCTTCCATAAGCTGGTAGGCCAGACCTCTGATATTTTCACCACGGATACCACCACCAACATCGTGTCCTTCTCCGCCGTTACCGGGTCCGAGGACGGTTCGGTCATGCTGAACTTTACCGCAGACGGCGACGAGCCGGACGAATGGACCATTGTCTACCGTGCTGACGGGGAAGAGGAGCAGCGTCAGAGCTTCAACGGTCACTCTGTCACCATCAGCGGACTGTCTGTGGGCAAGGTCTATACCTTCACCTTGGACGCGGGAGAGGATCTTTCCCTCAGCGGCAAAACCGCCCTGGAATACATGGCCTCCCGCCTGATTCTGGCCCAGGATTTGACCATCACCTCCAACGGCGGCAGCGATATGACCGTCCACTGGAAAGCCCCCGGCGATATCGTGGTGGACAGCTGGAATGTCCGCTGCTACAGTGAAAACGGCTATGAAGAGCAGCTGACCGTCACCGATACCGAGGTGTATTTCACGGGAATTGATCCCACTGTCAGCTACACGGTGGAGGTCATCGCCTCCGGTATGACCCAGCCCGCCCGCACCAGCATTACCGCGAACCCCATCAACATCACCGCTTTCCGCGTGGATGATTCCGAATATGACGCTTTGGAAGTCACCTGGGAGCATACCGGCAGCACGCCCTCCGGCGGCTGGCTTCTGATGTACACCATCGACGGCAGCGACAGCAAAAATGTGGTCAAGTGCAGCAGCGCCTCTGCCGCCATTACCCCCCGGATTCCCGGCGCAAAGTATCAGTTCACCATTCAGGCCGCCGACGCCACCTCCATCTTCAGCAATGTTCAGACCTATACCTGCTCCGCAGCGGAGAGCTACTCGGGGAACGGATTGTCCGCAGAGGAAATCGAGGGCTTCCTGCTGAAGACCCCGGACAACGACAGCTGGACCTACGACAGCGTTGGCAGCGGCGTTTTCACCGATCAGTTCGCCTCCGGCGATTCCATCTCCGTCGTCCTGCACGGCACCGCCAATTTCTATGTTCCCAATGACGCGCTGAATGTACTCTATGTCATTCGGGATGCCCATGGAAACGTGCTTCCCGACTGGGTTTCTCAGGCAGAGGATGACTGGTATGATATCTGGTATGCAGGCGACTACCACTATGGAGAGCTGGATCTTCCCGCTGCCCCTGCCGATGCCGGCAATTATTCCCTTAGCATCTATTTTAACGGCGCTCTGGTCACCGAGCTGGATTTCAGCATTACCGAATAACCAGTCCTTGCAAAAGCGGCCCCGGAACCTGGGGCCGCTTTCTTCCCGGCCCGGTCAGCCTGTATTGTGGTTTTTTTACAAAAGATTCTGCTGCTCCTTCCGCTTGATTGGCGCACGCTCTGTTTTTTGTTCACACATTCTGCCTGAAACTATGCTATAATTATGGCGATTACTCTGGAAAGGGGCTGCCCCATGCGCGGAAAAAGTCACAGCTGCCTCGGAAACTATCTGGTGCAGCATTACATGAACGATGTACCCCACCGGTATGTCAGGGCCTTTTTGCTCGGCTGCATCGAGCCGGACCGGAACCCTGCTACATACCTGAAAGGCTCCCTGCGATGCCAGTGGCTTCGCGGACATAACTACCGCAACGCCCGCCGTTTTATGCGCCGCATCTCCTGGCGGCTGGAGCGAAAGAATCAGCTGAGGCTGTATGACTATTACACCCTGGGCAAGCTGATCCACTATACCGCAGACGCCTTCACCTATGCGCATAATGAAACCTTTCCCGCAGATCTGAACTGCCATCGGGAGTACGAGGCGGCCATGCAGGACTATTTCCTGCAATATCTGCAGGCGGACCCGCAGGTGAATCCCAGAACCGCCCGCACCATTATGGAGGCCATCTACAGCTATCACCGGGAATACAGTGACAAGCCGGCGGACATCCACACCGATTCCCGCTTCGTTCTGGCCGCCTGCAGCTGTGTCATGGCGATTCTGTTTGTCCGGCCGATTTTTTGACTGTGGAGGAAGAAACCCGTGCATCGAGTTGTTTCCATGTGCCTGGAGGCCGCAATCGCGGCCGTCATATTGATCCCCGTGTTTTTCATACTGAACCGTCTGTGTTTTCGGGACAGGGCAAAGGCAATCTGCTATTTCCTTTTTTCCGTTTACCTCTCCGCCGTGGATTCGGTGGTGGGGCTGCCCAGCGTCCTTTATGTCCGGTTCGACCCAAACATCAACCTTACGCCGTTTGCCTATATGTTTTCCGATTTCCGCAACAGTTTTCTGAACGTGCTGCTGTTTGTTCCGCTGGGCTTTCTGCTCCCGGTCTTTTGGAGGCATTTCAAAAAGCTGCACTGGACGCTGCTGTTTGGCTTCTGTACTTCCCTGCTGATTGAGCTGCTGCAGCTGTTCACCTTCCGGGCCACGGACGTGAACGATCTGATAACCAACACCTTTGGCACCTTCCTTGGCTGGTGCCTTGCCCGGGTCCTGCTTCGATTCGCTCCCGGCATTACCCCAAGCTGGAAAACCGGTGAGCTGTTTCTTGTCAGCGGCGTTACGCTGGCCGTCATGTTTTTCCTGCAGCCGTTTCTGTCCGACGCGGTCTGGCTGGTTCTGTATTCCCTGTAACGAAATGGGATTGTAAACCCGGTTAAAAGAAAAAGACAAAATCCCGCAGAAGGTTTTATGGCGCGCAGCGCGTTCCGTTTTTATGTGACGCAACTTGTGCCTTCGGCGCAATTTGCGCGTGCGCGGCACGCGAGATTCCGGATGAAACCGTTTCATCCGGAATCCGTATCAGGCCTTCCGTGGGATTTTATACTGCTTCTTTATAAAATGGAACCATTTTATAAAGAAGCAGTATAGTATTATCCGTTTTGGTAAGCGATTTCTTGAAACGATTTTTACGGTCACTCGCTATGCCAGATATGTAATCTTTGCCCCGGGGCCAAAGGTTCTGGGCGTTGCCATGGAATCAAACTGGACGATGACGCCCTCCTGTCCTCTTGGAATCCCGATGACGCTGCCCTCCCCGAAAACCGGGTGCCGAACCCGGTTCCCCACCGGGCTGTCAGGCTGCCGGGGAGCGCTTTGCGCATCCTCCGTCCTGCGGATTTGCTCTATGGCCCGTTCCTCCAGCTCCGGATCCAGCGGGACAGCATATTCGATGTTTTCCTTTTCGGCGTTGAATACGAACCGGCTGGGGCAGCGGAAGGAGCCGTCATAGTTCGCGCCCGCCGCGTCGGACAGAAACAGCCGGTCCCTGGCCCGGGTAAAGGCCACATAGCAAAGCCTTCGCTCCTCCTCCAGCTTTTCCCGGGTGTTGGCCCGTTTCCCTGGAAAGATTCCCTCGGATAGGCCGCACAGAAATACCACCGGGAATTCCAGGCCCTTGGCGGCATGAACGGTCATAAGCTTCACCGCCTGGGCTTTCTCCGTCTGATCCATGTTGGTAAACAGCGCGGCATGATCCAGATAATTGCCCAGCGTCACCTCCTCCCCAGCCTTACTTTCAAAGTCATAGACCGCCTGCTTCAGTTCTGCCAGATTGTCCAGCCGGTCCTCCTCACCGTTGGAACGGAGCATATCTTCATAGCCGCTTTCGTTCAGAATTCCCTCCAGCAGGTCAGTCAAATCCATTCCGTCAAAAATAGCACGGTACTTTTCAACCAGCCGGACATATTCCCTTGCCCGGCATCTGCGGAACAGCTCGGTGTCCAGATTGGCCACCAGTGCGTCATACAGGCTGCACAGATTCATCTGACTGTACTCCTTCAGCGCCGCTATCCGGGTACGGCCCACGCCTCGCCGGGGTTCATTGACAGTGCGCAGGAAGCTGATATCATCCCCGGAGTAGATCATCCGCAGATAGCACAGCACGTCCTTGATCTCCTTGCGTTTGTAAAACTCCACGCCGGAATACAGCACATAGGGTATCTTGCTGCGGATCAGGGATTCCTCCACCGTTCGGGAGACATAGTGGGCGCGGTACAGGACACCAATGGCGGAGTACGGGATTCCGGCCTCCTGAAGCGCGCGTATATTTGCCGTGATCCAGTCCGCCTCCAATGGCCCGGTTTTTGCGTGGAAATACAGCGGTTTCCGTGCATCCGGACGAACCGCCGTCAGCTGTTTTTTCAACCGGTCGCGGTTTTTGTCAATCAGCGCGTTGGCGGCAGTCAGAATCTGAGGGACGGAGCGGTAATTTGTATTCAGGAAGATGGTCTTCGCCTGGGGATGCCGGCTGTCAAATTCCAGGATGAATTTTACGTCCGCCCCCCGCCAGGTGTAAATTGTCTGATCGGGATCCCCCACCACGAACAGATTCCCGTGGTACCCGGACAGAATATCCGCCAGGGCGTACTGATCCTTGTCGATGTCCTGAAATTCGTCCACCATGATGTATTCCAATCGGGACTGCCATTTTTCCCGGACGGCCCTGTCCCGCTCCAGAATGTACAGGGCGAAATAGATCAGATCATCAAAATCCAGGCCATAGCACTTGCGCTGCTCGTAGAAATAGCGATACAGGACTTTGTCCTTCAGCGTTGTGGCAGCCTGGGCCAATTGCAGCAGCTTTTCCGGGTCGCCAATCAGGGTTTTCACGTAACCCCGGCCGCCCTTCCGCCAGCCGATATGATCCACCGCCTCCCGGATGGTCAGCTCCCGGCTGGTGATCCGCAGGTCCTCGAACACTGTCCGAAGCATGGCCTCCTTGTCCTCCTCGTCCAGAACGATGAAGGTGGCGGGGTAGCGCACCACGTGGCAGTCCTCCTTCAGCAGCCCCACGCAGAAGCCATGGAAGGTGGTGATCCTGCCCAGATCCTGGTCGGGAAGCCGGCTCCGGATGCGCTTTTTCATTTCTGCGGCGGCCTTGTTGGTAAAGGTCACGCAGAGGATATTGGCCGTAGAGATGCCCAGCTGCTCCACCAGATACAGGTACCGCGCAGCCAGCGTTCTGGTTTTTCCGGAGCCTGCGCCGGCAACAACCCGGATATATCCCTCCGTTGTCACCGCCGCCTCCCGCTGCTCCGGGTTCAGTTCCGATAAGTATTCCATAAAGCTGCTCCTCTCTGTTTTATCTGCGGGAATATTGTAGCAGAGATTCTGTCCAATAAAACGGGTAGGATAGGGAAAAAGCGCCTGTTTTCTTAAAAAATCCGGTCAGCCTGAGCAGAGTCTTGGATGCCGCCGCAAAAATAACGGGTTTTTTGCAAATTCCCGCTTGCATTCTCCTGCCTCTCGTGGTATAATACGGGCAGTTTCTGAATCCGGAGGCAAGAATCCATGGTTTCTTTCAGCGCTGCAGTTTCCTTTTATTTTCGCGACTATTACTTTTTTACCCGTAAAAAGTAATAGCAATTTGTGTTGCAGTGAAAAACCAGGAGCTTAAAAGAGTATTTTAAGACGCCGCACGAATTGCCCGTGCGGCGTTATTTTTTTGTTAGGAGATGTTTTAACTATGATCGCGATTCTCAAGCACGGAACCACCCCCGACCAGATGCAGCATCTGGTTGACTGGCTCAAGAATATGAACCTGGACGTTCACATTTCCCAGGGCGCCGAGGTCACGGTTCTGGGTCTCATCGGCGACACCAGCCGGGTAGATATTGATCTGCTGAAAAGCTTGGATATGGTGGAAACAGTCAAGCGGGTTTCGGAGCCGTTCAAGCAGGCCAACCGGAAATTTCATCCTCAGGACACGGTCATTGAGGTCGGCGGAGTCAGAATCGGCGGCGGCAGCTTCACCATGATTGCCGGTCCTTGTTCCGTAGAATCGGAGGCGCAGATCATCGAGGTCGCTTCCGCTGTCAAGGCCTCCGGCGCAAACATTCTGCGCGGCGGCGCTTTCAAGCCCCGTACCTCCCCCTACGCCTTCCAGGGCATGAAGGGCGAGGGTATCCGGCTGCTGCTGAAGGCCAAGGAGGCCACCGGCCTGCCCATCGTCACCGAAATCATGAACATCTCCACCCTGGATCTGTTCGCCGATGTGGATATCATTCAGGTCGGCGCAAGAAACATGCAGAATTTCGACCTTCTGAAGGAACTGGGTAAAACCGACAAGCCCATTCTGCTCAAACGCGGTCTGGCCAACACCATTCAGGAGCTGCTGATGAGCGCCGAATACATCATGAGTGAAGGCAATGAGCGGGTCATTCTCTGTGAGCGGGGCATCCGCACCTTCGAAACCGCCACCCGGAACACGCTGGATCTGTCCGCTGTCACGGTGCTGCACAACCTGTCCCATCTGCCCGTGGTGGTGGACCCCAGCCATGCCACCGGCAAGGCGAACCTGGTAGCATCCATGGCCTATGCCGCGACCGCGGCCGGCGCTGACGGCATTATGATCGAGGTCCACAACAATCCCGCCTGCGCCTTGTGCGATGGCGCCCAATCCCTGACCCCCGCCCAGTTTGACGAGGTCAGCCGGAAGGTTCGGAAGATTCGCGAGGTCGTCGCATGAAGGTCGGTATTCTGGGCCTCGGCCTGATCGGCGGCTCTCTGGCCAGAGCATATGCTCTCACCGGGCACACCGTCTACGCCATTCAACGCAGCGAAAGCATGCTGTCCTTTGCCATGCTGGCAGGCGCTGTTCATGGAAAACTGAACGAGGAAACCATTCCCCAATGTGACCTGATTCTGCTGGCCATTTACCCCGACGGCAGCGCCTCCTGGCTGGAGCGCAATGCCCATCTGATCCCGAAAAACGCCCTGGTGATCGACTGCTGCGGAACCAAAACGGAAATATGCCGCCGCTGTTTTCCTCTGGCAGAGCAATATGGCTTCACCTTTGTGGGCGGTCATCCCATGGCTGGCTCCCAGTTTTCCGGATTCAAGTACAGCCGGGCAGACCTGTTTGAGGGCGCTCCCATGGTTCTGGTGCCGCCCGTATACGACGATATGCAGCTTCTGGACCGGGTAAAAGAGGCCATGAAGCCCTGCAAGTTTGGTTTCTACTCCGTCACCACCGCTCAGGAACACGACCGGATAATCGCCTTTACCTCCCAGATGCCCCATATTTTGAGCAACGCCTTCATCAAGTCCCCCACGGCTCTGAATCACAAGGGCTTCTCGGCCGGGAGCTACAGGGATCTGACCCGGGTCGCCTGGCTGAATCCTCAAATGTGGGCGGAGCTGTTCCTGGAAAACAGAGAAAACCTTCTGTTTGAGCTGGATCACTACATCGACAGCCTGCGGGCCTACCGGGATGCCATCGCCGCAGATGATATGGACAGGCTGGTAGCCCTGCTGGACGAGGGAAAAAAGCGCAAAGAGGAGGTGGACGGATGAAAACCGTCACAGTAAACGCTTCCAAAACCTATGACATCCGCATTGGCAGTGGGCTTTTGCATACGCTTGGAGCGGAAACCGGAAAATTGGGCGGCGCGCAGAAGGCATGCATTGTCAGCGATTCCGCCGTCTACCCGCTCTATGGCGCGGCTGCCGCAGAAAGCCTGAAAAGCGCCGGATTGGAAACCGTTTCCTTTGTTTTTCCCTCCGGAGAGGAGAGCAAAAACGGGCAGACATTTCTTCAGCTTCTGAATTTTCTGGCGGAAAACAGACTGACCCGTTCGGATATCCTTGTGGCCCTGGGCGGCGGCGTTGTGGGTGACTTGGCCGGGTTCGCCGCGGCCAGCTTTCTGCGGGGCATCCGGTTGGTTCAGGTACCCACCACCCTGCTGGCGGCTGTGGATTCCTCCGTGGGCGGTAAGACGGCCATTGATCTTCCTGCCGGAAAAAATCTGGCCGGAGCCTTTTATCAGCCCAGCCTGGTGCTCTGCGACATCGACGCCCTGAATACGCTGCCCCGGGATATCTTCCGGGACGGCTGCGCGGAGGTTATCAAATACGGCGTACTGTATGATCCGGCGCTTTTCGCCCATCTGGAACAGAAGGGGCTGAACTTTGACCGGGAGGCGGTTATTACCCGCTGCGCAGAGCTGAAGCGGAACGTAGTGGCGGAGGATGAATTCGACACCGGTGACCGGATGCGCCTGAATCTGGGCCACACCATCGGCCACGGTATCGAAGCCAGAAGTCATTTCGAACTGTCTCACGGGAAAGCGGTTGCCGTCGGCATGGCGATGATCACCCGGGCTGCTGTCAGCAAGGGCATGTGCGACGGGGAAACCTGTCAGCGGCTGACGAAGATTCTGACACAGTTTGGCCTTCCCATCCGAACAGAATATACCGCCGGGGAGCTTTATGCCTATACCCTGTCGGACAAGAAGCGATCCGGCAGCATGCTCAAGCTGATTGTTCCCAGAGCCATTGGCGAGTGTGCCATTGTTGCCGTCCCTGTGGCCGAGCTGGAAGCCTGGATCCGGGCGGGCCTTTGATATGGATATCACCATTTTCCCCGGGAAGCTTGCGGGAACCGTCCGGGCCATTCCCTCCAAGTCCCAGGCCCACCGGCTCCTGATCTGCGCCGCCTTTGCGGATCGGCCGACGGTACTGCTCTGTCCCGAAACCAACCGGGATATCGAGGCGACCGCCCAATGCCTCCGGGCTTTGGGCGCCGGAATTACCCAAACGGAAACAGGCTACGAGGTTATCCCAGTTCAGAGGACTCCCCGGGAAGCGGTACTGGACTGTCAGGACAGCGGCTCCACCCTGCGCTTCCTGCTTCCTGTGGCAGGCGCCTTGGGCGTAGACGCCGTTTTCCGGCTGGAAGGCCGCCTTCCGGAACGGCCTCTGTCCCCCCTGTGGGAGGAGATGGAGCGGATGGGATGCCGTCTTTGCCGCCCCACAGCAGGCACCATTCGCTGCTCCGGGCAGCTGAAACCGGGGCAGTACACCATTGACGGCGGTGTTTCCAGCCAGTTTATCACAGGACTGCTGCTGGCTGCGGCACTGATTCCCGGCAAAAGTCAGATTCAATTAACCGGGAAAACGGAATCCCGCCCCTATATTGCCATGACCCGGCGGGCAATGGCACTCTTCGGACGGGCAACGGATGGATTTCAGGTTCAGGGCGGGACGCCGTTCCATTCTCCCGGCGCTGTGACTGTGGAAGGGGATTGGAGCAATGCCGCGTTCTTCCTGGCTGCCCAGGCTCTGGGCAATCCCGTGATGATGGAGAATCTCTCTCCGGACTCTCCCCAGGGAGATCGGGCCATTACCACGCTGCTTCCCGCTCTGGAGCGCAGCATTACGATTTCCGCTGCTGACATCCCGGACCTGATTCCCATTCTGGCCGTCGTTGCCTCCTGCAAGCAGGGCGCGGTATTTACGGATATCCGGCGACTTCGTCTGAAGGAATCCGACCGGGCAGCCTCCGTGGTTCGTATGATTGAAAATCTGGGCGGCAGAGCGGAAGCAGAGGAAAATGCGCTGACCATCCATGGCACGGGACTGAACGGCGGCACGGTAGACAGCGTCAATGACCACCGCATCGCCATGTCCGCCGCCATTGCCGCCACGGTTTGCCGCTTCCCGGTGACCATTCTCGGAGCGGAATGCGTTCGGAAATCTTATCCCCGCTTTTTTGCGGAATTCACCCGTTTAGGAGGAACCTATGAGCAGCACCTACGGTGAAAATCTGAAATTGTCCATTTTCGGTCAATCCCACGGCCCTGCCATCGGCATGACGCTGGACGGCATTCCCGCCGGACTGCCTGTGGACACCGATATCCTGCAAGCCTTTCTGAACCGCCGCGCGCCGGGGCAGAACGACTGGTCCACCTCCCGCCGGGAGGAGGACCGCCCGGAATTTTTGTCCGGCATTCTGGACGGGTATACCTGCGGCGCCCCCATTGCCGCCGTCATCCGCAACAAAAACACCCGTTCTGAAGATTACGCCAATCTGCAGGACTGTCCCCGGCCGGGACATGCGGACTATACTGCCCAGATCAAGTACGGCGGATTCCAGGATGCCGCCGGAGGCGGACATTTCTCCGGGCGGCTGACAGCCCCGCTGTGTATCGCGGGAGGCCTGTGCAAGCAGTGGCTGGAACAGATGGGAATCCGCGTCTGCGGCCGGATCGATTCCATCGGCGGCATAGAGGATTCGCTTCCCTTTGACCGGATGGAAGATGCCGTTGCCTCTATCCCCACGGAGTTTCCTGTCATGGACCCGGTTCAGGCGGAAAAAATGCGGAAGCAGATCGCAGACGCCAAAGCCGACGGAGACAGTGTCGGCGGCACAGTTGCATGTGTCATCACAGGTCTGCCCGCCGGACTGGGAGAGCCAATGTTCGGCGGTGTAGAGAGCCGCATTGCCCAGATTGTTTACGGCATTCCCGCCGTAAAGGGCGTGGAATTTGGCGCGGGCTTTGCGTCTGCCTCCATGCGGGGCAGCCAATGCAATGACCGCTTTACCGTCCAGCAGGGCTGCATCCGAACCGCTTCCAACAACTGCGGCGGCATTTTGGGCGGAATTACCAACGGAATGCCCCTGTGCTTCCGGGCCGCTTTGAAACCGACCCCGTCTATCTCCAGGCCCCAGCAGAGCGTTTCCCTGCGCAAGAAGGAAGTGCGGGAGCTGGTGGTCAAGGGCCGTCACGACCCCTGCATCGTCCCCAGAGCCGTTCCCGTGGTGGAGGCTGCGGCGGCTATCGCGATTTATGACTTGATACTGGGCAACACCCAAACAAACAGGAGGAAAGAATAATGGATCTGAAAGAACTTCGCCAGGAAATGGATCAGATTGATGACGAGCTGGTACGCCTGTTCTGCGCCAGAATGGATGTGGCCGCCAGAATCGCCGACTTCAAGCGGGACAACAGTCTTCCCATTTTTCACCCGGCCCGGGAGCGGGCCAAGCTTCAGGACGTGGCGGAAAAGGCAGGCCCGGAAATGGCAAACTACACCCGGGTGCTGTACTCCATGCTTTTCGAGCTGAGCCGCAGCTATCAGGGCAAGCGCAGCGGTACCGTCACTCCCCTGTACCGGGAAATCACCAGAGCCATCGAGAACACCCCCAAGCTGTTCCCTCAGGCCCCCATGGTGGCCTGCCAGGGCGTCGAAGGGGCGTACTCCCAGATTGCCTGCGAAAAAATTTTCAAGAATCCGTTTATTCTGTATTTTAAAAATTTTGAGGCCGTGTTCTCCGCCATTGAGCAGAACATGTGTCAATACGGTGTCCTGCCCATTGAAAACTCTACCGCCGGATCCGTCAATAAGGTGTATGATCTGATGATCCAGCATCATTTTTCCATCGTCCGTACCTTCCGGCTGAAGGTCGATCACAACCTGCTGGCGAATCCCGGCACCAAGCTGTCCGACGTCAAGGAAATCTACTCTCATGAGCAGGCCATCAGCCAATGCAGCGATTTTCTGCAAGGTCTGTCCGGCGTCAATGTGATTCCCATGGGTAATACGGCCCTTGCCGCGGAAATGGTGGCAACGTCCGGGCGCAAGGATGTAGCTGCTCTGAGCAGCCGGGCCTGTGCGGAATTGTACGGGCTGGAATGCCTGGCGTCCTCCGTTCAGGACAAAGGCAACAACCGCACCCGGTTCATCTGCATCAGCAAAAATCTGGAGATCTACCCCGGTTCCGACAAAACCAGTATCATGATGGTGCTCAGCCACAAGCCCGGCGCACTGTACAAGGTTCTGGCCCGGCTCTACACCCTGGGGATCAACGTCACCAAGCTGGAATCCCGTCCCATTCCCGACCGGGAGTTCGAATTCATGTTCTATTTCGATCTGGAAACCTCCATTTACTCCGAGGAGTTTGTGCAGCTGATGTGTGAGCTGGACGAGCTCTGCGAGGAATTTAAGTATCTGGGCAGCTATTCCGAGGTGGTCTGATGAACTGCGGGTTGCTGGGCAGAAGGCTGGGACACAGCTATTCCCCCCAAATCCACAGCTATCTGGGGGAATATTCCTATACACTCTTTGAAAAAGAACCGGAAGAAGTGGGGGATTTTCTGCGAAACGGGGATTTCACCGGCATCAACGTAACCATTCCCTATAAAAAAGATGTCATTCCCTACCTGGCCGAGTTGTCCCCTGCTGCGGAAAAAATGGGTTCCGTCAACACCATCGTCCGCAGAAAAGACGGCACGCTTTTTGGACATAATACGGATTACTTCGGATTTACCTCCCTGGTAAAGCGCAGCGGCATCCCCGTAGCCGGCAGGAAGGTGCTGGTGCTGGGCAGCGGCGGCACCTCCAATACCGCCGTAAAAGCGCTGAATGATATGGGTGCGGAGGTTGTCGTCATTTCCCGCTCCGGCAAAAATCATTACAACAATCTGCACCTGCATGCCGACGCCGCCGTTATCGTTAACACAACGCCCGTGGGTATGTATCCCAATGCCGGGATTGCCCCTGTGGATTTGAGGCGCTTTCCCCGTCTGGAGGGTGTCTTGGACGTAATTTACAACCCCGCCAAAACCCGGCTGCTGCTGGACGCGGAGGAAATGGGCCTTCCCCATGAAAATGGCCTTTGGATGCTGGTAGCCCAGGCCAAGGAATCCGCCGAGTATTTCACGGGAACCGCCATTGCCGATTCCAGGATTGAAACCATTTACCGTCATTTGTCCGCCCAGATGCAGAATCTTGTCCTGATCGGCATGCCCGGATGCGGCAAAAGTACCATCGGCGCTATGCTGGCCGCCGCCCTGGGAAGGGAGCTTGCGGATGTGGATGAAGCCATCGTCCTGGCCGCCGGAAAATCCATTCCCGAAATCTTTTCTCAGGATGGAGAAACGGTTTTCCGGGAGCGGGAGACCGAAGTGCTGGCTGAGCTGGGCCAGCGGTCCGGCCTGGTTCTTGCCACCGGCGGCGGATGCGTTATGCAGGCGCGCAACTATCCCCTGCTCCATCAGAACGGCAGAATCTTCTGGCTTCAGCGGGATATTGACCGGCTGCCCACCGATGGACGGCCTCTGTCCCAGGCCAACCCGCTTGGCCGTATGTATGCCCGGCGGGAGCCTCTTTACGAAGCTTTTGCGGATTTTCCCATCGATAACAATGGCAGCCCGGAGGACACCGTCCGCGCCATCGTGTCACATTTGGAGGTATGCGAATGAAAATTCTGGTCATCAACGGCCCCAACCTGAATATGCTTGGCATCCGGGAGCCGGACATTTACGGAAAAAACACATTTGCCGATCTGCTGCAGCTGCTGGAGCAGACAGCCCGGTTCCAGAACGTGGAAATCATCCACTACCAGTCCAACCACGAAGGTGATCTTGTGGACAAAATTCAATGGGCCTATGGGAACGTGGACGGCATCGTCATCAATCCGGCTGCCTACACCCACACCTCTGTGGCCATTCTGGATGCGCTGAAGGCTGTATCCATTCCGGCCGTGGAGGTGCATATCTCCAATGTGGATGCCCGGGAGCCGTTCCGACAAATATCCTACGCCGGCATGGCCTGCGTCAAAACCATCAAGGGCCATGGCTTCGATGGGTACCGGGAAGCCATTGTGTTTCTGAAGGAAACCTACGGATAATATTCGCCGCCGCAGAATTCTCTGCGGCGGTTTTTCATCCCGTTTACATAATTTATATTTATATAATTGTTAGGAAATTGTAACGTTTCCCAGCGGGCTTGACTTCATACGGTATTTGTTGTATAATTCAGTGAGAATGTCTCGAAACGGAGTATTTTTCTATGAAAAAAGCAACCAGAATTCTGGTGCCTCTCCTGCTGGCGGCTTTTATCCTTGCCAGCGTTGTTTGGTACCTGTTCGTTTATGACCGGGACTTCACCCGGGATGCCCTGCTAAATCAGGCGCGATTTCAGGATCTCCACGGGAATTCCCGGATTTCCGCATGGTGCTACGACATGGCCTATCGCTTCTCCGGGCAGGATGAGGATGTTGCCATTGAACTGGCCAATCAGTACAAGTCCAGCGGGAACTACACCAAGGCGGAGTATACCCTCACCAATGCCATCAACAGCCGTGCCTCCGCCGAGCTGTACACCGCCCTGTGTAAGACCTATGTGGAGCAGGACAAACTGCTGGATGCCGTGAATATGCTGGACAATATCACCGACCCTACGCTTAAGGCAGAGCTGGACGCCCTGCGCCCCACTGCACCCTCCGCCGACTATGGCGCGGGTTACTACAGTCAGTATATGGACATCCATCTGAGTACCTCCGGCGGCACAATTTATTACACCAGCGACGGGGTTTTCCCTTCCACCGACGGTTCCGTTTACAGCGGGTCCATCTCCCTCCCCGCCGGTGAAACGACAATCTACGCCATTTCTGTAGACAGCAGCGGACTGGTCAGTCCCGTGACCGTGCTGAGCTATACCATCACCGGTATCATTGAGCAGGTCACATTTACCGATCCCACCATGGAAGCCGCCATTCGGGAATTGATCGGTGCCAGAGATGGAGTTGCCGTCTACACCAATAAGCTGTGGGAAATCACACAGTTCACCGTCCCGGACGGTGTCGCGGATTACAGCGATCTGCGTCTGATGCCCTATCTGGAAGCCCTTACCATTCATGGCCAGAGTCTGGACTCTTTAAGCTGTCTTTCCTCCCTGGCAAGCCTGAAGGTCCTGGATCTGACCGGCTGCCGGTTCCCTTCGGAGGATCTTTCCGTTCTGGCCGCTCTGCCCGCTCTGTCGGAACTGACGCTGGCGGATTGCAGCCTGAGCACCATTTCCGGGCTGTCCGGCGCTTCAAGTCTGACCTGCCTCAACCTGAGCAACAACACAATCCGAAACCTGGAGGTTCTGGAGCCTATGACGACTCTGGTGGAGCTGTATTTGCAGCACAATGCCGTTACCGATCTGTCGTCCCTCAGCGGTCTGGGCAGCCTGGAGACGCTGGATGTTTCCTACAATTCGTTAACCTCCCTGTCCCCCATTGCCTCCTGCTCCAGACTGAAATGGCTTGCCGTCGACTATAACCAGCTGACCAATCTGAGCGGACTGGGCAATCTGCCCCTGCTGAGCTATCTGTCCGCAGACAACAACAGCCTGACAAGCGTATCGGTTCTGTCCGGCTGCACGGAATTGACGGAGCTGCGCATTGCCAGCAACGCCATCTCAGACATCACCAGCCTGAACACATTGACCAAGCTGCTGATCTTTGACTTCTCCTCCAATCAGGTCGCGGAACTGCCTGCGTGGCCCGACAATTGCCCTTTGCAGGTTATTGATGGCTCCTACAATGCTTTGACCAGCATTGACAGCCTGCAGAATATGGCTTCTCTGACCTATGTTTATATGGACTACAATCAGCTTACGAATATTGACGCTCTGGCCGATAACTACTGTCTGGTGCAGGTCAATGTATTCGGAAATGAAATCAGCGACGTGTCCGCTCTCCGTGAGCATGACATCATCGTCAATTACGACCCGACCTGATCCAATGAAACGCCCTGGGGCAGCTGCCCCAGGGCGTTTTTGTTATCCTGTTCTTTATACGATTGATGCGGAATCTCCAGTTTCTTCAGTTTTTCAGGCTTTGCAGGGGAGCGGGAATCCGGCCTCCCCGGGCAATGAATTTCTCGCTGGACTCATCGTGAACGGGCATAACCGGCGCGCTTCCAAGCAGTCCTCCCATCTCCACCCGGTCACCCACCACCTTATTGGGCGCAGGGATGATCCGAACGGCAGTGGTTTTGGAATTAACCATGCCGATGGCGGCTTCGTCGGCAATCATGGCGGAAATGGTGGCTGCGGAGGTATCCCCCGGGACGGCAATCATATCCAGGCCAACGGAACAGACGCAGGTCATAGCCTCCAGCTTATCCAGCGTCAACGTACCGCCTTCCGCCGCCGCGATCATGCCCTCATCCTCGGACACCGGGATGAACGCGCCGGACAGTCCGCCCACATGGTTGGAGGCCATGACGCCGCCCTTTTTCACAGCGTCATTCAGCATGGCCAGCGCGGCAGTAGTGCCGTGGGTACCGCAGACCTCCAGGCCCATTTCCTCCAGAATCCGGGCCACGCTGTCTCCCACAGCAGGTGTGGGCGCCAGACTCAGGTCCACGATTCCGAAGGGAACTCCCAGACGGCGGGAAGCCTCCTGTCCCACCAGCTGGCCCATGCGGGTGATCTGGAAGGCGGTCTTCTTGACGGTTTCCGCCACTACATCAAAGGGCTGCCCCTTGACGCTCTGCAGAGCATGGCAGACCACGCCGGGGCCGGACACGCCCACATTCAGCACACATTCCGGCTCCCCTACACCGTGGAAAGCTCCCGCCATGAAGGGGTTATCCTCCACAGCATTGGCAAATACCACCACCTTGGCGCAGCCCAGACCGTCATGATCCTGCGTTAGCTCTGCGGTTTTTTTGATGATCCGTCCCATTTCGGCCACCGCGTCCATGTTGATGCCGGCCCTGGTGGAACCGACGTTGACGCTGGCACAGACCCGGTCCGTGGCGGCCATGGCCTCGGGAATAGAACGGATCAGCTTCCAGTCGCCTGCGGTGCAGCCCTTCTGCACCAGAGCGGAAAAGCCGCCGATGAAATTGACGCCGCAGGTTTTGGCGGCAGCATCCAGAGTCCTGGCAACTTCCACATAGGAGTCCGTTTCACAGGAACCGGCTACCATGGCAATCGGCGTGACGGAAATCCGCTTGTTGACAATGGGAATGCCAAATTCCTTCTCAATATCCTCCCCCACCCGCACCAGATTCCTGGCACAGCGGGTGATTTTCCGGTAAATTCTGTCACAGCAGGTCTTCAGATCCGGGTCACAGCAGTCCAGCAGGCTGATGCCCATGGTGATGGTGCGGATGTCCAGGTGCCGCTTGTCGATCATATCCTGGGTTACCAGAATGTCCTTTTGATTCAGCATGGCATTCCCTCAGATACGGTGCATGGCCTCGAAGATGTCCTCCCGCTGAACGCGGATAGACAGCCCCATTTCCCGGCCGATCTCGTCCATTCTGGTGACAAGCTCTGCCAGGGGAACGCTGCACTGGGACACCTCAGCGGCCATCATCATGGTGAAATAGCCCTGCATGACGGTCTGGCTGATATCCAGAACATTGACATTGAAATCTGCCAGTGCGGTGCAGACACCGGCAATAATGCCAACCCGATCCTTACCCACAACGGTTACGATTGCCTTCATACTCTGTTCCCCTTCAGCACACATAGTCCGCGGCAACACGGCTGTCCAGCAGATGGAAGAAATGGCTTTTTGCCTGCTGATGCAGCGGGTGGACGGCGTAGTCTTCCAGCGCCTGGCGGCTCTCAAATTCGGAATACAGAGCGTAATCCATGCCGTTGAACGCCTGCCGAACCTCCAGATGCAGCAGACCGGGAATCTGTCCAACCAGCGGCTCCAGAACAGACGCGATCAGCTGGACAGCGCCGGCCTTATCCACGCCCTCTTTCAGCGTGTAAAGAACAATATGCTTGACCATCGGTTACTCCTTTCTCCCCGACTTTTCCTTGGCGTATTTCAGGGTCAGATAAATTCCCAGCCCCAGCCAGAGCAGGGCAAACACCGCATTCATGGTGCTGCCGCCCTGAACGCCCCGGTACAAATTGAGCGCAGCCATGGCATAGCACAAAACAGCATACAGCAAGTTCATAGGTTCCATCCCTCCGTATTGTTATACTGATTCTTTATATAAAAAAGTTCCATTATTCGAATGAAACATTTTTATGAAATATCAGTATCATACCTTTCTTAACGCACCTGCGGTGCTATAAAAAGGTTTTCAACCTTTTTCATAAGAATAAGAACTAGGGAATCTCTGATGAAATCGGCAAGAACTGGCAGCAAGAGATTTTGGCTCAGGTCAAGGTCCCAAAATCGGAGGAATACTGTATGTATTTCCCGATTTTGGAACCGCAGAGCTGGGGCAAAAGATCCGCTGTCCAGCCGCAGACGATTGATTCAGAGGTTCCATAGTATTAGGCCTTGTTTCGCTCCGGCTGTCTGGTAAAAAATACCGGGACTGCGCGC
>CAZUAN010000020.1:0-20316 GCA_964618385.1 uncultured Oscillospiraceae bacterium | reverse complement strand
ACTAGCCGCAACAAAGAACAGGAGGTATGAATTCTATGGCCTACATATACAATGAGGAACGGATAATGGGTATTCTGTCCGGCCTGTTTGCCGGAATCCCATTTCTACTGCTGAGCATTGCCTCTTATGTGCTGACATCTGCGGGCCTTTATACCATTGCCCGGCGCCGGGGACTGAATCACCCCTGGATTGCCTGGATACCGGTGGTCAGCTGCTGGATTTTAGGCTCCCTTTCCGACCAGTACCATTATGTTGTCAAGGGGAAAAACAAGGCCAAACGCAAGTTTCTGCTGGTTCTGAATATTCTGACGCTGATTCTCAGCGTTATGATTTTCGCGCTGATGGCCGCTTTCCTGTTCCATGTCATTTCCGGCGTGGCCGGAAGGTACCGGGATTCCGAGCTGATGGATATTGCGATGGGCCCCATAGTGGGAGTATTGGGACTGTCCCTGCCGCTTTGCGGCATGGCCATTGCCCTTGTGATTATCCGCTATATGGCGCTGTACGATGTCTACAGGTCTTTGGATCCCGGCAACTGTGTGCTGTATCTTGTGCTCAGCATCCTGATTGGCATTACGCAGCCGTTCTTCCTGTTCTTCAACCGGAACAAGGACCTGGGCATGCCGCCCAGACGGGATGCTGCCGGTTCTCCGCTTTCGCCCCATCCGGGCGCACAGGATTCCTGGAATCCGGGAGAAAAGGATGATCTGTAACGCGGTCTGATACCGGTTCCTTATAAAAATGCTTCCTTTTGATTCTGATCTTCCAATTAACAAATTCCCTTTGCGCAAATGGAATCTTTTTAGGATCAAGACCAACAGAGATGCCCCGAAGCAAATTTGCTTCGGGGCGTATTGTTTGCGAGGCGCGTCCTCACCGCACGATTACCTTGCCCGTGCATTCCATAACCGCGTCCGCCATAATGATTTCGCCCACAGAATCCGCAACGATTTCGCCGGAGCGCGGATTTTTGATGGAATCCACATGGCCCCGGATGGTGGCCTCCACATCGGAGTATTCAAAGGCAAGGTCCGCTCCCTCCATAGTACAGTTTATCAGCTTCAGGTCACGGCAATAGCATAACGGCTGCGTGCCGCTGATCCGGCAGTTCACCAACGTCAGCCCCTCGGAGAACCAGCCCAAATACTCGCCCTTGACCACGCTGTCCCGGACAGTAACATTTTTGCTGTGCCAAAAGGCGTCCTTGGTATCCAGGTTCGAGCTGCTGATCTCCAGATTTTCCATGTACTGGAACGAATATTTGCCCTTCATCCGTACCCGGTCCAGCTTTACATCCCGGCTGTCCAGAAACAGATACTCGGAAACAAGCGTACTGTCCGAAATGGTGATGCGGCTGCTCTTCCAGCCAAATTCCGCAGACAGGATGCTGCAATTGGTGAGCTGGATGTTTTCACATTCCCGCACAGCCTTGATGCCGTGCAGATCGCTGCCTGTGATGACGCCGTCCCGGGCATACCAGATAGCGGCGCGGGTCAGCTCGTCCATTTTAGAATCCTGCAGGCGGAAATTCTCCACATGCCACATCGGATAGCGCAGGGAAAAGCGGCAGTGATCCACATGGATATCCCGGGCTTCCTTCAATACCGACTCTCCGTCAGCCGGGCCGGCAAATACGCAATCGGTTATATCCGCGCTTTGCAGATGATACAAAGCGCGTTCGGCGTCAAACTGTTTCCCCAAAACTTCCTGTCTCATGGCTGTATTCTGCTCCTTGTTTCCAAATTTATCCCATTATAGCGAAAACCGCCGCAGGAATCAAGCCATGTTTTGGCGATTGGTCGCCTCCAATATTCCTGTTTTTTCCCGAAACCGTTCCTTCTTTTGAAGAAACAATATAATTTAGAGGCAGCCGGTAGACTTTCCGGGAAGCGGAAGCTATAATGGAGGAAACAGTCAAGGGAAGGAAGAAGAAATCTTATGGTTTATTTTTCGGAATACGCCTCCCCCATTGGACGGCTCCTGCTTCTGAGCGACGGCAACGCCCTCACGGAGCTGCGGATGAACGCCCCCGTTCCCAATGAGGCCCGGCCGGGTGAGACGCTGCCGGTGCTGTCCAAAGCGGAGGTCTGGCTAAGCCGGTATTTCCGGGGAGAGAACCCGGCTGTGGATTTTCCCCTTGCCCCGAAAGGAACCGCCTTTCAGCAAACGGTCTGGGGCATTCTGCTGACCATTTCCAGCGGCGAAACCCGTACCTATGGCAGCATTGCCGGGGAAGTGGCCGCCGCTCTGGGAAGGACAGCCATGTCCGCCCAGGCCGTGGGCGGCGCGGTAGGCCGCAATCCCATCAGCATTATCATCCCCTGCCATCGTGTCATCGGCGCGGGCGGACAGCTTACAGGCTATGCCGGCGGTCTGGAACGCAAGCTGTGGCTGCTGCGTCATGAGGGCTGGGAGGGAGCAGCGGTATAAATTCAGCGTATCCGAAAACAGGGTGACCCTTACTCCTCCTTGGGTTCCGCGTTTTGCTGATCCAGCACGATCTCCCCATAGGGATTGACCGTGACGGTTCTGTAGGTGTGATAGATTACCATGCCGGGTCTGCCGTTGGGAATCTTCTTCACCTGCTTCACGGCTGTCACATCCACGGGGATGTTCTGGCCCGCGCCGGTCTCCGCGTAATAGGCCGCAAGCTGCGCGGCCTGCGTAATGGTATTATCCGGCGGAATCTTGCCTGCGCAGGAGATGATGACGTGGGCGCCAGGAACCTTGGAGGCGTGGCACCAGATGTCGTCCTTCCGGGCCAGCCGGAAGGTCAGTTCCTCATTTTGGCGGTTGTTCCGTCCAACGTAGATGGGGTAGCCGTCGGTGGATTCAAACCGCATCGGCGTCAGCCGCCCCTGCCGGATCTGTTTCTTTCCCGCTCCTGTATGCAGATAACCTCCGTCCTGAAGCTCCCGGCGGATTTCCTCCAGTTCCGCGTCGGTCTGGGCCCGGTTCAGCTCTTCCAGCACGCTTTTCAGATAATCCATCTCGTTTCTGCCCAACTCCAGCTGCTTTGTCAGCTCCTTTTCCGCAGTCTTCATCCGGGCATAATCTTTGTAATATTTTGCGGCGTTCTGCTGTGGGGACAGGACCGGACTTAGGGGAATGTCGATCAGGGTCATGTTCTCGTCATAAAAATCCTCGCACTGCACCGCCGTCTGCCCTTTCACAATTCTGGGAATGTTGGCAGTCAGAATGTCCCCCAGCTGACGCAGGCGTTCCCGGTCATAGGTTGCCTGCAGTTCCTTTTCCTGAATCGCCAGCTTCCGTGTCAGGCGGGCGCACAGATTTTGAACCGTCTTACGGATGGCCTGGCTTTTCTGACGCATGGCATCCTTTCGGTCCCGAACGGTGTAGTACATATCCAGCAGGTCCCCAAAGGTTTCCGCCCGCTGGCACGGGCCGTATTGACGGATGGGGCAAAAGGCAAACTGCCTGGGCGTTCCGTCAGGACGCACATCATAGCAGGGCACCGGGTGGTTCAAATGCTCACGGAAAAACAGCTGAAGCTTGTCCGCCACCGCGTCCGCATCTTGCCCCGCTATGCGGGCGTCTGTACTGCCCGCCGCAAACAGCGCGGCTTCCCGGCATACCAGCGGAGACAGGCCGCCAAGGATATCCATCAGGCGGTCGGAAAGCAAATCCGCGCCAGGTTGCCGCAGCAGATCCCCCCAGTTTTCCACGCTGCGGGGATCGCATTTTGTAACCGGCTGCGGCTCCTGGTACAGAAGTCCCGGAAGCGCCGCCCTCCGGATGCTTTCATCCAGCCCGATCCGGCGCAGGCAGTCCAAAATACGGCCCTCAGGGGACAGCAGATACAGGTTGCAGGTGCGTCCCATCAGTTCCGCCACCAGACGCTTGCGGACAGGGAAGCCCATTTCGTCGGTACAGTCAAAGGCAAAGCTTGCCATCCGCTCCATGGGCGGCTGGGTAATCTCCGCCAGTTTCGCGCCCAGCAGGTGCTTACGCAGAAGCATACAGAACATGGGCGGCTCCGCCGGATTTTCCGGGGAAGCCGCAGTCAGATGCAGCCGGGGTGCGGTGGGATTGGCGGCAAACAGCAGCTTCTCCCGCCCCTGTTGGCACCGCAGATGCAGAATCAGCGTGTCCCGGCTGGGCTGGTGAATTTTTTCAACCCTGCCACCGATGCAGCGGGAGCGAACCTCCTCCAGCACAGCGGACAGAAAAAAAGCGTCAAAGGCCATAAACCCTCCCTGACTATAAACGATACTCCATTCCGATTTTCTGGGGCTTCAGGCCGCATTTTTTGTAGAAGCCCATCGCCCGGTCATTCCCATACCATACGTTCAAGGTCACAGCGTCGCAGTGCAGTTCCCGGGCATAGCCGCACACCCTTTGGTACAACGCACTGGCCACGCCTTTTCCCCGCATGGCTTCGTCCACGCACAGATCGTCAAGATAAAGCACTTTGCGGTCCCGCAGAACCGGGTCGTTTTCCGTGACCTGGAGAATGCAGAAAGCGTAGCCCGCCAGCTTCCCGTCAGAAACAGCTACCAGGATGGGACGATTTGGGTCGGTCAGAAGGCGGCGAAGGGCGGCTTCGTCATATTTTTGCGCCCCGGCCCGGAACAGATCCGGGCGAATCTGATGGTGAACCTCCCCCACCTGCTGCAGCAGGTCAATCATGCCGGGAATATCCCGGCTGTCAGCAAAACGAATGTCCATGGTGCTCCATCCTTTCCTGCGGTATGACATTCCAGATAAACTGTATTCTATCACATTTTTCCGCCCGGGTAAAGCGGGGAGTTGCGAAAAAACGCAAACTCTGCTATGATACTTTCAAAGGAGGGGGCAAACAATGGATTACACAAGCTGCTGCCTCTGCCCCCGGCAATGCGGGGCGGATCGAACCGCCGGGGAAACCGGATTCTGCGGCTGCCCGGATCGGGCGCTGGTGGCGAAAGCTATGCTCCATAAATGGGAGGAGCCGGCCCTGGCCGGCAGCGGCGGCAGCGGCGCGGTATTCTTCGGGGGCTGTACCCTGGGCTGCAAATACTGCCAGAACGCCGCCATCAGCAGCGGCCCCGTGGGAAACGCCATGGATTCCGCACAGCTGCGTCAGGTATTCGAATCGCTGATTGCCCAGGGAGCGGAAAACATCGATCTGGTAACGCCCGCCCAGTTCCTTCCCACCATTGTGCCGGCGCTGGTTCCCAGGCTTCCCGTCCCCGTGGTCTACAACTGCGGCGGATATGAACGGGTGCAGACCCTGCAGGAGCTGGACGGCGCAGTGGACATCTATCTGCCGGACTTGAAGTATGCAGACCCGCAGCTGTCCGAAGCCCTGTCCGGAGCAGCGGATTATTTCTCCGTAGCCGCCTCGGCGATCCGGGAAATGGTCCGTCAGACCGGGCCTGTGCAATGGGACAGGGGAAAGCTCACGCGAGGCGTCCTCATTCGCCATCTGATTCTGCCCGGATGTGTGGAGAATTCCCTGCGGGTGCTGGACTGGATCGGAGAGAATTTCGCTCCCGGCCAGGTGCTGGTGAGCCTGATGCGGCAGTATACCCCCATGGGCGGCCTGGGTAAACCGTTTGACCGGCAGGTAACCCAGGCGGAGTATGAAGCGGTGCTGAGCTGGATGTATCTGAACCGTTTGCAGGGCTTTGTCCAGGACGCCGGGGCCACGGGTACGGAATGGATTCCCGATTTCCGGGCAGATTCTGCTGCTTCTTCCTGAAGCCGTTCGGTTTTATAAAGAATCCGTATAAGGACGCTCTGAATAAGGAGGCAAGAGCTGGCAGCGGGAGATTCTGGCTCACGGGAAAGAATGGAAAATAAGGGAATACGGAATGGATTTCCCGTTTTTCATACCGCACCAGCGGGGCGGAAGCTTCACTGCCCGGCCGAAGCCGAATCGTTCAGAGGTTCCCTAAGGATAATCCGCAGAAATTTCCCCGCCGGCAAAGCAGCCGGCGGGGATTTTGCTATCTGGAGGGCTTCTTCTTTTTTTTCTTCCGGTATTCGCCCTTTCGGTCAAACCGGAACGCGGCAGTCAGATTAATGGCCAGCGTAGCAAGCAGGGCCAGCGCCGCCTGCCACACAAGGCAGCCAACCGCTTTCCACACCATATCCGTAACATCCATTTCGGCAAAATTTCCCGAAATCGTCAGCATGACAATGGTCAAACCCAATCCCAGACCCCCAAGCAGGATGCCTGCCATACGCTGGGTAAAGCGCCAGGCATGGACGCTGCCCATGCCGAAATAACACCGGTAGCCAAAATAGTAGTTCGCTTCCTTTGGAGACAGAAACAGATAGCTTAAGCCCAGAATCAGCAGCACAACCGGGCCGATCATCACCGCAAAGCGGCAGACAGACGCCAGACTGCCAAAAACCTTACTCATTTCCGGCAGAAGTCCCGCCGGATCAAAATTGTCCATCATCGCCTTGATGGATTCGAGATCCAGGCCGCCCTCTGCGGCTGCGGTCGGGTCAGCGGAAACCGTGGCGGCGGTCGTTTCCAAGACCGCCGCGGCGGACTCCAAAATCTCAGCAGGGGTAGTGCTCATTATTTTTCCTCCAGGAATTTACTGATCTCCTTCATAAAGCTGCCAACGTCCTGAAACTGGTGATAGATGGAGGCAAAGCGGATGTAGGCAACTTCGTCCAGAGGCTTCAGACGCTCCATAACCATTTCGCCAATCTTATCGCTGCTGATCTCCCGCTCCAGGGTGTTCTGAATATTCTGCTCGATCTCCGTGGTAATGCGGTCCAGGTCGTTGACATCGACCTTGCGCTTGTCGAAGGCCCGGATCATGGAATTCAGAATTTTGTTGCGGTCGAAGTTCTGGCGGGAGCCATCCCGCTTCACAACAATAATGGGCAGGCTCTCCACAACCTCATAGGTGGTAAACCGGCGCTGACAGCCCAAGCACTCCCGGCGGCGGCGGATACTCAAGCCGTCCTCGGAGTGACGGGAATCTACGACCCTGCTTTCCTGGTCACCGCAAAACGGGCATTTCATAGGAAATCCACTCCCTTATCGTATAATTTGCATCATTATACCAGATTATGGAGGAACTGTCCAGCTTTTTTTCTGCGCAGGAAAGGGTTGCCATTTGCGAAACTTTCGGGTAGAATACAGGTATCAGGCTGTTACCGTGTATTCTGTAGTGTTTAGGAGGCTCCCATGAACAACAAAGCGCTGTTTGCCCTGTGGGGCGGTCTGCTTATTTTGTGCGCCGGGTTGGGTTTTATCCCGGAACCTTCCGGCGCGGCGCGGGTGGCGCTGACCGCGCTGTCACTGGCATGTTTTCTGCCGCCTGCGGCACTGCTGCGCCGGGCGGCGCGGAAACCGGACAGGAAGATTTTCGGGCTGGTGCGCAATCTCTCTGCCCTGTCGCTGGGGCTGACGCTGCTGCTGCTGATTCTCAACTTTCTGTCAGCCCTGCGCTCAGAGCTTTTGGGCAATATCCTGTACGGGATCCTGATTGTGGTGTCCAGTCCCATGGCATGCAGCGGCTATTGGGCGCTGAGCCTGTTTCTGTGGGCCTGCCTGCTGATGGTTAGCCTGAAGCAGCTGCGGAACTGCGAAAAGGATCCCGGTAAGGCAGGGGAATAGCGGCTGCCGGGAAAAAGATTTTCAGCCTTTTTCATAAGAACCTGTATCAAAGGTGATCTTAACATGGTAGGCCTTCCCGCCGTCCCTGTTCAGGGCTTCCTCCACAGACTTCCGGATATCCGCCTCCTGCCCGTGAAGGTCGCTGGGAAGCGCCACATCAAACACCAGGTTTGTATGCTGCTTTCCTCTGACCATGCGGAAATCATGGAGACTCAGCCGCGGGTCCCTTTCTCCAAGCAGTTTGCAGACCCGCTGCTTCAGCGCCGTCAGCTCCGGATCATCGGTGATTACGGGATCGTAGTGGATCACCAGATGGACGTTATGCGTGCGCAGACATTCCCGCTCCATATCATCGATCAGCTCGTGACATTCCAGAGGGTCCTCCCGGTGATCCATCTCCACGTGAAGGCTGGCATATCGCTGCTCCGGGCCGTAATCGTGAACCATCAGGTCGTGATAGCCCAAAACCTTTGGCTGCTGCTCCACATAGTCCACTATTTTCCGCCGCAGTTCCGGGTCAGCGCCTTCGCCCAGCAGGGAGGAGACGGTGCTTTTTGCCAGCCCCAAGCCGCTGTACAGAATAAAAGCCGCCACACCCAGACCGATGAACCCGTCAACGCGGATATCCAGAAAATATTCGATCATAGCCGCCAGTAAAACAGCGGCGGTTGCCGCGCAGTCATTTCTGCTGTCCGTGGCCGCAGCCAGCAGGGCCGTGGAACCGATCATGGTTCCCAGCTTCTGGTTGAACCGATACAGCCACAGCTTCATGGCAATGGAAGCGGCCAGCACGCCGGCAGCCGCGCCGGAAAACTCCACCGCGGCAGGATGAAAGATCCTCTCCGCCGAGCTTTTCACCAGTTCAAACCCTATCACCAGAATCAGCGCGGCTACGATCAGTCCGCTCAAATACTCCGCCCGGGCGTGGCCGAAGGGATGCTTCTCGTCAGCGGGCTTGCCCGCCAGCCGGAAACCGAGCAGCGTCACAATGGACCCTGAGGCGTCGGAAAGGTTATTCATGGCGTCGGCAGCAATCGATACGGAACCGGACAGGAAGCCGATAAAAAGCTTCCCCAAAAACAGCAGCAGGTTGCATACGATTCCTACCCAGCCGGACAGGGAGCCGATGGCAGATCGAACCCTGACGCTGGCAGGATCGGAATAATCCTTAACGAACAGGTACAGCAGAAAGCTTGTCATAAATTCCTCCTGAACGGGATGATAGTGGGGCATTGGGGCGCTCTACCATGGGTAGAGTCCGAATTCTACCACGGGTAGGGGCGCGCAGCGGCCGGATTCTCCCGCAAATGGCGTGACTTTGCGGCCTTTGTATTATATGATGTTTTTGTTAATTTGTTCCCGAATGACGATCCGGCAGGTAATTCCGTTTATTTCCTTTTTGGAGTGTGAAAAACATGAGCTACAAAATCATTACCGATTCCGGCTGCGACTTTCCCACCGGAATGTACACAGATCTGAACCTGACCATGGTTCCTCTGAGCGTGGAATTTCGCGGGAAGGTTTTCGATGACAAAAACGATGACAGTCTGAAAGAACTGTATGACGGACTCCGAAACGGAGAAAACGCAAAAACCTCCGCTGTAAGCCCCGGGCGCTGGTCAGGCGCCATAAGCAGCGCTCTGGCAGAGGGCCAGGATGTTCTGGTTATGGCATTTTCCTCCGGTCTGTCCGCCACCTATCAGTCTGCGCTCATCGCGGCGGAAGAACTCCGCGCAAGCTATCCGGATCGGAAGATTTATGTGTCTGACACCCTGGCCGCTTCCATGGGACAGGGCCTGCTGGTCTGGTACGCCTGCAAGAAGCGGGACGAAGGTATGACGGTGGATGAGCTGTACGCCTGGGTGGAGGAGACAAAGCTCCATCTATGCCACTGGTTCACCGTGGACGACCTGATGTACCTGAAGCGCGGCGGCCGCGTCAGCGCCACTACCGCGCTGGTGGGTACAATGCTGCAGATCAAGCCCGTACTCCATGTAGATGACGAGGGCCACCTGATCAATAAGGCCAAGGTTCGGGGCCGCAAAGCTTCCATCGACGCCATGGTCAGAAAGCTGGGGGAGCTTGGCGCGGGCTACGACAACAGCACCGTGTTTATCTCCCACGGGGACTGCCTGGAAGACGCCGAGTATTTGGCGCAGCAGGTGAAGGATCAGTATGGCGTCCGGGATGTGCGCATCAGCTATGTGGGTTCCGTCATCGGATCCCACTCCGGCCCCGGCACATTGGCGCTGTTCTTCCTGGGAGAACACCGTTAGAAATTGTCCCATAATCCAAAACGCCCGCAGCATCGGTCCTGAGGATCGGAGTTGCGGGCGTTCGGCTTTGGCTAAAAGCCTGCCGAGGTAAAGTACACACACCCGGCCGCCTCGTCCACGGCATATTCCAGATGAAACAGTCCGGCGAAATCCGCAAGGGGCAGAGCGGCGCAGAACACCGCGTCCAGCCGGCTGTCCTGCGAGGCGGTGAGATAGGAAACAGGCACCGCTTTGCCGTTCTTTGTAAGCTTCAGTCCCGTCAAATACGGCGCTTGAGAGTTGCGTTTACAGGTCAGCTGCCAGCGGTTGCCGCCAATGCTCCATTTCAGACCATTTTCACACATCTCCCACTGGCCGTTCAGCGCCTGCACATACTCCGCAATAATCAGCGGAAAGCTGGCGCTTTCGGCATGGTACCCCACATCCACCGCCATCATGTAGGTACCCATTTCGCTGTTGTACCAGCAGGTTTTATACTGGTATGTACTCAACCTGAACGAGGAAAAGGGGTTATCCACCTGGTCATAGGTCATTTCCGTCCCGTTCAGGAAAATATGCTCCAGCCGGGACAGATGTTTGTTTTCCAGATAAGGTGTTGGGATATCTCCCATGTCGGGAATCTCCCCATCCACCACCTTCTGCGCGTAGGCATTGGCAATGCCGTCATAATACGTCTGCTCTGTGGTGAGGCCGTCCAGGCAGACATCGCACACGCTCACCCAGCTGCGGGATTCCGCACGAGCCTGCGCATCCGCATACCACCGGACACTGACGGTTTTGGCCAGATGCTCCCGCAAATATTCCTCCCCATTGTAGGCAAGCTCCCCGGACAAGACAGAGGATGCCGAAAAAAGCGTTTCAGCCGCTTCCCCGATATCCTCAAAATCCATCAGTTCCATTCCAGCGCCGCTGTGCAGATCCGATTTGGCAAATTCCGCGCTGACCTGGCCGGCATAGAGCGCCCAGACCGCTTCATCATAGCCGCAGGAAATCTCTTTCTGATAGAACAGGGTCGGCGTGTCAATACAGATCTGGGCCAGATAGCTGTTGGCCCGAAAGATCAGTTCCCGCTGCTCCGAGCGGAAGGTATACTCCACATTCGCCGGGGATTCCCCGACCTGCTCCACGGAAACCAGCGTGTAGGCCTCCGCCGGTACAGCCTCCCGCACATAGGCCAGCACCCGGCCCTGCCCGTAGGGCTGTCCGTCCACGGTGGTGCAGCCGCTGAAGCAGACAGCCAGCAGCATCCCGGCAAAAAACAGGAACCTCTTTTTCATAGAGTTCTTTCCTTAATCCAGCCGCTTGCCTTCATCACGGTAGGGACTCTCCAGCGGGGAATCCGTTTCCGCCGCAGCCTGGTACTTGCCCACAGCCTTCGCCGCCTGATCCACCGGTAACAATGTTCCCGCGCCGGCAATGCAGCCGCCGGGGCAGGCCATGCCCTCCAGCAGATACCCTGTGTATTTGCCCGCCTTGGCCATCATCATCAGCTTGCGGCACTCCCGCAGACCCTCGGCCCGGGCCGTTTTGATTTCCAATTCCGGCCGCTCCCGGTGAATCAAATCCGTAACCGCCTGAGCGACACCGCCGGACACCGCGAAGCCCCGCCCCGCAGCCGTTCCTTCCTTGAGCAGTCCGCTGTCTTCCATCTCGGAAAAATCAATTTCCTTGGCCTCAAACATTCCCTGAAGCTCTTCAAAGGTCAGTACAAAGTCCACATCGGATCGGATATCCTCCCGGATGGCTTCCAGCTTCTTGGCCGCGCAGGGGCCGGCAAAAACCACTTTACAGCCGGGGTATTGCTTTTTCATCAGCCGCGCGGTGAAAACCATCGGGGTCAGGGTCATGGATATCTTTCCCTTCTCCCCGGGGAAAAGTTTATAGATCATGGAGTGCCATGCGGGGCAGCAGGAGGTAGCCATGTAGTTCTGCTCAGACGGCACCTTCTCCAGAAAGTCCCCGGCCTCCTCAATGGTACACATATCCGCGCCGACGGCCACCTCCACCACCCGGTCAAATCCCAGCTGCTTCATGGCGGTGACAAGCTTTCCGGGGGTGGCCTCCTTGCCAAACTGACCAACAAATGCCGGTGCGACAACAGCAATGACCTGATCACCCCGGAGGATGGACTGGATAATCTGGAAAATCTGGCCCTTATCCACAATTGCCCCAAAAGGACAGCTGACCAGGCACTGGCCGCATGCGACACATTTGTTCTGATTGATAACTGCCCGGCCATACTCGTCGGAGACAATGGCGTCCATGCCGCAGGCGGCCTGACAGGGCCGCTCCAGATGGATGATGGCGTGATAAGGACAGGCCGCGGCGCATTTGCCGCATTTGATGCACCGGGTCAGATCAATCGAGCTTTTGCCGTTGACAAAGGAAATGGCATTCCTGGGGCAGACCTTCTGGCAGGAGGCCGCCAGACAGTTCTGGCAGCTTTCCGTCACCCGGTACTGATTGGTGGGGCAGGCATGGCAGGCATAAGGGATGATGTTAACCAGGGGCGGCTCATAGTATTGCTCGGCAATGGCCGCGTGATCCATGCCCTCCGTCATCAGGCTGCGGGTCTGAATGGGGCGGATGGACAAACCCATAGCCAGCCGCACCCGCTCACCGGCGATGGCACGCTCCAGGAAGATGGATTCCCGGTGCAGAGGCTGGTCGCCGGGGACGATTTTGTAGGGAAGATCCTCGGCCTGGGTGTAATCCCCGCCGGCATAGGCCATGCGGGCTACCTCTGTGAAAACCTTCTTGCGGATATCCGTGATCAGGGAAGGAATACCTCTCATATATGCGTCCTCCGTATATCAATTATCTGATGTTTTCTGAACCAGAAGCTCTTTCTTCTTCGCGGCCCATTTTATCACATTAGCGCAGGATTTTCTACAGGAATATGAGGAAAATTTTGCTTTTTTTGGCAGCGGGCCGCTTTCGCCGTGAAACGGCAGACGGATTCAATCCCCCAGGCAGCGGAGGGCTGCCGAAACGCCCGGGGAAATGGCGCAGTCCGGAGCCGGGCGGACAATCTGCGGATCGGAGCATTCGGTTTTGCCCTCCGCTTGCTTCTCCTGCCTCCAGGCATATCTTCGGGACGGGCTTCATAATCTGTACCACGAATCATTGGGAGGGATCATTATGAAGCGGATTTCCGGGATCGTGATCGTAGCGCTGCTGTGTACCCTGCTCCCGCTGCGGGGGCAGGCGTTGGAGCTAAGCGTGGCAGGCAAAAGCGCGGTGCTGATGGATGTAGCCACCGGGACAGTCTTATATGAGGCCAACGCGCACGAACAGCTGGCCCCTGCCAGCGTCACCAAGGTCATGACCATGCTGCTAATTATGGAGGCCATTGATTCCGGGAAAATCGGATGGGACGACATGGTAACGGCGTCGGAAGCCGCCGCCGCCAAGGGAGGCAGCCAGATTTACCTGAAGGCGGGGGAAACCATGTCCGTCAGCGACATGCTGAAATCCATTGCCGTCAGTTCTGCCAATGACTGCGCCTGCGCCATGGCAGAGCACATTGCCGGATCAGAAGCCGCGTTTGTGGACATGATGAACAGCCGGGCAAAGGAATTGGGAATGAACGACACGAATTTCATCAACTGCACAGGGTTGGACGATGGAGCGGATGCGGCCAATCACAAAACCTCGGCCTATGATATTGCGCTGATGTCCCGGGAGCTGCTGAAAAATCACCCGGCGATCAAAAACTACACCACGATCTGGATGGACACCGTGCGCAACGGCGCCTTTGGTCTGTCCAACACCAACAAACTGATCCGGTTTTACAGCGGCGCTACGGGATTGAAAACCGGCTTCACCTCCAGCGCGGGCTATTGCCTGTCCGCCTCTGCCGCACGGGAGAATATGGAACTGATTGCCGTGGTCATGGGCTGCGACACCAGTCAGAACCGGAACGCCGCCTGCAAATCCATGCTGGATTACGGCTTCGCCAACTTCGCCGTTGTCAGCCCGGAACTGACCGAGGCGGAGCCGGTTCCCGTGAAGCTGGGTAAAGCCGCCTCCGTGGACGCGGTTCTGGGGGATGCGGCCAGCCTGCTGATCGACAAGGCGCAGAAAAGCTCCGTCACGGCGGAGCTTCAGATGGAGCAATCCATCACCGCTCCGGTCAGCCAAGGTCAGCGCCTGGGGACTCTGACAATGAAAGCCGGAGAACAGGTTCTCAGCCAGGTTCCGCTTGTCGCGGCGGAATCTGTGGACCGCCTGAGCTGGGGCGAGCTGTTTGGACGCGTCCTTCGGAAGGCAGCCATGGCGAAAAGCCAGGGGTGATGCGGATATGCCATAAAGGTCGCCGCTAAAAGGCCATGCACCCCTGACTCTGTGGCCATGGCCGAGGCGCTCGCGCCTGCGGCGTGTTCCCCGCTTCCATTCCTGCAATCTCTGCGGTTCCCGTTCCATACCTTGCGCGCTTTCTTTCAGTGTTAATAAATTATTCACGGAATATTCCAATTTTCCTCTTGCTTTTTTCCCCTCCATGGGGTATTATATATTAGCACTCAGGGATTTAGAGTGCTAATATCCGCCCGGCGTTTCTCCTGCTCATTCGGCAGAGCAGCGAATGAATCGGTAGATATATGCGGCTGGAGCCGCAGTCTAAATACAATTGTATGGAGGAATTACCAATGAAACTGAAACCAATGGCAGACAACGTATTGCTGAAAGCCAGCGAAGCGCAGGAAACCACCGCTTCCGGCATCATCCTTGCCACTACCAGCAAGGAAAAGCCCGCAATCTATGAGGTCGTTTCCGCAGGTCCCGGCACCAAGGATGTCACAATGACCGTCTGCGTGGGAGATCGCGTCGTGGTCGGCAAGTTTGTCGGCACCGATGTGACCCTGGATAAGCAAGAGTACAAATTCGTCAAGCAGGATGATATCCTGGCTGTCGTTACAGACTAAGGAGGAAGATTACCATGGCAAAGATGATTGTTTACGGCGAGGAAGCCCGCAAGAAGCTGCAGTCCGGCATTGACCAGTTGGCCAATACCGTCAACATTACCCTTGGACCCAAGGGCCGCAATGTGGTGCTGGGCAAGAAATACGGCGCTCCGCTGATTACCAACGACGGCGTGACCATCGCCAAGGAAGTGGAACTGGAGGATCCCTTTGAGAACATGGGCGCTCAGCTGATTCGGGAAGTCGCCACTAAGACCAACGATGTAGCCGGCGACGGCACCACCACCGCCACTCTGCTGGCTCAGTCCATCACCCGGGAGGGCCTGAAGAACCTGTCCGCCGGCGCCAATCCCATGGTCATGCGCAAGGGCATTGACAAGGCCGTGGAGACCGCTGTCGCCGCCATCAAGGCCAACTCCGTACCCGTTTCCGACTCCGACTCCATTGCCCGTGTCGGCACCGTCTCCTCCGGCGACGAGACCATCGGCAAGCTGATTGCCGAGGCCATGGAGAAGGTTGGCAAGGAGGGCGTCATTACCATCGAGGAGTCCAAGACCGCTGAAACCGGCTTGGATGTTGTGGAAGGCATGCAGTTTGACCGGGGCTATATCTCCCCCTATATGGTTACGGATACCGATAAAATGGAAGCCGTTCTGGATGATGCCTATGTTCTGATCACAGACAAGAAGATTTCCTCCATTCAGGACATCCTGCCCATTCTGGAGCCCATTGTCAAGGCGGGCCGCAAGCTGATGATCATTGCAGAAGATGTGGAAGGTGACGCTCTGGCAACGCTGCTGCTGAACCGCCTGCAGGGTCGGTTCAACATCGTCTGCGTCAAGGCCCCCGGCTTTGGCGACCGCCGCAAGGAAATGCTCCAGGATATCGCCATTCTGACCGGCGGCACGGTGATTTCCAGCGAGCTGAATATGGATCTGGCTGACGCCCAGATGACTGACCTGGGTCATTGCCGCCAGATTGTCGTTACCAAGGACACCACCACCATCGTCGATGGCGACGGCAGCGCCGAGGACATCAAGGCTCGTGCCCAGATGATCCGTTCCTCCATCGCCGTTACCACCTCCGACTATGACCGGGAAAAGCTGCAGGAGCGTCTGGCCAAGCTCAGCGGCGGCGTGGCCGTCATCAAGGTTGGCGCCCAGACAGAGGTTGCCATGAAGGAGCGGAAGCTTCGGGTGGAAGACGCGCTGAACGCTGCCCGCGCTGCTGTCGAGGAAGGCATCGTAGCCGGCGGCGGTACTGCTCAGGTCAACGCGATTGCAGCCGTGGAGGAACTGATCGCTACCCTGCATGGGGATGAGAAAACCGGTGCCAGGATTATTGCCGCTGCGCTGCAGGCTCCTGTCCGTCAGATCGCCCAGAACGCCGGTGTGGACGGCTCTGTGGTTTATGAGAAGATCCGGAATTCCGGTAAGGTCGGTTTCGGCTTCAATGCCTACACCGAGGAATATACGGATATGATTTCGGCGGGCATCGTAGACCCCACCAAGGTCACCCGTTCCGCTCTGGAGAACGCCGCGTCCATCGCCGGCTGTGTCCTGACCACCGAGTCTCTGGTGGTGGACAAGCCCGATCCCGCCGCTGACGCCGCTGCCGCCGCCGCTGCTTCTCAGGCCGGTGGTATGTATTAATCCCTGAAAACTCCATGAATGCGGTGAGCCTCCGAATGGAGGCTCACTTAGCGTACCGAATAACCCCGGTTCTGCTTAAAACGCAGAACCGGGGTTATTTGACACTCCGCCGGGACTGCTTTGCAGTCCCGGATTTCTGATCGTCGAGCATTGGGATAATGACACTTGCCTATTTGACCTTGGAGCTTTCGTCCATCCATGTAGAGATAGACCTGTAAAAAGACAGGATATGCGAGATATCGCAAACAGCAAAATCCTTTGCCGTTTGCGATAAAGGGAGAAACCGTAAGCATATGCAAGCACACATGGTATCGCCAGCCTGTTTTTTGTAAGATATCGGGGCCTTCCGCGTCATTCCGCGCTGAACAGAATCCGGTCGTTGCTCATGCCCTGCGCATGAAACATCTCCAGCAGACGTTCCGTGGTCATGGCTGCCCGCTCCTCCCCGGAAAGTTCCAGGAGAATCCTGCCTTGATTCATCATGATGGTACGGTTCCCCAGGCTGAGGGCGGAGGGAATGCTGTGCGTAATCATCATGCAGGTAATCCGGTTTTCATCTACAATTTTTCTGGTCAGATCCAGCACCTTTTCCGCTGTGGCAGGGTCAAGGGCCGCCGTATGCTCATCCAGCAGCAGCAGCTTCGGCGTTACAAGCGTTGCCATCAGCAGCGTCAGCGCCTGACGCTGGCCGCCCGACAGCAGTCCGACAGGGTGATCCATCCGATCCTCCAGGCCCAGCCCCAGCATGGCCAGCTTCTCCTGGAAGCCCCGACGGTCAGCCGCGGTGACCACGGAGAATGGGGAGTGCCGCCCGGATGCCCGCATATAGGCCAAGGCAAGGTTTTCCTCAATGGTCATGCCGGGAGCAGTACCCTTCAGCGGGTCCTGGAACAGACGGCCAATGTATTTGCTTCGTTTGTATTCAGGCAGGTTTGTAATATTACGGCCATCCAGACAGACCGAGCCTTCCTCTACCGCAAAGGACCCGGCAATGGCACCAAACAGCGTGGTTTTTCCCGCGCCGTTGGAACCCAAAATGGTGACAAAATCCCCGGGAGCCAGATGCAGGCTGACATCGGACAGCGCTTTCTTTTCGTTCACAGTGCCGGGATTAAAGGTCTTGGAAATGTTATGAAGCGTTAACATCCGCCGGTCCCTCCTTTGGCAGCAGGCTTCAGCGCTTTTTTGATGGTAGGAAGACCAATGGCGGTTGCCACGATAACGGCGGAAATCAGCTTCAGACATTCGCTGGGAAGATCCATCCGCAGGGCAATGGCAATCATGAAACGGTAAAGGATGGAGCCAAGAATCGCGCCCAGTGCTTTTGTCCAGAGCCTGCCCCTGGGCATCAGGGCTTCTCCAATAATCAGAGATGCCAGCCCGATGATCACCATCCCGTTACCCAGATTGATATCGGCGGTCTTCTGGTACTGGGCCAGCGCCGCGCCGCTGAGTGCGGTTATGGAATTGGACACGCAAAGGCCCACCGTGATGGTAAACCCGGTATTGATAGACGAAGCGCGAACCATGTCGGGGTTATCCCCGGTGGCCCGGATGGAAAGCCCCAGCCGTGTTTTCAAGAACAGAACCAGCAGTCCGCCCGTCAGCAGGGCCAGCACAGCAACGGGAATCAGCTTATAGAAGCTGCCCAGATAGGGCTGCAGCATGGTGAAAAGCGTCCCGGTGCGCATCATACTCACATTGGAGGAAAAGCCCATGACTGCCAGGTTCACCGTATAAAGCCCGGTATTTGTAATAATGCCCGCCAGGATTGAGGGGATGTTCAGCTTGGTTTGCAGAACCGACGTAACGCCGCCGGCGCAGGCGCCTGCCAGCATAGCGGCAGGAAACGCCAGCAGCGGATGCCCCGCTACGGCCATCGTAGCGGACACAGCGCAGCCCAAGGTAAACGCGCCGTCGGTGGTCATATCGGCGATATTCAGCACCCGGAAGCTCATAAACAGCGCCAGAGCAACCAAGGCGTAAATACAGCCCAACTCCAGGGCGCTCATAATAACGGTGGCTGAGATCATGGCTATCTCCTTTCCCTGCTGACAGCGCCGCCCGTCAGCCGGGAAAGGCGGCGCTGTTTTGTCCGAAAGCACTTATGGATCTCCGTGCAGCCCCCTTGGGCAGAAGCCCAACGGGGCTGCTGATTTATGATGCTTATACTATTTTTTGATAAAATGGTTTCATTTTATCAAAAAGGCATCGCCTCGCGGCGCTGTCATTTTTGGTATTTTCGGAATAGAAAATACCAAAAATTCGTCTTATATGATCTTTATATAAAAATGTTCAATTTTTCAAATTAAACATTTTTATTAAATATCAGTATTATTCGCCGGTGGTTACTTCCACCACGGTGTTGGCCATGGTTCTGAATACGCTGTAATCCAGGTTCAACAGAGCGGCTGTTTCGGTGTTGACGGTGATGATGCCGCCCTCCATGACGTGGAACTCCGGAATCTCACCGCCCAGCAGGATATCCACCGCAATGTCGGCGGTTTTTTTGCCAAGTTCGGTATAGTTGACGCCGCAGGTGGCGAAAGCACCGGCCGTGACAAAGGAATCCGCGCCAGTGTAATGGGGGATGCCGGCATTGTTCAGGATTTCCGCTACGGTTCCCTCAGCGGCCATCACCGTATTGTCGGTGGGGGTGAAGACAGCGTCCACGCGGCCAACCAGCGCGGAAACGGCTTCGGTGATTTCACCGGTGGTATTGCCGGTTTTTTCCAGATACGCGATGCCCTTTTCATCCAGATACGCCTTGGCTTCGGCAATGGGGGTAATGGAATTGGTTTCGGAATTGCTGTACAGCAGGCCCACAGTCTGAATGTCGGGCTGTACCGCCAGCATCATATCCAGAATAAAGGCGGTGTTCAGTGCATCGGAGGTGCCAGTGACAGTGGGCAGGCCTGTCAGTCCGGAGGACTCGGGGTCCGAAATGGCGGCATAGACGATGGGGGTGTCCGTACCCTCTGCGGCAGTGACCATGCAGGTAGCCGCCAGCGTTGCAATGGGGATAATCAGATCAACTTTATCGCCCATGACCTGCGCCCCGATTTGGTTCAAAACTGTGGCGTCATTCTGACCGTTGTATTCCCGAACCTGGATTTCGATCCCGTTTTCTTCAGCCAGTGCCTGAAGCTGCGCAACAACAGCAGTGCGGATTTCGTCCAGGGAGGCGTGATCCAGCTGCTGTACAATAGCGACGCTGTAGACGGCGGTTTCTTCGGCAGGCGCCTGGGTTTCGGCAGCGGAGGTCTGGGAGGCGGTTTCCAGAACGGTTTCAGAGGCCCCGGATGTTTCTTCGGCGGCGCAGCCGGTAACCAGCGCGGCAATCATCATAACGGACAGAATCAGAGAAATAACCTGTTTCATAATCAATACTCCTTTTTTGCGACAAAAATAGATGGTAGATGGATGGACGGATCGGGTTGCGGGTCGCCATCGATGGCCGGGCCTGAGCATGTGGATTTCTCCTTTCCTGAAAGCGTTTATGGAATAAAAAAAGCCCTTGTTCCCCGAAGGGAACAAGGACAGAACGAACCATTCTGCGGTACCACCTTGTTTGCCGGAAAATCCGGCCGCCTCATGACGATGCCAACACACCGTCTGCCCGTTAACGCTGGCAACGCGTCAGAAGATACTCTGGATACTCCATTTCTCCCTGCCCTCAGCGGCCCATTTGCTGCCCCGCTTTTCGCTCTGCTCTCAGCTATGCAGAACTCTCTGTGGATGCGCTCTACAGCTTTACTCCCGCTTCGTTGGTTTCTCTTTATGCTATGCTTATTTAACACCATTTGTGTCCGTTTGTCAAGTACTTTTTTTCACAATGGACAGACAAATTTCGCAAAACACCAATCGGCCAGAGGCAG
>CAZUAN010000019.1:0-20563 GCA_964618385.1 uncultured Oscillospiraceae bacterium | reverse complement strand
GCGGCTTTTTCGTTCAGATTCCCTATTCTCCGCAATATTTGCCCTGCTTCCGTGCGTTTTTCATCAAATAGGCACGCTTTCCCATCAGGTCGCGCAAAACATTCGCCCGGCAATCGCCAGAGCATACAAATCGCCTTGTCCGGCGAAAAAATTCCGTTCCTGGGCATATTGTCTATTTTCAAACAAGGCCCGGTATCAAATTTCCTGTCTGCCCTCCAACGCCCGGGACAGCGTGACTTCATCAGCATATTCCAGCTGACTGCCCACCGGAACCCCATAGGCCAGACGAGTGACCTTGACCTCCATGGGGCGCAGCAGGCGGGACAGATACATAGCCGTGGCTTCCCCCTCCGTATCGGGATTCGTGGCCATGATGACCTCCCTGACATCTCCCGCGCCGACGCGCTGGAGCAGCTCCTTGATTTTAATATCGTCCTGGGTCACGTGGTTCAGTGGGGAAATCACGCCATGAAGAACATGGTAGACCCCTCGGAATTCCCTGGTCCGCTCCATGGCAATGACGTCCTTTGGCTCGGCCACAACGCAGATAATGCCGCTGTCGCGGCTGTCATCGTCGCAGATGGGGCACAGCTCCCGATCCGTCAGATTCTGGCACCGGGGACAGGTATGAACGGTTTTCTTTGCCTCCAAAATGGCAGAGGCAAATTCCTCCGCCTCCTCATAAGGCAGATTCAGCACATGAAATGCCAGACGCTGCGCGGTTTTACCGCCGATGCCGGGAAGCCGGGCAAACTGATCGGTCAGGTTCTGCAGCGCGGCTGGAAAAAACTGCATGGCTCCTCCTTATCTCCCTTCTCCGTTTTCATTCAAATCCGGCATGTTTCCATGCCGGATTTCCATCGCTGTCAGAGCAGAAAAGGGGCTGATACTTCCGCGCAGAGTGCGCAGCAGGGCACTCCCCCGCAGGTTTTCGCCCGAAAAAAATCACATCAGCCCGCCCAGATTCAGTCCGCCGGTGAGCCGGGACATGTTGTTGGCCGCCTCCGTGTCCGCCGTGCGCATGGCCTCGTTGACTGCCGCAATAACCATATCCTGAAGCATTTCCACATCTTCCGGATCCACTGCCTCCGGATCAATCTCCAGGCTCACCACTTCATGCTTTCCGTTGACTGTGGCGGTCACGACGCCGCCTGCCCTGGCCGTAAAGGTCTTGGCCTCCTGCTCCTGCTGCATCCGCAGCATTTCCTGCTGCATCTTCTGGGCCTGCTTCAGCATAGCCGCCTGATTCATTCCTCCGGGCATTCCCCGGAATCCGCCTTTTGCCATAATATGCTCTCCTATCTGAAATATTTCGTGGTTCTCTACCGAGGTTCCCGGATATTTACAATGTCCGAATGCTGTCTGCCAAAATTTATCAGCTGTTCCATGCGGGGATTGGCAGCCGGTTTCGCGGACTGATCCACCACCTCGGGCCGAATTTGCCGGTCCAGCAGCACACCGGCCTTCCGGGCTACCACCTCCAGAATTTCCGGCTTATTGATACTCTCCGCAATAAAGGTATTGCTGCACCGCAGTTCCAGCCGGCCGCCGGCCACCACGCCCTGAACCGGAGCATTGGGTGTGGCAGTGAAGAAGCCGAATACCGGAGGCTTCAATTCCTTCCGTACCGCGCCGCACAGATCCGACCAGAAGCCTGCCGGGGTTTCCTCCTGTACACCGGGCAGAGGCTGATCCGCCCTGTTGAGGGAAACTCCGTCCGCAGAAAATGGCGGCTTGTCCGCCGGCTCCTCTGTCAAAACGTCCCTTGCGGGGGGAGCCGCCGTAAAGCTGCCGCTTTTCAGCTGTTCCTCCAAACGGGTCAGGCGGGCATTCAGCGCTTTGGCGTCCAAGTTCAACTCCGGTTGACATAATTCAATAATGCAAAGCTCCGCATCCATCCGCCGGCTGGCGCTGCGGGTAAAGCCCGCCAAAGTCGTCTGAATCAGATCCATCATCCGAATCAGCTCGGCGCTGCCGAGCTTTTGCGTCAGCTTCAACGTCTCCTGATCCGAAGCAACGCCGGACAGCATCGTAATGCCCGCATTGCCCGCCGTTTTCAGCACCAGCAGATCCCGGGTCAGGCAGGCCAGTTCGTCCAGCATGGCGCTTAAATCCTTGCCTTCGGTGTAGAGGCGGTTGAACAGTTCCAAGGCGTTTTTCGTATCGTGATTGGCAAGATAGCCCATCATCTCACCGCATTTCCGCTCCCCGGCTATGCCCAGGCAGGTATAGACCCGTTCCGCCGTCAGTTCTCCTGCGGTGGCAGAGGCGCACTGATCCAGCAAACTCAATCCGTCCCGCAGACCGCCGTCGGCAAGCCGGGCCAGAACCCGGGCAGCGCCGTCATCCAGGTCGATATTCTCCTGATAGGCCACATATTGCAGCCTTGCGGCAATATCCTCCTGGCTGATGCGCCGGAAGGAAAAGCGCTGGCAGCGGGAAAGAATGGTAGCCGGAACCTTGTGCAGTTCTGTGGTGGCGAGGATAAAGAGCAGATGCTCCGGCGGCTCCTCAAGAATCTTCAGCAGCGCGTTGAACGCCGAAATGGACAGCATGTGTACCTCGTCAATGATATACACACGCATTTTCACCTGAGACGGCATGTAGACCGCATCCTCCCGCAGGCTGCGGACATTGTCCACGCCATTGTTGGAAGCGGCGTCAATTTCCAGCACATCCATACATGATCCGGAATCAATGGCTCTGCACGCTTCGCAGCAATTGCAGGGATTTCCGTTGTCCGGATGCAGGCAGTTGACGGCCTTCGCCAGGATTTTGGCACAGGTGGTCTTGCCCGTTCCCCGGGATCCGGTGAACAGGTACGCATGGCTTAATTTTCCAGTGACAAGCTGGGTCTTCAGTGTCTGCGTCACCGCCATCTGTCCCGAAACATCATCAAAGGTCTGGGGGCGGTATTTCCGATATAGGGCCTGATACGCGGACATGGCGCCCCTCCTTTCCCGGGAATGGAATAACAACCGGCTCATAACAAGATCGCACACCCACATTTGAACAAGCAGCGCGCCCGAAACCTGAGCAGTTAACTCAAAAACGGCAACCTCGCGGCACACGGGAGGATCCGCTTAATGCTGCTTGGTTCCCCACCTGACATGGTTCACGGGATCCCGTTGCGCAAGACCGTTCTCTCAACGCCACTTACGCAGGTCAGACAACGCGCAGTACTCGCCCGGGTGTGGGAATTCATCCCTGCTATAGCGGATTGCAGGTACAGGGCACCGCTATCTCCCCGACTAGTGCGACCTTGTTATAAGCCGGCCGGACTTACACAAGGCTTTCCTATTTACTTCAGGCCAGCTTGGAGTCAATGAAATCGGCCAGTTCCTGGAAGGTGGTGATCTTCTGATCCTCCATATCCAGCTCAACTCCCAGCTCCGTTTCCAGATCCATGATCATCTCAACCACGTCCAGTGAATCAATGCCAAGGCTTTCAAAGGTGGAATCCGGTGTGATTTCCGCAGCGTCCAGCTCCAGCTGCTTTGCAGCGTAATTTACAAGTTTTTCGTACATAAACGAGTCCTCCTTAAACATCTCTCAAGCGCTACCCACGCATTATTCTAGTACAGGATAACCGTTTTGTCAATGCTTGATTTCGCGGCAGGCGGCGGCATTTCCCGCCGCGTAAGCCGTAGCCCACGCAATCTGCAGATTGAAGCCGCCTGTATACGCGTCGCAGTCAATCAGTTCACCGGCGAAATACAGCTTCTCTACCTTCTTTGACTCCATGGTTCTGGGGTCAATCTCGGAAACCTTCACGCCGCCCCGGGTAACAATAGCCTCCTCCACATCTCGTTTGCCAAGGATATCCAGTTCAAACGCTTTCAGAAGCTCCACCATAGCCCGGCGTTTTTGCTTTGTCAGGGAATTTGCCTGCATTCCCGGCTCAATCTCCAGCCGCCGCAGAACAACCGGGATCATGGATCGGGGCAGCAGGTCGGTCAGCGCATTTTCCATCGTCCGGTTTTGATACAGCTCCAGATCCCGTAAAATACGGCTGTCCAGCTTTTGATTCTCCAGTGCGGGTTTCAGATCGATCACCAGGCGGCATCCGTCTCCCTTCAGATGGCAGCTGGCGCTGAGTACCGTAGGGCCGGAGACGCCAAAATGCGTAAAAAGCAGTTCTCCAAAGTCCTGATAAAGGACCTTTCCTCCGGCGTCCAGAAGCCGGACTCCAATATTGCGCAGAGAAAGCCCCTGCATATCCCGGCAGTCTCCGCCCCGGATTTCCAGAGGAACCAGGCTTCCCTGCGCTGCAAATACGGTATGCCCCAGCTCCGCCGCCATAAGATAGCCGTCCCCGGTAGAACCGGTGGCGGGATAGGAACAGCCGCCGGTTGCAAGGATCACCCAATTGGCGAAAAGGTTCCCTTCCTGAGTCTCCACCCCGGTAACATGCCCCTGTTCTGTCAGAATATGCCTGGCCCGCGCCGTTTTAACCAGAACGCTCCGGCGGCGCAGCTCCTCCTGCAGGCAGTTCAGAATGGACCGGGACTGATCTGACACGGGAAAAACCCGGTTGCCCCGTTCCGTTTTCAGTTCACAGCCCCGCTCCTGGAAAAAAGCCTTGGTTTTTTCCGGCGGGAACGCCGTCATAGCGCTGTAAAGGAAACGGCTGTTTTGAACAACATGCTGCAGCGCCTCCTGAGCGGTACAGTCGTTTGTAACGTTGCAGCGACCCTTGCCCGTAATGAGCAGCTTTTTCCCCAGGCGGTCGTTGCGCTCCAGCAGGAGTACCCGGTTCCCCTGAGCCGCCGCCGTAATAGCCGCGAACATGCCAGCCGGTCCGCCGCCGATTACGATGCCGTCAAGCGCTTTCATGAATCCGTCCGTTTTTCATATACGTCATATTCATCCCAGATTCGCTCCAGGTTCGCAAATGTCTGGGACAGCTCCTTCTTCCGCTTGGAGGCAATGGACACAATCAGGGCATTGACAATGCTCAGCGGGGCTACCAGAGAATCCACCAGAGACACCATGTCGCTTTTGGCAATCAGGACATAGTCGCTGTTGCTGCCCAGCGGGGACTGTCTGTTGTCGGTAATGCCGATGACCGTAGCGCCGGTAGAGCGGCAATACTGCGCGCCTTTTGCGGCGGACGCGGAATAACGGGGAAAGGAAAAGGCAATGACCACATCCTCAGAGTTCACACCTACGATCTTCTCAAACATCTCTCCCAGGCTGACACCGGTAATCACATGGACGTTATCGAACATATAATTCATATAATAGCCCAGGAAGTTGGCAAGCGGTGCCACAGAGCGGACACCCAAAATGTACACGCGCTTGGCTTTCAGAATGGCATTCACTGAAGCCTGAAACTCGTCCCGGTTCAGCACCTCTTCGGTCTTGCGCAGCTTCTCCATATCCGAGTGGAGTACCATGGATACAACGTCCTGGCTTCCGATTCGATTGTTCGCCACCTCTATGCGCTGGACAGAGGTCAGGCGATTGAGCACCATCTCCTGCATAGCCTTCTGCATACTGGGGTAGCCCTCAAAGCCCAGATCCACAGCGAACCGGACGACTGTGGATTCGGACACGCCGACCGTCTTTCCCAGGCGGTTGGCGGTCATAAAGGCCGCTTTATCATAAGACTCCGTGATATAACGCGCGATTCGCTTCTGTCCCTTGGAAAAGGTCGGCTCCTTCTCCTGTAAAATTTCTAAAATGTCGTGGTTCATAAGCTGTCTCCCTGTACGGCACAGTTTTCCTTTTTGCAACACCTATAGTAGCAAAAGGCACCGCATTTTGCAAGAGAAATCTTGCTATGATGCAGAATTTATTTTCCGAGCCTCTCCCTCTCCTCCCGGGTCAGATAGCGCCATTTTCCCGGTGGCAGGCGGCCCAGAGACAGGCTTCCTTCCTGTATGCGGAGCAGGCGGACACAGCACAGTCCGGCTGCGGCGCACATGCGGCGCACCTGACGGTTTCGGCCCTCCCGGATGGTAACGCGAAGCTTCGCCCTATCCCCCTCCGCCTTCAGCAGCCTGACCTCCGGCGGGCGGATCGTATACCCATCCAGCGTAATGGGTCTGGCAAGCCGCCGTTCCGCGCCCGGGGCATAGCCTGTGACCCAGACGTCATAGGTTTTCCTGACCGCGTTCCTAGGGTGCATCAGAGCGTTGGCAAAGTCTCCGTCGTTGGTAAACAGCAGCAGCCCCTCCGAATCCATGTCCAGCCGTCCCACCGGATAGACCCGGGTGCCGCAATCCGCCACCAGCTGAGCGGCGTTGGGGCGTCCCCTGTCATCAGACAGCGTGGTAACATAGCCCCGGGGCTTGTTCAGTAAGATGTACACGTAATCCTCCCGCTCAGGAAGCGGCCGGCCGTTAACAAGAATTTCCTCCAGTTCCGGGTCGGCGGCGTCTCCCGGCTTTGCCGGGACGCCGTCTACGGTGACCAGACCGTTTTGAATCATTTCCTCCGCCCTGCGCCGGGAGGCCACCCCCCGGGCAGACAGGATTTTTTGCAAGCGTTCCCGCATGGGACGCCCTCCCTTCCGCTGTATTTCCGCATTTGGCTCGGTCAGCCAAACAGCCTCCGCCAGAAGCTTCTTTCCTCTTCCGGCGTCTGCTCCACCGTGGCGCCGTAGATAACCGGAATCTTTCCCACGGCATTGCCTTCGATCAGAACATAGATAAAGCCCGCGTCCGCTCCCTCCACTGCCGGGGCATAGACAAAGCCCGGGCCGGGCAGGGCCAGCTGGGGGCGCTCCTCCGGCGCAACCGCATAGTCAAAATCCTCAGCAGCCAGAATCTGCACCCTGCCATTTTCACCGCCCTCTACCTCCAGCGTCCCGACGCACGTTCCAGCCGTAACAATCCGCTGAACACAATAGCGGGAAAAGCCCTCATCCAGGAGAGCCTGATGATCCCGCCAATCGTCGGGGTCATCCAGGGTGACGGCAATCAGGCGCCGGCCGTCTCGGAACGCGCTGGACACCAGGATCCGTCCTGCAGCCTTTGTATAGCCGGTTTTCACGCCATCAGCACCCTCCACACGCCACAGCAGCTTATTGTGGTTGGTCAAATACCGCTCCCCCGCCTTCACATTTTTGGTGGAAACCGTCTTACGGAAGATCGGATTCTCCATGGCGTAGGCAGCCAATTTGGCCAGATCCTTCGCGGTGGAATAATGGCCGGGGCTGTCCAGGCCGTTAGGATTTTCAAAGTGGGTACCCGTCATCCCCAGGCTCCTGGCTTTGTCGTTCATTTGTTCGGCAAAGCCCTCCACTGTCCCGCCGCAGTAAATTGCCAGCGCCACGGCAGCGTCATTTCCGGAGGACAGCATCAGACCGTAGAGCAGCTCCTGCAGGGTCAGCACTTCCCCCTCCTGCAAATACATGGAGGAGCCCTCGATGCCCACCGCCTCCTTGGGAACGCGCATACGGTCCAGCACATTGCATTGCTCACAAATAATCAGCGCTGTCATGATTTTCGTGGTGCTGGCAATCAGGCTTCGCTGGTCCGCGTTTTTTTCGTAGAGCACCCGTCCGCTGACCGCGTCCAGAACATAGGCTTTCTGCGCGGAAAGCGCGTTCGCCCCAAGCGGTAAAAACAGAACGGCGGCCAGCAATGCAGCCGCCGTTCCGGCGATGATTCGTTCCATTTCCTTCACCCAAGGCTATTTTGCCCGGGTTTGGGAGGGTTATTCCGCCTTTCGGTTCTTTTGCCCGCGCTGTTCCCGGGGCACTGCCAAAGGCCCTATTGCCCAGAATCCAATCCGCAGCCAAAACCGTAAGGCACACCGGAATCAGAAGCATGCCTTCAGGAGCCGCCAGACTGATTCCATTATTTTGTCTCTTTCTTGTTGTCCAAATAAGCGGTCAGCTTTTCCAACGTATCCGGCACCATTTCCACAATGCGGTCGGCCGTGGTGCTGGCAGGCTCCGCCACGGGCAGCATACGGACATTACCGTCCTTGATGATCAAAAAGCAGATGGGTGACACCTTCACGCCGCCGCCGACACCGCCGCCGAAGGGCATCTCTCCGCCGTTGGTCTTGCTGCTGGCAAAATCGAATCCGCCGCCGCCGAAGCCCACGCTGACGCGGCTGACGGGGATGATGGTCACGCCGTCGGGAGTGGTAATCGGGTCGCCGATGACGGAATTGACATCCACCATCTCGCGAATTTTCTGAATGGTATTTTCCAGCATGTTGGGAAGTTTCTGGCTCATTTTACAGCACCGCCTTTTCTTTTCTTCTGAATCGACAAAAATTCTCGCAGCGCCCGGATTCCGTACCGGGCAGCCAGGGCCAAAAGCCGGCCCAGGGTAATGGATATGTCCAGTCTGACGATGATCACCGTTTGGGAGGCGGTAAAATCACATTCCACCTCCAGGTTCCTTTTTTTGATGACGAACAGCCTTTCCAGCTGTGGGATCAGATTCCCCAGCGCAGCCCAGGCCCGGCCATAGCTGATTGCCAGATCACAGGGGTCGCTTCCGGCCAGAATCAGCTTTCCCTCCAGCCGGTTCACCCGGAGCTTGCGGCGAAAATCCCCCAGCAGATCCAGCGCGGTCTTCACCAGCGGGAGGAAGTCCGCCACACTGCCCCCCCTCTCCTTTTGGGAAGCGGACTTTTCCTCTGGGGGCTGAGGGGCCTGTGGGAGGGGAGATTCCTCCTTCTCCCGGCTGTCTGACACGGCATCCCTCTTCTTTTCTTTCTTTCCCCTATTCTGGCGGGGAAAAACAGAAAAACGGACAGGGCCAAGAATCACTGCGGCCTGAGGGCCGTCCGCGTTGTATTTTCCGCTGACACCCAGCGGCAATACCGCAAGGACAGCCAGTACCCCAAGCGCAATCAGCCAGCACATCCGCTTTCCTCCGCCGGCAGCTCCACCGGCTCACCGAAGGCAACCTTCTCGATGGGCGGCAATTCCTTCAGGGAACCCAGGCCGAACGTCCGCAAAAAATCGGGGGTGGTCTTATATTGAATAGGCCGGCCGGGTACATTCAGTCGCCCTGCCTCCTCAATCAGCTTCTTATTCAGCAGCGCCGACACAGAATAGGCGCTGTCCACTCCGCGAAGCTGCTCTACCATGGCCTTGGTAGCGGGCTGGTAATAGGCGATGATGGTCAGTGTCTCCAGCTGGGAGGCGGAAAGCTTCGGCGGCTTTCTGGTTTCCAGGGCTCTTGTCACAAAGTCCGCCATTTCCCCCGAGGAAACCATCTGGTAGCCTTTTTCCAGCTTCAGCACCCGAATGCCTCGACGCTGAAACGCGTATTCGCTGGCCAAAGCGTCGGCGGCCTGTTCCACCCGGGCCGGATCCTCCTCCAAAACGGCAGCCAGCCGCACAAGATCCACGCGCTCACCCGCAGCGAACAGAACTGCCTCGATTGCGCGCTGCAGCTGCTCCAGTTCCATTATCCGGTCATCTCCTTTTCTCTGCCCAGCAGACGGACGTTCGGGTTATCCCCATTGACGTCATCCTCCAGCGTCACCGTATTGGTCTTACACAGATCCAGAATGGCAAGGAAGGTTGCCACCACCTCAGAGCGGCTTTGATTGCCCCGGAAAAGGCTTTTCAGGCGTTCCACACCCCGCAGAAGCAGCCGCCGCAAAATCTCAGCGGCCTTGTTTCCAACCGGATAGGGCTCCTTGCCCACAATACCCCGAAAATTCGCAGCAGGCGGCGGCAGCTGGCGCTGGCTGCGCTCCGCAATGGTTTCCAATGAACGCAGAAGATCTGTCCGGTCGTGCCTGTAGCGATAGCTCTGCTCCCGGCGCAGCGGTTCCGGTTCCTTGGTGAACAGGCAGCGGCCAATCTCATTGCGCGGCTCCAGCACGGAGACGGCAATGCGAATCTGTGCCATGGCCTCCCTCCGCCTGCGCTCCACCAAAGACTGGCGCAGCAGATCCATCTCGCTTTCCGCTTCCGCCTGCTCCGCCGCGGACAGGAGCATTTTCGTTTTAATCAGCATCAGATGGGAGGCCATGGTGATAAATTCACTGGCAATCTCCATGTCCAGGCGCTTCATTTCCTCCAGATAAGCCAGATACTGTTCCAGAATGGCGGTAATCGACACGTCCTGGATTTCGATTTTATTCTTACTCAGCAGCTCAAAAATAACATCCAGAGGGCCTTCAAAATCCTCCATAGCTTCACTGCGGGTATGGACAATTCCCTCCAAATGGTATTGCGGTTCTCCCATAGCGGTTTCCTTTTCCTGATACATAACGGCGATTTGAATTTCATTATACCACTGTTTTCCAAGCTGCGCAAGCCTTTCGAAAAAATTAACCTTTCTCGCAGAAAATATTGCATTTTTCGAGTTTGTATGTTATGATAGCATCAGAAGATATCTGGAGGGATGAAAAGTGGCAAAACGTAACCGATACCGTGAAATGGAAAATCTTATGACCAAAATCATTCTGGGTGATGTTCTGGTATTTATTCTGTACCTGGTCTGCGCGTGGTCTGGCTGGAGCGTTCTGAAAGTCATCACAGCCATTATCGCCATTTTTGGCTCCCTTTTATGCGTGGGCTGGCTGTATCTGACCGGCGAATTTACCCGCAGGCGGAGTTTGTGGATGGTAACAGCTTTCATCGCTATTGTGATCTGTATTGCCGTGTCCCTGCTCCTGGGATATCCCGGCCCCGCCCCCACAACCTGAATTCCCGAATACGGCAGGGCAGCTGGCTAAGCTGCCCTCAGAATGTCGATCACCCCGGTTTTGCGCGATGCATGGCCGGGGTTTGATATGCGAAACGGTAAAGGCCGTGAGAAAAGGTTGGCTCCGGATGGGCATCCTTCCGCCGCTGTTTCGCAGATTTTTTCAGATTCATGGCGGCAAATTTTAGCCTCACCCAACTTGCCGCCGGGAATACCCCCTCCTCTATCGTTTCCACCGCCTTGCAGCATGGGTCCCGGTTGTCATCCCGTGGGGGAATCCCTCTTGTTTTGTCCCTTCTTTTGTGCTGCGGTTGCCATGGCAATTGCGTCCTTTTGTCAGTTTGGGCGCGGCAGCTTTCTTCTGACAAAATCCATTGCCCTTTGTCCATTTCTCTTGTCTCACAACTGTATGTAACGCCGCAATCCCCGGAAACGCGGCCATTGACGATTCGCGATCCGCTTGCTATAATACGAAAAAAAGGAGGCTTGAAAACCATGCGTACCTATTTTGACAAGATTGACAAAAATTTCGGTTTCGGCTTTATGCGTCTGCCCATGAATGGGGAAGACGTGGACATCCCCCAGGTAAAGAAAATGGTAGACGTTTTTCTGGATAACGGGTTCCGATACTTTGATACCGCCCACGGCTATCTGGCCGGAAAAAGCGAACTGGCACTGAAGGAATGTCTGACCTCCCGGTACCCCAGGGACCGCTACCTGCTGACCAACAAGCTGTCCGGCAATTACTTTCACACCCAGGAGGATATCCGTCCCCTGTTTCAGCAGCAGCTGGATGCCTGCGGTGTGGACTATTTCGACTTCTATTTGATGCACGCCCAAAACAGGCAGCGTTTTCAGCAGTACAAGCAGGCCCGTGCCTATGAAACAGCTCTGGAGCTGAAAGCGGAAGGCAGAATTCGGCACCTGGGCATCTCCTTCCATGATAAGGCGGAGGTTTTGAACGAGATTTTGACCGAATACCCGCAGATTGAGGCCGTTCAGATTCAATTCAACTATGTGGATTATGAAGATCCCAAGGTGGAATCCCGGAAATGCTACGAGGTATGCCGTCAGCACGGAAAGCCTGTCATCATCATGGAGCCTGTGAAGGGCGGCTCACTGGTAAATCTGCCGGAATCCGCCCGGAGGGTTTTCGACCGTCTGAACAGCGGCTCCTATGCCAGCTATGCCATCCGCTTTGCCGCAGGATTTGAAGGCGTGATGATGGTACTGTCCGGCATGAGTACCCTGGCTCAGGTAGAGGATAATGTCCGCTTCATGCGGAATTTCCAGCCTCTGAATGAGCAGGAGCAGGAAGCCATTGAAAAAATCCGCGCCATTTTCCGCAACCAAGGCCTGATCCCCTGCACCAATTGCCGCTACTGCACCGAGGTCTGTCCCCAGCAGATTGCCATTCCCGACCTGTTCGCCTGCCTGAATGCCAGGCGGCAGTCTCAGGAAGCCGACATCCATGGAATCGCGGGCCGTATGCCCTCCGACTGTTTGAAATGCGGCCAGTGCGAGGAAATCTGCCCGCAGCAGCTCAGCATTCGGGAACTGCTGACTGTGGCGGCGGAGGAGCTGTCTCTGTGAAAACGCCCCCTCTGGTTTTGAAATCGGAGGGGGCCGTGTCCTGTCCCGCTGCTTTCCCCCCGGCGCTCAGCGGATACAGCCGGATGTCATCGAACTTCAGACAATCCGCAAGCCCCGCGCCGGCACAGTTCGAACCGTCATTCTACGCCGGATCTGCGGTCTGCGGTGAAGCGTTTACGGTCATTTCGCCGTGTACCGGGAAAATACCGCTGTCATAGCCAAGCAGAATTTGGGACAGATCCGTCTGCGGCTGAAGCAGATAGACATCCGCGCCATATTGTTCGCCGTTTAGCTCCAGTTCTATATCAAAGCAATCCGAAAGCCCCCGAAACGTAATGCAGTACTCCCCTGCCCTGGCAACCGTTTGCGTTTTCCGGTGTTCGCCGCAGACAGCGCTGAGAACCAGACTGTCCCATTTGCTGACGGTGGTGTCCACCGTGACGGCAACGGTTACGGTGTAGGTATCATCCGGTTCCTTTACGGCCTTGTAGGAAGGATTTTTCAAGGATGCCTCGGACGCGGCGCTATAGCGTGGTTCCTCCGGCTCCAGATTATACAGGAAACGGAACAGGCTCGCCACATTCTGGGCGGTATGTTCCGTTTCCCGCTCAAGGGGCATACCCAAATCGACGGCATCATCCCTATTCTCTTGCGTGTTTATCCCGCCGTAAAGGGATTGGATATCCAGGTTCTCTCCGTTTGCCAGCTTCCAGACAGCCGCCTGCGCCGCAAGAACGGCTTCGCCGCTCTGCAGATTCACAATTTCCGGCAAACCCTCGCGCCGCAGCCAGAAATTGGCCCTCACCTGCAGGGCAATCAGATTTTTTCGCGGAAAGGCATTCAGCACAACCGCCCGCAGCATTTTTGCCGCTGAGTCCGTAAAATATCCGGAATCCTCCAGATTGACACGGCGGAAACCGGTGTTTTCCTCGATGACAGGCGATACGCTGAGGCTGTACGCCGCAATCGAAGCGTACGGCCCCTCCCCGCCGTCTTGCAGCTTGGTCGTGTTGATGAGGTTGAAAAGCCGCGGACTGCTGGCTGCGGACTCCCTGCCGTTCTTCCCGGTCAGCGTGTATCGAACGGCAAAGGGAGAAATGTAAAAATAGGGCACCGCATAGTCATAAGACGCAGGTAACTGGCTGGGCATGTACTGCAGGACATAGGGACTGGTTTCCTCCGTTGCGGCGCCTTCCGTCGGAAAAACGGCGGACGTCAGGAGCATCAGCGCCGCCAGCAAAAGCCCGGCGCGCCTGAATGGAACATACATGGAAGACATCCTTTCTATCGCGGGGAAAGCGCAATGCGGTTTCCTTCGACGCATACGGCGGTCTTTCCGCCGCCTTTGCACCAGTGTATCACGAACCCCGTGTCGTCTTTTGGCAAAACAAGGGGTCTATCCGGAAATAGATTCTTCCTCATTGGGGCAGAAGCAACACCGGGAAATTCCTGTCCGTGCGGTTTTCCCGGGAAGCATAAAAACGATAAAAATAGGGAATCTGATACTGTTTCATTTTTATAAAGAAACAGTATCAGATTCCCCGTTTACTTTATGCTCCTGGTGGGAATGGTTCCCGCATTTTTTGTCAGGCAAAGTCAGCCATTTTGTTTCCTTCCTGGATAAACCCCATCTCCTTCAGAATCTGCGCCATTTTGCTGGTGGATTTGTTGGTTAGGACAGGCTTGCCAAAGGTTTTTTGCAGCCATTGAACACTCAGCTCCTGCCACTGAGCAAAGGCCGGCTCCACCATCTGGGCGCTGCCATCGGCGGTCACCTCATTGGCAAGGGAATATCCGTGGGGGCCATACTGGAAAATGTGCAGCTCATAGGGCAGGCCCAGGTCGCTGTAAGCCTTGGCCACAGGCAGGGCGCCAAAGCTGGTCAGCATATCCTCCGCGGTGGCTGCCAGAAATACCGGCGGGGCATCCTTCGTAATTTTCGTTACCAGGTCATATTTTTCCGCATCCGCGTCTGTTACCTTCTCCCTGCCCTCCAGCAGCTTCAGCATGAAATCCGCTCCGGGAAGATTGGGGGCGGAAGCGGCAGGGTAGCCAAGAATCATGGCGTTGGGTCTGTTTTCCGCCAGCAGCCCGGCGGACAGCGCCAAATGACCCCCGGCGGAGAAGCCGCAGACCGCAATTTTCTCAGGATCAATATGCCACTGTGCCGAATGCTCCCGGATATAACCGATGGCCCAGGATACCTCCGCCAGCGGCGCAAAGCCCTTAGCATCCCAGCCCACGGAATAGCGCAGGACAAACCCGTGGAAGCCCCGGGCCGCATAGCTCAGGGCAACAGGCTCCCCCTCCCTGGGTGAGCAATACAGATAGCCGCCGCCGGGACAGACCAGAACGGCAGGACGGTTGACTTCCTGACCGTAGGTAATTTCGCAGTCCAGCAGATACCCTTCCAGGCTTGCCTCGGGATGGTCGGGAACAGATATGTGAATCATATTCACGGAAACTCCTCCTTTGGAAATGGGGCTGCCCTGCGGCAGCCCCGGAATTTTGCGATCAGCCGCCCAGATTGTGCAGGAAATCCCGCTTCTTCTGAGCGCCGTACTGGGCGTACTCACCGGACTGGAACTTGCCAAAGCCCACGGCAACAGCCTCCTCCCAGCTTTCCTTCTCATGATTCACCAAAATGGGATAGTAGTACACGCCGTTCTGCTCGGCGGCGTCGCAGTCGCCGGGAGCGTCGCCCACCATAAGCACCTTGTTCAAATCATAGCCAAATTTCAGCATCTCGGCTATGCAGGCCGCTTTAGAGCCAATATCCTGAGCCAGAACAATGTCCGTGTGCTGAAGCAGGCCGAATTTTCCCCATTCTTCCTCCACAGCGTCCCGGTTGGCGCTGGAAACCATGGCCACGTCCGCGAACTGATGGGCCGCAGCCAGTCCTTCCTTCGCTCCTTCATAAGGGACCTTCAACTCCTCCGGCAGCTGAACGATGGAGGCGTTGACCGCCTTAGACCAGCTCAGCGCCTTTTCCAGAATCTGCCTGGCGTCAGGGTCGGACGCTTCCGCTGCGGCCTTGGCAACCGCGTCGTTGCTCAAGGCCGGGGCGGTATCCACCCATTTCCGCAGAGCCGCCACGCCGGGAATGGGCTTATACTGTTCGTTGATTTCCTCCAGGGCCATGGCCAGGCCCTTGAAACGGTTAATGCCCCGGGTCATGGAGAACAGATTGATAACGTTCCAACGCTCCAGAATTTCCTTGCGCCACTGTCCCAGCTCCCATTCGTCCACCATGCAGGGGCCAAAGCAATGGAAATGCTTGCAGTTCATGGTATCCATGACACAGCCGTCAGAATCCACACAGACCAGAAAATCGTGCTTCTTTTCGAAGGTTTCAAAATGAGACATTCTTTTCACCATTCCTTACATATGGGTGTCGATCATGCCGCAGTAAGCGTCAATGGGGTCGGTACCCTTGAATGCCTCCGGGCCGGTAACCAGCGCTTCTACCAAAGCATCCATGGTATCGTCATTGGAATCGTAGGTATTGATGTAGGTCTGCAGCATGGGGCAGTCAGCCAGCATGGTGGGCTTGTTCACGGAGATGCCAACCACCGGCAGCTCATGGACATACCAGGGAATTTCGCCGCCGCCCTTGGACATGCCGAAGGAGGGGTGTCCATTGGCAACATTGAACAGCGTAATGACCAGATCCTGTTCGGAGATAAAATCGGAAATGGCATTCTTGCCAGCGAAATACAGGTTCAGGTTAAACGGTTTGCCGGCCTTGGCCTCCGCCAGCATCTTATCCAGCGGGCTGACATAGATGAACGCGTCAAAGCCTTTCTCGATCAGCCGGTCCCGAAGCTTCTCCGCCGGAGTTTTTTTCGGTGCGGCGCCGCCCATTGCCATGGCAGCCAGCGCGGCCATGGGGCCGTCCGCGCCCTTGACGCTGACGATCATGATCCGCCTGGTCTTTTCCGGGGACAGAGGCAGCACGCCTTCCTGCTGATACTTAACCAGGGTCAGCGCATCCTTGGAAATGGCGGGAGCCACAGCCTTAAATTCGGGATTGTTCAGCGTTGCGGCCAGATCCGCGTCAGAAGGACACAGCTGCTCCTTCGTCTTCTTATTCAGACCCATAGCGGCCTTCAGGCCCAGAATACGGGTCAATGCCTCCGTCATGCGCTCCTGACTGATGACACCGCTCTGGTAGGCGTTCAGCATGGTGGTAAAATCTTCCTCCGGATCGTTGAAGAACAGGAACATGTCACAGCCGGCATTGATGGCTGTCGGCAGCATTTCGGTGCGCTTCATCTGGTTGGTCATTCCTACCATGTGGGAAGCGTCTGTGATAACCACGCCGTTAAAGCCCAGCTTGTCCCGAAGCAGACCGGTCATGATCTCGGGACACAGTGTGGCGGGACGGAGCTGATCGGGGGTAATGTCGGGATTCAGTTCCTTCATGTACTCGGGCATCAGGATGTGGCCGCCCATGATGGCGGGCAATCCGCCGTCGATCAGGGTCTTGTAAACATAGCCATAGGTAGCCATCCACTTCTCATAGCCGAAATGGTTGACATTGTTGGACATGTGGGCATCGCGGTAGTCCTGCCCATTTCCCGGAAAATGCTTGGCGCAGGCAGCAACTCCGGCTGTCTCATGGACGCCGTCCATATAGGCCTTGGACATCTGCGCGACCATCTCGTGGTTGTTTCCGTAGGCCCGGGCCAGGACTTCTTCGCATTCCCAGTTATAGGTAATATCAGCTACCGGTGAGAACGCCATGTTGCAGCCTGTGGCGGCGATCTGCGCACCGGAGACGCGCCCCATAGCCCGGGCATATTCCGGCTTGCCAGTGGCGCCAATTTTTACCTGGCTGGAAACAAAGGTCCCGTCTGCACAGACGCCGCTGCCGCCCTGCTCAGGGTTGCAGGCGATGAAAACGGGGATCTTGGCATACTTCTGCAGGATGCGGTTCTGCGCCAGAACCTTGGCGCCGGGCATTCCGTTGTAACGGCAGCCGCCCAGATGGTATTTCTCCATCAGCTCCCGCAGGTAGGCTTCCTCCTGAGAGGCCGTAAGCTGCCAAAACAGCTGGCCTACCTTTTCCTCGTCGGTCATGGATGCGATGGTGCTCTCCACCCACGCAATATCGGATTCCTGAAGATTGTAGGGTTTTGCTCTTAAATTGACCATTCAAATCACATATCCTTTCCGTTTATTTTGAACTGCACATGTTTTCCGCAATGTGACAGGGATCATCTATACTATACCAGACCGCCTGCCTTTTTGCAACAGAAAAAGAAAAAAATCCGCCCATGTCTTGTCAAATTTATACAATTTCACAAAAACATTGCATCCCGGAACGGCATATGATACAATGGAAAACAATGAATCAAGGAGGAGTCTATGAAGCTTGTATTCCTTACCGCCATCGGCGTCGGCGGTGCTACCATACTGGGCAGCATCGTCGGTTTCGCTTTCAAAAAAATTTCTCACCGGTTCAGCGACATCGTGCTGGCCTTTGCCGCAGGCGTCATGCTGGCAGCGGCCGTGCTGGGGCTGATCCTTCCCTCTGTGGCGTATGGTGGAAAATACGGCCTTTTCTACGCCGTTTCCGGAATCTTTACGGGAGCGGTATGCCTGAACCTGATGGACCGTCTGGTACCCCATATGCACCATCTGGTAGGCATAGACGCGGAGGCCCATCGCGGCAACGCCAACGTGGATAAGGTGCTGCTGTTTGTGGCCGCCATCGCCATTCACAATCTGCCGGAGGGCATTGCCGCCGGGGTTGGCTTCGGTTCGGAGAACACCTCCGAAGCGCTGCTGATTGCGGGAGGCATTGCTCTTCAAAACGTACCGGAGGGCATGGTCATCATTGCGCCCATGCTGGCGGCGGGCATCAGCCCCAAGCGCACCTTTTTCTGCGCTCTGATAACCGGCCTGATCGAGGTGGTCGGAACGCTGCTGGGCTATTTCGCCGTGACCATTGCGGCCGCAATTCTCCCCTTTGCTCTGGCCTTTGCCGGGGGTACCATGCTGTATGTCATCAGCGATGAAATGATCCCGGAAACCCATGCCCATGGAAACGAAAACGGCGCAACCTATGCGCTGCTTGTGGGCTTCTGCGTCATGCTTGTGTCGGATGCGCTGTTGGGATAGAAGGGAACCATGACAAAAACGGATGTCAGCCGGCGGCTGGAAGCGCAGCAGCTTCCCATCCTCCGTCTGTCGGATGACACCCGGAAAAATTTCTTGCCGGAAGGGATTTACTGTCTTGAGAATCCGGCCGGAATGTGCTATCATGGCCAAAACAAAGCGGGAGGATCGGCTTATGGCACGAAAAACAGTCCTTTTCGATCTGGACGGAACCCTGACAGATTCCGGCGAAGGCATCATCAACTGCGCGATTCTGGCATTGCAGCATTTTGGCCTGCCCATCCCCTCCCGGGAGGAAATGCGGGTATTCGTAGGTCCGCCCCTTCAGGAATCCTTTCGCAACCACGGTGTTCCGGAGGAACGGGTGGAGGAGGCTATCCGGGTCTACCGGAGCCGCTACATCCCCATCGGAAAATTTGAAAACACCCCCTATTCCGGTATCCGGGAGCTTCTGGAAGAACTGAAAAGGGACGGGTGCAAGCTGCTTGTGGCCACCTCCAAGCCGGAGAGCATGTCCACGGAAATTCTGGAGCATTTTGATCTTGCCAAATATTTTGACCGAATCTGCGGCGCCACCATGGACGCTTCCCGAAGCACAAAGGAAGCTGTTATCGCCTATCTGCTGGAGCGCGGCGGCAGGCCAGAGGACATGGTGATGGTAGGCGATACCAAGTTTGACATTCTCGGGGCAGCGGCCCATGGCATCCCCGCCATCGGCGTTGCCTGGGGCTACGGCAAAGTAACCGACATGGAAGCCGCCGGCGCTACCGCCATTGCCCAAAGCCCTGCGCAGCTTTTGCAGCTGCTGCGGGATATGGGAAATTCAAAAGAAAGGTGAATGCTATGAAAATTACCGAAATCCGGCTCGGCCGCATTTCCGTACCGCTGCGCACGCCTTTTAAGACCGCGCTGCGGAGCGTCAGCAGTGTGGAGGATGTGATCGTGGAGGTTCACACCGACGTGGGGGCGGTGGGTTATGGGGAAGCACCCCCCACCGGCGCCATCACCGGCGATACCACCGGGGCCATTGTCGGCGCCATTCGGGATCATATCTCCAGGGCCATCCTTGGCCGGGAGGTAGCGGAACTGGAACTGCTGCTGCAGGCAGTGCAGAAGTCCATTGCGGGCAATTCCAGCGCCAAGGCAGCCGTGGATATGGCCCTGTGGGATCTGTACGGCCAATTGTATCAGATTCCCGTTTACAAGCTGCTGGGCGCTGCCCGGAAGGAGATTGTCACCGACATCACCATCTCCGTCAACGACCCGGACATCATGGCCCGGGATGCCCTGCTCGCTGTGGAACGCGGATACGACTGTCTGAAAATGAAGGTAGGTGTAAATCCCCAGCTGGATGTTGCCCGGCTCCGCGCCGTCCGCAATGCCGTGGGCAGGGATGTGGTCATCCGTATCGACGCCAACCAAGCCTGGCAGCCCAAGCAAGCCGTCCGGCTCTTAAACCAGATGCAGGAGCAGGGCCTGGACATTGAACTTGTGGAGCAGCCCGTCATGGCCCATGATTACGAAGGGCTGAAATATGTCACTGAGCGCAGCTATGTGCCTGTTCTGGCCGACGAGTCCGTCTTTTCCCCCCAGGATGCCATGACCATTATGAAAATGGGCGCGGCAGACCTGATCAACATCAAGCTGATGAAGTGCGGCGGTATTTACAACGCGCTGAAGATTGCCTCCGCCGCCGAGGTCTTTGGTGTGGAGTGCATGATCGGCTGTATGCTGGAAGCCAAAATTTCTGTCAACGCCGCGGTGCATCTGGCCTGCGCGAAAAGCATCATCACCAGGGTAGATCTGGACGGGCCTGTGCTGTGCCGCGAGGACCCCATTCTGGGCGGCGCGGTATTTGACGAAAAGCGCATCGCTGTCTCCGACGCTCCGGGTCTGGGAATTCTGGGGGTTGAGCCGAACTATCTGCAGGATATTGCTCTTTGATTTATGGTTACCGCCTAAAAAAATGTTCAATCCTTCGGATTGAACATTTTTCTTGAATATCCGTATTAATACTGATATTCCATTAAAAAGTTTAATTCGTAAGAATTGAACTTTTTAATAGGAAGATCATAATGAGACGGGTTTCCGTGATTTTCTATCTTAAAAATCACGGAAACAGCAACGCCGTCAGGCGGTGCCTTCTTTATAAAAATGAAACATTTTTATAAAGAAACAGTATAAGGAAGCTCTGATGAAATCGGCAAGAACTG
>CAZUAN010000018.1:0-21200 GCA_964618385.1 uncultured Oscillospiraceae bacterium | reverse complement strand
TTTTTCAGAATGCCGATGCCCAGAGAATTGATTCCCACGTGGCAGGCGATGCTGCACGGAAGCTGGAAATAGGATCGGGTCAGGGTGGGGAAGGCCTCCCGAACCATCCCGAGCCAGGCCTCCGCCTGGGCTTCCTCCTCCAGCGTCCCGGCCACATAAACCTCCAGCTCCCCGTCCGGCACCTGGCCGAAGCGGTTGGCCCGGTCGTTCCGAACCGCCTCAATCATGCAGGCCTGGGCCCGCCGGATTCCCCGGGCCTTGGCATAGGTGTCCAGCTTGTCCCCCTGAATGGTCAGCACGGGCTTCAGGTTGAGAATCGTGGCAAGAGAGGCCACCGCCGGGGTGATCCGCCCCCCCTTTTTCAGATACTCCAGGGAATCCACGCAGATATAAATGCTGGCGTCGTAGGCCCGCTGCTCCAGCCAGGCCTTGATTTCCCGGGCGGAGCGCCCGGCCCGGGCAAGCTCCGCGGCGGCCAGGACGGACTCCATCTGGGTCACGGAAATTCGGTGGTTATCCACCACCTGAACCCGTCCGTCGTATTCCAGAGCAAAGCGGGCGGCGGTTTCACAGGAGCCGCTGAGCCCGCTGGACATGGGGATGTATACGATTTCGTCGAAGCCGTCCCGGAAAATCCCGTCCCACAGCTCCATAAGCTGCCCGGGGGAGGGCTGGGAGGTGGAGACATTCTTGTGCTGCTTCATGGCCTGGTAGAGCTGGCTGTTCCGGATGCCGATGCCCTCCAGACACAGCGTTTCCTCAATCAATACGGGCATGGGCAATAAATAAAGGCCCATTGCCCGGGCGTCTTTGGGGGTAATGCTGCTGTTTGTGTCTGTTGCGATTGCGATTTTCATGTTTTCTGGTTGCCTTTCTGTGGACGGCCTCAGCGCGTCCGTGTGGAATGGAAGGGATTGTCCTTCGTTGACTTTGCGGGGAAATGTGGTACAATATAACCAAGTTTATCACAGTGTCGGGGGAACATCAACTGCCGGATGTGATACAAATTCTATAAAAATGTTTCAGTTACTTTGGAGGAAAACCGGATGGACAAACGAGTCGAAGCCAATCAGCGGGTAAAGAGCAGGATTGTGGACGCCCTGTTTTCCCTGATGCGGGAAAAAAGTCTGACCGATATCCGCATCAGCGAAATCATCCGGGTGGCAGGGGTGGCCCGGTCCTCGTTCTATCGGAACTATTCCTCCAAGGAGGATGTGCTGATTACGCTGATCCGGGATGCTCTGGGGGATTACCAAAAGGAAATCCGGTATGAACAGGGAAACTTCTACACCTATGACAATCTGCTTCTGAGCTTTCAATATTTCAAAAAGTATCAGAATTATGTGCTGGATCTGTGCCGCTCCGGTTTTGGAATGACGCTGCTGTACGAGCTGAACCTGTTCCACGAAAGCATCGAGGGAACCATGCCGGCTGCGTCCATCAAAAAATATGAGCTGTACATTTACATTGGCGCGCTGTTCAATACGGCCCTGGTCTGGCTGTCGGATGAGGCGGACACCAGCGCGGAGGACATTACGGAGTTTTTCCTGAACGCGGTTTCCAGCATGGTGAAGGGCCGTCTGCCCGGCGATTCTCATGCTATTTTTTGATAAAATGGTTCCATTTTATGAAATATCCGTATCAGCGCTGCGCCGGCACCAGTGCGCAGCAGAAGGGGGCTTGGCGAAATGGTTCGGTTTTTTGTGGAGCCGGAGGAACTGGAGGGGAGCGTTCTGGCGCTGACCGGGGAAAACGCGCAGCATGCCAGGGTTCTGCGGCTGAAGCAGGGCCAGGAGGTATTGCTCTGCAACGGTCTGGGGCGGGAATGCCTGTGCCGGGTTCTGGATGCCGGGAAATGGACGTTAGCAGTGACACAGCGTCGGATGGCAGCTTCGGAAGCGGCGGTCAGGGTCAGCGTTTATGTGGCGTTTCCCAAGGCGGACAAGCTGGAGCATGTGATCCAGAAGGCCACGGAGCTGGGGGCCTATGAAATTGCGGCGTTTCCCTCCGCCCGGTGCATCTCCAGGCCGGAGGACAGAAATCTGAGCAGGAAGCTGGAACGCTGGCAGAGAATTGCCCGCTCCGCCGCAGAGCAGTCCGGCCGGGGGAGAATCCCCCGGGTGCGGCTTCTGGACAGCTTCCCGGAGGCTTTGCGCCAGGCGTCCGAGGCGGATAAGGCGCTGCTGTTCTATGAAAACGAACGGGCTGTGACGCTGAAAGCGGCGCTGCGGAGCGGAAGCTATCAAACCGTCAGCATTATGACCGGCCCGGAGGGGGGACTGGAGGAGGCGGAGGTTGCCCAGGCCAGGGAAGCGGGCCTGCAGGTGTGTACGCTGGGGAGACGGATTCTCCGCTGCGAAACGGCTCCGCTGTGCGCCCTGTCTGCGGTCATGTACGACGCCGGGGAATTTTAAGAGTAAGCCGGGGAGCGGAAATTTCCGTTCCCCGGCAGGTTTTTCAGGCGTGGTTTTCGTCGTGATGGGTTTCAGCCGGGACTTGGGACGGCTTGCGGATGGTGACATTGCCGCTCATGCCGTCCACGTTGATGCGGCAGCCGCCGTCACCGCAGATAAAGCTGCCGTTGCGGGAGGTGGTGGTGAAATCAGAGGTGAAATGATTGGTTATGGTGTCCATGATCAGGGTGAATCCGGCGTCCTCGGGCAGCGTCATGTCCAGATCGCCGGACATGATGTCCATCTTGATCTGTTTTGGGATGTTTTCCAAAACGGCATAGACGCTGGCGGAGGCCGCGTCGCAGTCCATGCTGTTCAGCGTTCCCGTGAAGCGGACGTCCCCGGAGGCGGTGTCCAGATCCAATTCATACACAGCGCAGTCTGTGAACACACATTCGCCGCTGGCACTGTCCACTTCCACCTCCCGGATGGTCAGGCCGGTGACCTCCAGCTTGGCTGACGCCGTTTCCGCTTCCAGGCTGTCGCAGATCCAGTCCCGGGGCACCTGGATCATCAGGTCTTTTTCCGGCACATTCCAGGAGCCGAAGCCGGAAACGGTTTGCCCGGCACAGAATTCAATGGACAGCTTTTCGCCTTCCAGCTTCCAGACCATGGCATATTCGGCGTCGATGACCTCGGTTTCCGTGAAGGTGATCTCCGTCACATCCGTGGGTATGATCTGAATGGAGCCGGAAACCCAGTCGATCTCAATCTCCCGCACGGAATTGGCGGGGACACTGGCGGCCGTGTTTGTGTCCGCGGCACTCGATGACGGGTCATTGCTTGGGCTTTCCTCGCTTGGAGCCGCATTGGACACAGTGGGGGAATTGGCGTCTTCCTGAAGGGAAGCGCGCCAGCGGGATAAGGCACGGAAATTCAGCCCCGCGAACAAAACGGCGCAAAGCAGCAAAAGGACGACGCTCCAAACGATGATGCGTATTATGGCGTTAGTTTTCATACTCCACTGCCTCCTTCAGATCCAGAATGGCTCTGGCAAGCCCCTGAACAGCCGCCGTGATGAGAAACAGCACCCAGGTGATATACCAGCCGCCGGTGGCAAAGCTGACGATAAAGTACAGCGCCAGACCGAGAAGCCAGATGATACCGTCGAGGCTTTTTTTCAGCTGCCGGCTGCCGCTATAGGGTACTTTATCCGCGTCCCTCCGCTCCAGAAGCAGCCTGACCAGGCTCTGAACCGCCGGGATGATCAGGAAGATCACCCAGGTAATGTGCCAGGCGCAGGTGATAAAGCTGATGAGGAAGTACAGCGCGATACCGACAGCCCAAATCAAACCGCTGACGCTTTTGCTCAGCTCGTTCTGGGGGGCGGTATCCTGTTTTTCGGGCTTCGTCTCCACTGCAGGTGCGCTGAGGGTGGCACAGGGCGCAGCACCCAGGATCTCGTTAATGTCACCGATGCCCATGATGGCCAGGCGGTAGGCGGCCTCCGGGCTTTTACCATCGGCGATCAGGTCGTCGTAGCGGTCCAGGGTGTTCTGCAAAATCTCCTGCTTGGTATCCTCGCAGTCCTGCGCCCCCGCGAACAGGAGCTGCACATATTGAATCAGCTGTTCTCTCATATCCTTTCCTCCGCTTCCAGAAGTTTATCCATGATTTCTTTCGTTTCCCGCCATTCGTCAACCAGCCGATGGCAGGCTTCCCGCCCGGCGGATGTGATGGTGTAGTACCGCCGGCGCGCCCCCGCGCCGCTGCTCCCCCAGTAGGAGGCGATGTATCCCTGATCCTCCAGCCGCCGGAAGGCGGTGTAGAGGGTGGCCTCCTTCAGCTCGAACCGCCCGGAGGAAAGCGTAGAAATGACTTTGTTGATCTCATACCCGTAGCTGTCACCCCGGAGCAGGCGGGCCAGAATGATGGCGTCGGTATGCCCACGGATCAGATCCCCGGCAATAGACATGGTCATTCCCCCTTTGCAGTTCATGATAGCATGAAATACCTCGCCTGTCAAGGTATTTCACAAAAAACAAAAGCCATATTGAAAAAAATCTTGGCACGGATGCTGCGTTATAGATTACAGGAGTTCCACCCGGAACCAGCGTTTTCTATTATTTCACGGATTTTCCCGTTTTGCATACCTAACCCCGGTTTTGCGATACGCAGAACCGGGGTTATTCGGCACGCTGGAAACCCCATGGTTTTCCCGCGTTGTTATAGCTGTGAGAACACATCTCCCAGGCTTTCGTGGAGCACCAGGTCGGCCCGGCTGTCGTAGGGTGTCTCATCCCGGTTGATCAGTACCAGGCGCCTGCCCCGATAGTAATTGATGAGTCCGGCTGCCGGATAGACCGTCAGGCTGGTGCCGGCCACGATCATCATATCGGCGGAGCGGATGGCCATGACGCTTTTCTCCACGGTGTCCGGCTCCAGCCCTTCCTCGTAGAGTACCACATCGGGCTTTACCGTGCCGCCGCAGGTGCATTTCGGCACACCCACGGAATCCCGGATGAATTCAGCGGGATAGAATTTGCGGCAGCGGGTGCAGTAGTTGCGCAGGACAGACCCGTGCAGCTCGTAGACCTTCTTGCTGCCGGCCTTCTGGTGCAGCCCGTCAATATTCTGGGTGACAACTGCGGACAGCTTGCCCTGTGCTTCCCACTTTGCCAGCACCTTGTGGGTGATATTCGGTTCGAAGTCCAGAGGGAGCATCTTCTCCCGATAGAAGCGGAAGAAATACTCGGGCCGCTGCAGATAGAAGCTGTGGCTGATGATGCGCTCCGGGGGAAATTCAAACTTCTGATTGTACAATCCATCCACACTGCGAAAGTCCGGGATTCCGGACTCGGTGCTGACGCCTGCCCCGGTGAAGGCCACAATGCGGCTGCTTTCGGCGATCCATTTTTTGAAGGTTTCCAGTTGATTCACGGTTCTGCCTCCTTATACGATTTCTGGATAAAATGGTTTCCTTTTATCCAGGAAACATCGCCTTACGGCGCTGTCCTTTTTGGTATTTTCGGAATAGAAAAAATCCAAAATTCGTCTTATAGGATATTCCTATAAAAAGGTTCCATCCTTTTTCGTAAGAATTTGTATTACACAATGTCATACAGGTATGCTTTCCTGAAATTCTGCGAATGCTACGGTGGGGGTGATTGCATGGATATCGGGGAAATGCCCGTGGGCTTTTCCATGATGCTGGCGCGGAGTGAAACGGCCATGAGCCGGTTCGGCGCTATGACGGATTCAGAAAAGGAGGCGGTTCTGGGTCAAGCCCACAGCGCCCGGTCAGAACAGGAGATGGAACGGATCGTGAACAGACTGGCCGGCAGCGGCCGGAACAGGTAGTCCAACACGCCGCGGCATCGGGCATTACCCCTGCCGCGGCGATTTTTCCGCCTGATCCTCAAGATCCATTTCCTTCAGGAGTTTTTGATCCTGCCTGGATGACAGATCCAGCTTTTTGTACATATCCGGACGCCGCTGCCTGGTGCGGCGCAAGGACTGCTTTCTTCTCCACTGGGCCACCTTTTCATGGTTTCCGGAGAGCAGAATCTGGGGTACCTCCTGGCCATGCCAGACAGCTGGGCGGCTGTACTGGGGGTATTCCAGCAGCCCGTTGAAATGACTCTCATCCTCAAAGCATTCCGGGTCGGCCAAAACCCCGGGAACCATGCGGCACACCGCGTCCGCCACCGCCATGGCCGCGATTTCTCCACCCGTCAGGACAAAGTCACCCAGGGAAATTTCTTCGTCCACGCATTCGTCGATAAAGCGCTGGTCAATGCCCTCGTAGTGGCCGCAGACCAGAATGACGGCATCCATTTTGCTCAGGCGAATGGCGTCCGACTGTTTGAAGATATGCCCGCAGGGGGACAGGTAAATGGTATGCACCGGCCCTCCCGCCTCGTCGCACGCCGCTTCCCAGCAGCGGTACAGCGGGTCTGCCTGCATGATGGCGCCCCGTCCGCCGCCATAGGGATAGTCGTCCACTTGGTTCTGCTTGTTCGCGGTATAGTCCCGGATTTGACGGGTTTCAATCTGAACAAATCCCCGTTCCTGGGCCCGGCCCAGAATGCTTTCCGACAGCACATCCCCCATGGTATCGGGAAACAGCGTCAGAATGTCAATCCTCATCGCTGCGCATCCCCTGAATCAGCCGAACCTGCATCCTGTTGGCTTCCATATCGGTGGAAAGGATGAACTGCTTTACCGCCGGAATCATATATTCCCTTTCTCCCTTGACCACATAGACGGAATTTCCGGGATAATCCAGCACCTCGGTGATTTTGCCGATATTTTCTTCCCCGACGAAAACCTGCATATCGGTCAGCTCGGCGGCGAAAATCACATCGCCTCGGATATCCTCCCGATACAGCTCCAATACCTTTCTGCGCAGAGCCTGGGCGTCCTCCATGGTATCCACACCCTTTAGCTTCACCAGATTGCAGGTTTTCTGCACCCGGACGGATTCCATGGCATATTCTTTTCCCTGAATGCGGCAGCGGTCAAATTCACACAGCATTTCCGGGGAATCCAGCCAGGACAGCACCTTGATTTCGCCTTGCAGTCCATGGGTGGTGACAATCTGCCCGGCTTCAATAAAGGGAAGTCTCATAGCGGTATGCGCCTCCTGTCAAAACAATGATACGAACGGAACGGCACAGGCGATCCATTCCCGCATCGCGGGGAGCCGATCCGAGTGATTACGGCCACGGCTCCCAAACGAAAAATGCGTGACGGAACCGTCACGCATCCTCGCTTAATCCACGATTTCGACCGTGACCTTCTCGCCTGTGCGCTGGGCTACAGTCTTAATAATGGTACGGATTTCTTTCGCAATCCGTCCCTGGCGGCCGATCACCTTGCCCATGTCGCCTTCCGCGACACGCAGCTCCAGCACCTTGCCGTCCTCGCCATCGATTTCGGTAACGGTGACTGCCTCCGGATCATCCACCAGATTCTTTGCCATATACAGCAAAAGTTCTTTCATTATGGGATTCTCCTTTGGGGGATCTTACAGAACGCCAGCGTTCTTCAGCAGGCCGCGGACAGTATCGGTGGGCTGTGCGCCGTTCTTGATCCATGCCTGGGCTTTTTCCGCGTTGACCGTAACGGTAGCGGGTTCGGTCAGGGGATTGTAGGTGCCGATTTCCTCAATGCAGCGGCCATCGCGGGGGGAGCGAGCGTCGGCAACAACGATGCGGTAGTAGGGGGCCTTCTTCGCGCCCATTCTTCTCAGTCTGATCTTAACCATGAGAGTTTCACCTCCAAAAATCTGTGTAATCTATATCGCAAAGCATTTTGCTTTCAGCGAACAAATAATATCCGGGGTTATCCCGCCGAAAAAGCTGCCGTCCGTAAATGATCCGCAGCCGCGTCACAAGCCGGGAAAGCCGCCAAAGCCTCCCATGCGGCTCATACGCTTCATTTTCTTCCCGGCGCCGGGGCCGGAGAACTGCTTAATCAGCTTGCGCATCTGCTCGAAGGATTTGAGCAGCCTGTTCACATCCGACACCTGGACACCTGCGCCTGCAGCGATGCGCTTCTTGCGGCTGGCGCCGATGATTTCGGGCTTTTCCCGCTCCCGGGGAGTCATGGACAGGATAATGGCCTCGGTGTGCGCCATGGCTTTCTCGTCCAGCTTGACGCCCTTCAGATTGGCACCGCCTGGCATCTGGGCCAGGATTTCCTCCATGGAACCCATGGATTTCATCTGCACAAGCTGATCGTAGAAGTCCTGCAGGGTAAACCTGTTGCTTTTGAGCTTCTGCTCCATTTCGGCGGCTTTCTTGGCGTCGTAGGTTTTTTCCGCCTTTTCAATCAGGGTGAGCATATCGCCCATGCCCAGAATCCGGTTTGCCATCCGGTCGGGATGGAACGGTTCAATGTCCTCCAGCTTTTCCCCGATGCCGGCAAACTTGATGGGCTTTCCGGTGACGGCCCGAACCGAAAGGGCCGCGCCGCCACGGGCGTCGCCGTCCAGCTTGGACAGCATAACGGAATCAATATCCAGCCAGTCGTTAAAGCTCTGGGCCGCATTGACCGCGTCCTGACCGGTCATGGCATCCACAACCAGCATGATTTCGTCCGGCTTGACAGCGGCCTTGATGTTTTTCAGCTCCGTCATCAGAGCCTCGTCCACATGCAGGCGGCCGGCAGTATCCAGAAGCACCATATCGTGTCCATGCTGACGGGCATAGAGAACGGCATCCTTAGCCGTCTGAACCGGATCCTGGGTTCCTTTTTCAAAAACAGGAATGCCCAGCTTTTCCCCACAGACCTGCAGCTGCTGAATGGCGGCGGGACGGTAGATGTCGCAGGCCACCAGAAGGGGATTCCGGCCCTGACGTTTTTGCAGGCCGGCAAGCTTCGCTCCATTGGTGGTTTTGCCCGCGCCCTGCAATCCCACCAGCATGATGACGGTGGGACCGTTGGGATTGATGGTAATGTGCCTGGTATCGCTGCCCATGAGCTTGCAAAGCTCCTCGTTGACGATCTTGACGATCATCTGGGCGGGGGTCAGCGATTCCAATACATCGGCGCCGATGCAGCGCTCGGTGACAGATCTGGTAAAGTCCTTGACCACTTTATAGCTGACGTCCGCTTCCAGCAGCGCCATGCGGATCTCCCGCATGGCCTCTTTTACGTCAGCTTCTTTCAGACGGCCCTTGCCGCGAAGCTTTTTGAACGTGGCGGAAATTTTTTCCGTTAAGCCTTCAAATGCCATTGCTTTATTCCTCCAACTCCCGGGCGGCAGACAGAATTTGTTCCGCCAGGCTGGAAACAGCATCGTCGGAAGAACGGCTCAATGCGGCGGCGGCTTGCAGAATACGCTGCACGGCCCTGCGGTTTTTCAGCTGACGGCTGACACAGCCCACATTGCTTTCCATCTTCCGCAGAAGCGCTTCCGCCCGGGTCAGATTGTCACACACGGCCTGACGGCTGATGCCCAGCACCTGACCGATTTCCCCCAGGGAAAGATCCTGAAGATAGCGCATGTCAAAGCAGTCCCTCTGTCTGTCGGTGAGAAGACCGCCATAATAGTCAAACAGCAGTGCCATTTCCAGCGCGTCCATCGGGTACCTCCCCGTCAAGCAAGATAACTTGACACTGGGGTATTGTAACACAAAGCGCGCATGATGTCAAGCATTTTTCCAGAGCACTTTCGCATTTTTACCAGACGCGATACCAGCGGGAAAGCTCCGCAGTCCGCACGAACCCCAGTCTTTCGTACAGACGGATTGCCCGCGTGTTGGTGGATGCCACCTCCAGCGTTATCTGTGATCCCTCTGCCAAGGACATCAGCGTGTACATGACCGCTTCTCCCGCACCTTTTTTGGCGGAGGCTATGGCCAGAAGCTTGCAGTCCTCCAGCCAGCCGATGCCCAGCAGTTCCCCGCTGCCGCAGACGAAATAGGTTCCGCCGCTTTCCGCGATCCGCTGCTCATCCCGAGCCTCCAGCGCCTGCGCGTTGTCCACAGACGCCATTTTCTCCTGATAAATGGCCCGCCATTTTGCCGCTGTGGTCCGCGTTACCGGAACCAGATTGGCAAGCTTTCCTTCTTCGACCCGGGCTGTGCCCTGCATTTCCAGTACAGCGGTGTGGAAGGGAAACCGCGCCAGGTCCCCATGGCCAGAGGCAAAGACCTTCTCCGCGCCTGCTGCGTGGCAGAAGTCAGCGCATTCCCGCAAATGCGCCGCAAGGCCACCCGGCTGCACATCCCGAATACGGATATAGGCTTCCCGTTTATAGGGAATCTGCTTCAAAACCAGGCTGGACACGCCGTATTCGGTTGAGAAAATCGGAAAATCCCGCATTCTTCTGCCTCCATTTTCCAATAGAATAGCATTTATCCCCTGGGAAAGCAAGGGGTATTTTCTGGGAAAAGCCGTTTGGTTTATGCAGTTTGTACAGTTCGGGCCGGCCCTTTTCCGGGATAAAATGGGTTCATCAGCCAATTTTCAGGGAAAAGTTTGCCGCGTCCCATTTTAAGACTTGATTTCCGAACCGTTTTGTGTATAATTAAGCCCATATCCTATCCGAAAGGAGGCGCATTCCATGAAAAAGATCATCTGCAAGAGGGAATACGATACCGAGACCGCGACCCGGATCAAGGCGTATTCCTTCGGCCAGCTGGGAGATCCCGCCGGCTACGAGGAGGATCTGTATCAGACCCCCGAGGGCCTGTATTTTCTGCATGTCGGCGGCGGCGAAGCTTCCGGCTATCCCGCTGAGGATATCAGGCGACTGGCCAAGACCCGGGTCAGCGAGTGGCTTGAAAATCACTGATACGTTTTTACCAAACCCTTTGGCCTTATGCAGAAGCAGCCTTTCATACGGGTTCAGATGAAAAGGGTTGAAAACCGTTTTATCGCACCACAGCTGCATTCAGAACTGCAGCAGATGCCTTCTGCGGCGATTCGCCGCAAAAGGGAAGCGCCGCCAGGCGATTCCTGCTTCCTGAAAACCCAACGGTTTCAGGAAAAAACGGGATAAGAACCGGTATCCCATACATGGGATCATTCTGCCCTCCGCGAATCAGGATGCCGAATCCCACTTGCCCGGCTGTGCGGGTTCCCTTGCGGCCTGCCATCCCTTCGGCGCGGAAAGGAAAAGCGGACTTTTTGAAAAATAATGAAAAAAACACTTGCAATCCTGCTCCGCTTATGGTATGATAACCGGGCGATTGATGATTGCCAGGGGTTAATTTGCCCTTTAGCTGATAAGAAAGAGGTGAACGAAATGAAGGAAGGTATCCATCCCAAGTACGAACAGACCACGATCCGCTGTGCATGTGGCAATGTCTTTACCACCGGTTCTACCAAGAAGGACATTCGTGTTGAGATCTGCTCCAAGTGCCACCCTTTCTATACCGGCAAGCAGAAGCTGGTTGACACCGGTGGACGTGTTGACCGGTTCAACAAGCGCTTTGGCCTGAAGTAAGATGCTGAACACCGCACTACGGAAGCGTAGTGCGGATTTTTTCTATTTGATACTGATATTTCATAAAAATGTTCCATTCTTGCGAATGAAACTTTTTAATGGAATATCAGTATTATAAAGAAGGAACCGCCTGATGGCGTTTCCTTTTTGCGGCGAACCGCCGCAAACGCCGTCGCATACCGTTCTTAACGCTGCGGTGCTATAAAAAGGTCTTCAACCTCTTTTTCCTTAGAACGAGTATAAGACGAATTTTTGGTATTTTCTATTCCGAAAATACCAAACATGACAGAGCCGCAAGACGATGCCTTTTTGATAAAATGGAACCATTTTATCAAAAAATAGTATGAATAAATTCCCCGAGGAAACAGGCTGCCCGCGCTGCGCAGAATGGGATATACGAATCGAAACGGAATCTATGGAGGAATTATGGAACCAGATTTTGACCGGAAGGTTCAGGAACGGGCCGTGCTGGTGGGCCTGAACGCGGACTGCTTTACGAAAGAACAAACCGCCACCGACGAGACGCTGGAGGAGCTGGACGCACTTTTGGAAACCGCCGGGGGCTTCTGCACCGGGAAGGTGCTGCAAAACCGCCATGCCCCCGATCCCCACAGCTTTATTGGGGAGGGAAAAGCGCGGGAAGTGAAAATGCTGGTGGAGGCCACTGGCTCCAATATGGTCATTTTGGACAATGAGCTGTCTCCGGGCAACATTCGGGCGCTGGAGGAGATCATTGGCGTCACAGTTCTGGACCGCAGCGCCCTGATTCTGGACATCTTCGCCCAGCGCGCCCGAACCAGAGAAGGCCGTCTCCAGGTGGAATTGGCGCAGTACAAGTATCTGCTGCCCCGGCTTTCCGGCATGGGCGCAAGCTTAAGCCGCCAGGGTGGCGGCATCGGCACTCGAGGCCCCGGTGAAACCAAGCTGGAATCTGACCGCCGCCACATCCGGGAGCGAATCAACCGCCTGGAAAATGAGCTGGAGCAGGTGCGGCGAACCCGTGCTGTTCAGAGAGAGCGAAGGATCAAAAATTCCGTGCCGGTGGTGGCCATTGTGGGCTATACCAACGCGGGAAAATCCACGCTGCTGAACCGGCTGACAGGGGCGGGGATTCCCGCCAACAACCGCCTGTTTGACACATTGGACACCACGTCCCGGCAGCTTGCAGTCTCCGATACTCTGGACGTGATTCTGTCCGACACGGTGGGCTTTATCGCGAAGCTGCCCCATCAACTGGTGAGTGCGTTCCGTGCCACACTGGAGGAGCTGGAATACGCGGATCTGCTGCTGCACGTCATCGATGCCGCCGATCCCAATCGGGAGGAGCACATTGCCGTAGCAGACAAATTGATTGACCAGCTGGCAAAGCCGGAAACTCCGGTGCTGAAATGCTACAACAAGGCGGATCTGGTACTCCCCGAGGATATCCCGGTGGGGGAGAATGTGGTGGCGATTTCCGCAAAAACGGATCGCAATCTAAACGGTCTGCTGACGGCCATCGAAAAGGCGCTGAATCAGACGAGGCACCACGTTGTGGTCTGTCTGCCCTATGCCAAGGGGGGTATCGTGGAGACTCTGCACGACGGCGCCCGGGTGTTGGCCGTGGAATACACCGCTGAAGGCATTGAAATCGAAGCCGTATTGGACGGGATTCTCTACGGCAGGCTCAGAGAGTATGTCATCAAGGAGTGCTGAAGGCTTGGACGAATACCTTGTGCCGGCCCGGTTCGGTGAGGACGAATTTACAGAGAAAAAGTCCCGATTCATCGGAAGACTCTGGCCGGTGGACACCGAGGAGGAAGCTCTGGCAAGAATTCAGGAAATGAAAAAGCGGCACTATGATGCCGCCCATAACTGCTGGGCGTATATCCTCAGAGACGGCGCGGTACGCTTTTCTGATGACGGAGAACCCGGCGGCACGGCGGGGATGCCCATGCTTCAGGTGCTGCAGCGGGAGGAGCTGTTTAATGCGGTGTGTGTGGTGACACGGTACTTTGGCGGCATCCTTCTGGGCGCGGGAGGATTGGTACGGGCGTATACCAGGGGGGCGAAGCTGGCTGTGGACGCGGCCGGGAAATCCTGGAAACGGGTATGGACGGCGCTGTATGTACCCTGCCCCTATCCGTTTTACCAGCGGGTAAAGCTGGAGACTGCCGCGTTCGGCGGGATTATCCGCCGGGCGGATTTCGGCGCCGAGGTGGAGCTGGAGCTGCTGTTCCCGGAAAACCAGGCGCAGCCATTCCTGAAACGTCTGGCAGACATGACCAGCGGAGCAGTGGAAGCAATGGAAATCGGACAGGAATACAGGGCGTTTCCTGCGGAAACCGGGGCCTGATCCTGCCGGGCGGCATATGCGGGATTCCATCAATAACGGAATTAGGAGGGAAACGCAATGACAGTGCGGGAAGAACTGGAACGGCAGGAGCATGAACGGCTGAATCCTCTGGCAAGCTTTTCGGATCAATCCAAGGGCAGACCCCGGTATGAGGAGCCCCGGGAGGAGGATGTACGCACCTGCTATCAGCGGGACATCGACCGGATTGTACATAGCAAAGCGTTCCGCCGGCTGATACATAAGACCCAGGTTTTTTTACGGCCTGAGGGTGACCATTACCGCACCCGGATGACCCATACCCTGGAAGTATCCCGGATCGCCGGAACCATTACCCGGGCGCTGGGCTTCAACGAGGATCTGGCGGAGGCCATTGCCATGGGCCATGACCTGGGACACACTCCCTTCGGTCACGCGGGAGAAGCAGCTCTGTCGGAGTGCATCGGCAAACCGTTCCGGCATAACGAGCAGAGTTTGCGGGTGGTGGACTGCCTGGAGAAAAACGGACAGGGACTGAACCTGACCCATGAGGTGCGCTTGGGGATTCTGGGCCATACCGGGCAGTACTGGCCCGAGACGCTGGAGGGGCAGATTGTCCGCCGCTCGGATCAGATTGCCTACGTCAATCATGACATTGATGACGCTATTCGGGCGGGGATTCTGAGCAACGATGACATTCCCCGGGCCATTTCCGCCGTGCTGGGAAATACCCACAGCGTTCGGATCAACACCCTGGTCACAGACGCCATCCGTACCTCCCGGGAAACGGGAGCGGTTTGCCTGTCGCCGGGGGTGGATAAGGCGCTGAAGGATCTGCGTTCTTTTATGTTCGAGCGGGTCTACCGCAACCCCGTGGCCAAGGGGGAGGAGAGCAAGGCAAAGGCCATGCTTCAGCAGCTGTTTGAATATTACGTCAAGCACCCGGAAGCGCTGCCGGAGGATTTCCAGCCCCAGCTTTCCTTCGACGGTATGGAGCGAATTGTCTGTGACTATATCGCCGGCATGACCGACAATTACGCTGTGGACAAATATACAGAACTTTTCATTCCCATGGGCTGGAATGTCCGGGGATAATGTGTTATAATTATAAAGAACCTGCCCGGAAAGGAGGGGGTAACTATGGCGTTTCCGTCTGCGTTTTTGGATGAACTTGCGGCCAGAAATCCCATTGAGGACGTGGTTTCCCAATATGTGAGCCTGAAACGTTCCGGCTCCAACCTGTTTGGCCTGTGCCCCTTCCATGGGGAGAAGACCGCCTCCTTTTCCGTGACGCCGGATAAGGGAATGTATTATTGCTTCGGCTGTCACAAGGGCGGCAATGTTATCAACTTTCAGATGGAGATCGAGGGCTTAAGCTACCCCGACGCTGTCCGGGCTTTGGCCAGGCGGGCGGGAATGGAGGTGCCGGATGACGAGCAGTACCAGAGCCGGTACCGCCAGCAGGAGCGGCTTTGGGCGCTGCACAAGGACGCGGCGCGGTACTTTCACAGCCAGCTTTCCACCCCTGTTGGCGCCGGAGCGCTGCAATATGCCCTTGGCCGGGGAATGACCAAATCCACCTTGACCAAATTCGGCATCGGCTACGCCCCGGACAGCTGGTCGGGGCTGACGGACACCCTGCGGGAAAAGGGCTATACCGACCAGGAGCTGCGGGATTCGGGACTTGTCACCGTATCGAAAAAAAACGGCAATCTCTTTGACCGGTTCCGGGACCGGCTGATGTTTCCCATCATCGACGTCCGGGGCAATGTCATCGGTTTCGGCGGGCGGATTATGAACGACCGGGACAAATCTGCCGCCAAGTACTTAAATTCCCCGGAAACCCTGATTTTCAACAAGCGGAAAAACCTGTTTGCCCTGAACCTTGCCAAGAAAAGCAAGATGGGGTATCTGATTCTGGTGGAGGGCTACATGGACGCCATTGCCCTGCATCAGTACGGGTTTGACTGTGCGGTGGCTTCTCTGGGCACAGCCCTGACGGAGGATGGCGCGGTTCTGCTGTCCCGGTATACCGATCAGGTGGTGCTGATCTACGACGGCGATGACGCCGGACAGAACGCCACCCAGCGTGCCATTCCCATTCTGGAACGGGCGGGTCTGCAGGTCAAGGTTCTGAAAATGCGGGACGCCAAGGACCCGGATGAATTTTTACAAAAATTCGGCGCCGACCGGTTCAAGCTGCTGCTGGAGGAATCCTCCAACCGGGTGGAGTACCAGCTGGCGGCCATTCTGAAAAAATACGATCTTGGGGACGACGACCAGAAGGTGAAGTATCTGCAGGAGTGCGCAGAACTGATCAGCAGCCTGAGCAGCTCTGTCCAGCGGGAGGTCTATGCCGGCCGGGTGGCGGAAGCCGCCAAAATCAGCATGGAAGCCATGAAGCTGGAGGTGAACCGCGCTTTCAAGCGCCGTCTGGCCAGGGAAAAGAAAAAGCAGGAAAAACTGGATCTGGCCCCAGCCCGGGCATTGCAGCCCCAGAGCCGCAGCATCCGCTATGACAATATTAAATCCGCCATGGCGGAGGAGATGCTTCTGGCCCTTATCCTGCAGGAGCCGGCGCTGCTGGATCAGACCGAGGGCCTGACGCCGGAGATGTTCTCCTCCCAGCTGCTGGGCCGGGCCTATGCGCAGCTGAGCCAGCGCCATCGGGAGGGCCTGGAGGTGGCTTTCAGCGGCCTGACGGATTTTACCCCCGAGGAAATGTCCCATATCGCCGGGCTGCTGCAGCGCCAGCAGGGGCCGGTGAATGAGCAGGCCCTTTTGGACTGCGTCCGTACCATTCAGCGGGAATACCAATCCGGCCGGGTGGAGACGGAGGAGGACTTGCTGGCCCTGCGGGACAGGATGAAGGAAAGAAAAGGAATCAAGTCATGACAGAGCTTTTGGACAAGCAAACAGATCTGCCCGTCAGCGCCGGGGAAGACGATGTGCGCCAGTTTCTCCGGGAGATTCGGGAATATCCCCGCCTGAGCGCGGAGGAGGAGCGGGAGCTTGCGCGGCGCTGCGCCGAGGGAGACGAGGATGCCATCCGCAAAATGGTCAATTCCAATCTGCGGCTGGTGGTGTCTATTGCCCGGGAGTATGCCGGCCGGGGCGTGGCGCTGTTGGACCTGATCCAGGAGGGCAGCATCGGCCTGCTGGCTGCTGCCAGAAAATTTGATTATACCATGGATTTCCGGTTTTCCACCTACGCAACTAAGTGGATTCGTCAGGGTGTGACCCGGTGCCTGCTGAACCATGGCAGCTCCATCCGAGTCCCCCTGCACACCGCTGAGCGTATGCGGAAGATCGAAGCGGTTCGGGCCGCCTTGATTCAGGAGAACGGGGAAGAGCCGAGTCTTTCGGAAATCGCGGAAAAAAGCGGCCTGCCGGAGAACAAGGTACGGGAACTCATGGGGCTGAATTTGGATATCCGTTCTCTGGACGTTCCGGCAGGAGAGGACGGGGAAGGCGGCCTGCACACCCAGGTGGAAGATATTCAGGCTCCCCAGCCCTATGAGGAGCTGGTGCGTCAGGAGCTGGTGCATACCCTGGACCAGCTTCTGTCAGACCTGAACAGCCGGCAGCAGCAGATTCTGCGCCTGCATTTCGGCATGGAGGATGGCCGCTGCTATTCTCTGGAGCAGATCGGCAAAATGCTGGGCATTTCCAAGGAGCGGGTTCGCCAGATCGAGCGCCAGGCTATGGACAAGCTGCAAAAAAACGGCGCCAGCCTGGGATTGGAGGACTTTCTGAATGAATGAACTGGACTTTTCGTTTGAGCAAAGCCCCTGGGAGGCCTTTCTGTCAGCCAGGCGGCCCGGAGCTGTGATTTCCGCTGCCAATCTGCTGGCTCTGCTGGAGGGAGAAGAACAGCAGGAGGTAGAGGCGGCTTTCCTTGCGTTGGAAACGGCGGACATGAGTCTGGACATTTCCGGACTGCCAAAGGGCGGCATGGGCGAAGCGTCCCTGCGCCTGCGGCAGGAAACACAGCTGGTGAAAAACGGCCTGAATCCGAAGGAACTGGAGCCGAATGATCCGCTGCGACTGTACCTGGAGGAGGTGGCGGATACCCCCGCTTTCGGTGACGAGCAGGCTTTGGCGGAACGATGTGCCCGAGGGGACGAGCAGGCCATGCTTGCGCTGACGCACTTGGGGCTGAGACGGGTGGTTGAGCTTGCCAAAACGCATGTGGGCTATGGCGTTCTGCTACTGGACCTGATTCAGGAGGGCAGCCTGGGCCTGTGGCAGGCGATCCGCAGCTTCCGGGGCGGCGGGTACGCGCCGTACAGGGATCGCTGGATTCGGCTTTATCTGGCAAAGGCTGTAACCCTGCAGGCCAGAGCTGACGGCGTTGGCCGGAAGCTTCGCACTGCCCTGGAGGACTACCGCGCCGCAGACGAAAGGCTGCTGTGCGATCTCGGCAGAAACCCGACGCTGGAGGAAATTGCCCTGCAGATGCATATGAGCGTGGAGGAAGCTTCCGCCGTCCGGAAAATGCTGGATGACGCACGCCTGCTGGCTCAGGCAAGCAAAGCGCCGGATCCCGAAGCGCAGAGCGAGGAAGCCCAGCAGGCGGTGGAGGACACCGCGCAGTTTCAGAGCCGGGCGCGTATTTTGGATTTGCTGTCTTCCCTTAGCGAGGAGGACGCCAGACTGCTGACGCTGCGCTTCGGTCTGGAAGGAAGCCGGCCCATGACTCCGGAGGAAGCTGGCAGAAATCTGGGGCTTACTCCCGAGGAAGTGCTGGACAGGGAAGCTTCCGCTCTGGCCAAGCTCAGAAGCGAAAGCTGATATACCGCAGGATATATCCGGACGATAACAGAAATGAGGAGTTACCATGGAACAGAAAATTTCCATCGCCATTGACGGCCCGGCCGGGGCAGGCAAGAGCACCATTGCCAGACGGCTGGCGAAGGAGCTGAACTATTACTATGTGGACACTGGAGCAATTTACCGTACGGTAGCCTACTTTTTCGACCTGTGGGGCATCAGCCCCAGGGACATTGACGGAATCACCCGCTATCTCGACGAGCTGACCATCGGCATGGAATACGATGATGACGGCGTTCAGCATATGATCATGAACGGCATGGATGTGACAAACGACATCCGCACCCAGGACATTTCCCAGAAAGCCAGCCAGGTTTCCGCATATCCGGTGGTTCGGGAAATGCTGCTGGACATGCAGCGGGAGGCGGCCAAGCAGCACAATGTCATTATGGATGGCCGGGATATCGGCACGGTGGTGCTGCCGCAGGCAACGGTTAAGATTTTCCTGACTGCTTCTGCGGAAGTGCGCGCCCGGCGCCGCGCAGATGAGCTGGCCGCCAAGGGGCAAAAGGCGGACTACAGCAAAATTCTCAGGGAGATCCAGCAGCGGGACGAACGGGATATCCATCGGGAGATCGCGCCCCTGAAAATGGCCGGGGATGCCGTAAGGCTGGATACTTCGGATATGGATGTGGACAGCGTTGTCAGGGCCATCCGGGAGATTATCGCGGAGAAGGCAGGGCAATGAGCGTCACAGTTGCCAAAAGCGCCGGCTTCTGCTTTGGCGTCAGCCGGGCGGTCAGGCTGGTGGAGCAGGCCGTCGGGGAAGGAAAGCGGGTCGTGACGCTGGGACCCATTATCCACAACCGCCATGTGGTGGACAGATTCCGGGAAATGGGCGTAGGCGTGCTGGAAACGCCGGAGCAGGCAGGGCCGGGAGATACGGTGGTTATTCGTTCCCACGGCGTTTCCCGGGAGGTCTATGAAAGGCTGAAAAAGCGGGACGCGGAGATTGTCGACGCCACCTGCCCCTTTGTCAAGCGGATTCACGGCATTGTCAGCCGGGCGGAGGAGGAAGGACGCCTTCCCATTATCATCGGAACCCCTACCCACCCGGAGGTGGAGGGAATTGCCGGGTGGTGCGGCGACTGCCGGATTTTTGCGGACATAGAAGACCTGAAAACCTGGGCTAAATCCCAGGAAAAACCTGAAAAACTGGCAATTTGCATGGTTTCGCAGACAACATCCACAGAATCTTTGTGGAAATCGTGCGGGAATTTTGCAAAAAAACAGTTTACTAACTTGAAAATTTTTGATACAATATGTAGAGCAACGGAGTGTAGGCAAAACGAAGCAGCGCAGTTAAGTAAAGTCTGTCAGGCAATGGTCGTTGTGGGAGATCTCAAAAGTTCCAACACGGGCCGTCTCGCTATGATTTGCCGAGAACACTGCAGCCGTGTTTTTCTGGTGGATAATGCCGCCGAACTGAAAGCAGAGGATTTTCGCGGTGTTACTGATGTTGGAATCACTGCCGGTGCGTCGACTCCGGCGTGGATTATAAAGGAGGTCAACAAGACTATGAGCGAAATTATCAATGCTGAGACTGCACAGGAGGAGAACTTCGCGGAACTTCTGGAACAGTCCATCAAGACTTTAAATACAGGAGATAAGGTCAAAGGTACCGTTACCGGTATCGGCAATACCGAGGTCCAGGTAGACCTTGGTACCAAGCATGCCGGCTATATCCCTTATGATGAAGTCAGCACCGACCCTGCGGTGAAGCCTGAGGATGTTCTGAAGGTGGGCGATGAGATTGAGGTATTTGTCGTTCGCGTCAACGATCAGGAGGGTACGGTTCAACTGTCCAAGAAGAAGCTGGACGGCCTGAAGGTATGGGACGATATGGCAGCCTGTGTGGAGAATAAGACCACTGTGGAAGGCACCATCACCGAAGAGAACAAAGGCGGCCTGGTGGCCAATGTGAAGGGCATCCGGGTCTTTATTCCCGCGTCCCAGTCCGGCATTGCCAAGGGCGGCGATATGGCCGGCATGGTGGGCAAGACTGTTCAGATGAAGATCACGGAGGTCAATCGTCCCCGCCGCCGCGTCATCGGCTCGATCCGCGCTGTAGCCGCGGAAGCACGGAAGGCCGCGCAGGAAAAGATCTGGGCGGAGATTGAAAACGGCAAGAAGTACCATGGCACCGTCAAATCTCTGACTTCTTATGGCGCGTTCGTGGATATCGGCGGCGTTGACGGAATGGTTCATGTTTCCGAGCTGAGCTGGAATCGCATCAAGACCCCCGCTGATGTGGTAAAGGTCGGCGACGAGATCGATGTCTATGTGATCTCCTTTGATCCGGAAAAACGCAAGATTTCTCTGGGCTACAAGACAGCCGAGATGAACCCCTGGAACCAGTTCATGACCAACTATTCCATCGGGGATGTAGTGGACGCCAAGGTGGTAAAGCTGATGACCTTTGGCGCTTTCGCGGAGATTCTGCCCGGTGTGGACGGCCTGATCCATATCTCCCAGATCGCAAACCGCCGTATCGGCAAGCCGGGGGATGTCCTGTCCGAAGGCCAGCAGGTCAGGGTGAAGATTACGGATATTGATGCGGAAAACAAGCGCATCTCCCTGTCTATCCGTGCTCTGCTGGAAGAAGCCGCTGAGAATGCCGAGTGATTTGTAAGGAAGAATACCGGGGCTGCGCGCAGTCCCGGTATTTTTTACCAGACAGCCGGAGCGAAACAAGGCCTAATAC
>CAZUAN010000017.1:0-21270 GCA_964618385.1 uncultured Oscillospiraceae bacterium | reverse complement strand
GACGGCTTTTGCTGCGGTTCGCCGCAAAAGGGAAGCGCCATCAGGCGGTTCCTTCTTTATAAAACCGAACGGTTTTATAAAGAATCCGTATGAAACGAAAGCCTTGTAAAAACAGGCGCATCCGTTTAATCGCTAATACTATCACTTTTCCATTGGATATGCAATCCTTTTTTGCAAAAATACTTTCTGACAAAAGAATACAGCGCAATCGGAAGGATGAGCGCGGGTCCGGGGGAAAGGGCCAAGAAAAAGCGGGGAAACAGGCTGCCTGCCCCGTTTCCCCGTGTGTTTTCCCCTCTACTGCATGGCCTCCAGCGCCAATGCGTTCTGGGTTTTGTACAGTTCGGCGTAGACGCCGCCCTGACTCAGCAGTTCTTCATGGGTGCCGCATTCGGTAATGACGCCGTCGGCAATGGACACAATGCGGTTGGCACTGCGGATGGTACTCAGACGGTGAGCGATAATCAGCGTGGTGCGGCCCACTGCCAGATTGTCAAAGGCCCGCTGGATTCTGGCCTCTGTCACGGAATCCAGAGCGGATGTTGCCTCATCCAGAATCAGAATGGGTGGGTTCTTCAGGAAAATCCGGGCGATGGCAACCCGCTGCTTTTGACCGCCGGACAGCAGTGTACCCCGTTCGCCAACATAGGTCTGGAAGCCGTCAGGCATGGCCTGAATATCGTCGTAGATTTCCGCCTTTTTTGCGGCTTCCGCAACCTCGTCCATGGTCGCGTCAGGCTTTCCGTAGCGGATATTCTCGAAAATGGTATCGGCGAACAGGAACACATCCTGCTGGACAATGCCCACGTTTTCGTGGATGCTCCGCTGCGTCACGTCCCGGATATCCAGCCCGTCAATGGAAATAGAACCGGAGGACACATCGTAGAACCTGGGAATCAGCTGGCACAGGGTGGTCTTCCCACCGCCGGAGGGGCCGACGATGGCCACCGTTTCCCCGGGACTGACCTTCAGGCTGACATTGCGCAGCACGTCAAGATGGCCGTCATAAGCAAAAGACACCTGATCCACCACAATTTCGCCCCGAACCTGCTTCAGCTCCCGGGCATCTGGCTTGTCCTGAATGGTGGGTTCCGTGCGCATGATATCCACAAACCGGTTCAGTCCCGCGAAGCCGTTGGCAAACATCTCGGAAAGGGTGGATATTTTGCGCATAGGCGTGATGAAGGAACTGATATACAGCGTGAACGTCAACAAATCCCGGTAATCCATCTGCCCCTTCATGGTCAGGTAGCCGCCGAATCCGATGATGACCACATGCAGCATGCAAAGGAAAAACTCCATGGCGCTGTTAAACCGGCCCATGGCCTTGTGAGACTCCCGTTTGGAGGTTTTGAACATCTCGTTGGCCGCCCGAAACCGGGCATTTTCCACTTGCTCATTGGCAAAAGCCTTGGCCGTGCGGATGCCAGACAGGCTGGATTCGATCTCCGCGTTGATGTAGCCGGTCTTCTGCTTCACTGCTGCGGCGGTCCGGCGCAGGCTGGCCCGCATAGTCAGCGCCACGGCCAGAAACACCGGCACCATAATCCCCACAATCAGAGCCAGCCGCCACTGGATCGTCGCCATGACGATGAGAGCTCCGACGATGGTCAGCAACGAGGTCAGTAGATCCTCCGGGCCGTGGTGGGCCAGTTCCGTCAGCTCAAACAGGTCTGCAGTCAGGCGGCTCATCAGCTGGCCTGTGCGGTTGCGGTCATAAAAATCGAAGCTCAACTCCTGCATGTGCTGGAACAGATCCGCCCGGATATCCGCCTCTACCCGGATGCCAAAGGTATGGCCGTAATAGCAGACAATGTAATTCAGCGCCGTCCGCAGAACATAGCACGCCACCACCACGGCCATAACTGTGAAGAAGGTTCGGTACATCTGATTTGGCAGCATCTCATACAGGGCACTGCGGGTCACCAGCGGAAACATCAGATCGATGGCGGCAATGCCCATGGCGCAGAGTATGTCCAAAGCGAACAGTTTCCGATGCCTTTGAAAGTAGCTCAAAAAAATCATCAGCGGCTTTTTACGCTGATAGTCCCTGGTTGTCATAATCTGTCCTCCATTTATCAAAATAGAAAATACCAAGATTTCGTCTTAAATTCGTCTTATATGATCTTTATATAAAAATGTTCCATTCTTCGAATGAAACATTTTTATGAAATATCCGTATTATTCGGCATCATTATACAGGAATCATCTCGGATTATCAACCTCCCCGAAAGGATTTTTTTGTATTTTGGAATCTGCTGTGGTATAATGGCAGCGGAGAAACCGATATCGGACAGTATATTCCGAAGGAGAGAAACGCTATGGAGCTGCTGTATGCAGATGCGGAGATTGCCGTCTGTGTCAAACCTGTGGGGCTGGATTCCGAAAGCCAGGTTCCAGCCATGCTGACGGAAATCCTGGGCGGAGAAATTTTCCCTATTCACCGTCTGGACAAAAATGTTGGCGGTGTCATGGTCTATGCCCGCACCAGGCAGACAGCCGCTGCCCTGTCCAAAGCGGTGCAGGAGGGCAGCATGGAAAAGGAATATGTGGCCCTGGTTCACGGCGTACCGCCGGAATACGGGGACTGGGAGGATTTGCTGTGGAAGGATGGCGGGAAGAATAAGGTTTATGTGGTTTCGCGTATGCGGGGCGGCGTAAAGAAAGCGCGTCTGGAGTTTCAGCGCCTGTCCGCCGGGGAAACCAGTCTGGTCCGCGTCCGCCTCCACACCGGGCGAAGCCACCAGATCCGGGTGCAGTTTGCCAGCCGGGGGTTTCCGCTGGTGGGGGACCGCAAATATGGGGCCAGGGATTCCGTCCCCGCCCCGATGCTGTTTGCCTGCCGGATTCGCTTCCCCTATCGCGGAGGAATCAAGGTGTTTGAGCAGCTGCCATCCTGGGTCAACGCCAGGCCTACTGGTTCTTATGAAAAAGACTGAAAACCTTTTCGCAGGTGCGTTAAGAGCAGTATCATGCGGCTTTGCGGCGATTCGCCCAAAAGCCGGTTTCAGGAAGAAACAGGATAAGACGGCACATACTTCGTCTTCCACTTACCTGAAAGCATCCTAGGTACAAAAAAGCTGATGCGGCATGCCCAGTCGATGATCATGGCGATCCACACGCCAATTGCGCCCCAGCCCAACTGGACGCACAGAATCCAGGATCCGATGATGCGGAAGGCGATCATCGAGCCAACCCCTACCAACATGGTGAACCGCACATCGTTAGCTGCCCGCAGTGCATTGGGCAGCACGAAAGCCGCCGGCCACATAAAGATGGCAAAAAAGCTGTGCAGCAGCACCAGATTCCTTGCCAGAGCCACCGTTTCGGGGGACAAGGATCTGTAGAAGCCGATCAGCTGGTTTACAAACAGGATGACCAGCACATTGCACAGACCCAGCAGAAGATATGTCCAGCCCATCAGCTTTTTGACGTAGTATTTTACCTGTTCCGGATCCCCGGCCCCTACGCATTGACCTACCACGGTAACCATGGCCAATCCCATAGCCTGCCCTACGATGATGCCAACGCCGTCCAGGGTATTCGCCACGGCATTGGCGGAGGTCTGAGTGGTGCCGAACAGGGCGATCATACTGACCACCACCAGACGCCCCAACTGGAAAAAGCTGTTTTCACAGGCGGAGGGGATGCCAATGTGCAGGATATTGCCCATCATTCTGCGGTCGATGCGGGCCAGCCCTTCCCGGCGCAGGTACAATTCCTGTCTGGGATTGGCCGCCAGAGTCAGAATCACAACGGCTGCCGTGGCCCGGGAAATCAGCGTCGGCACGGCCACGCCGGCCACACCCATTTTCAGGACAAAGATGCAGATTGCATTGCCTGCCACATTGATGACATTCATGAGCAGGCTGACCTTCATGGATACCTTGCTGTTTCCGGTGCTGCGGAAAATCGCCGCGCCGGCATTGTAAAGGGCGATAAAGGGGAACGACAGGGCGGTAATACGCAGATACACCAGTCCGGCCGTCATAACGTCGGACTCAATGGCTCCAAAAAACAGCCGCATCACGCCCTCGGCAAACACCAGACAAAGCGCCATGGCTGCCAGTCCCAGACCCGCTGCCATAAGCACCAGCTGTCCGGCGCTTTGCCGGGCCTTTTCCACCTGCCGCGCTCCCAGATACTGACTGGTAACCACAGTGCCGCCAGTAGCAAGGGCGGCAAACAGGGTCAGCACCACCGCGTTAATCATATCCACCAGCGAAACGCCGGAAATGGCCGCCTCGCCCACGGAGGATACCATAACCCCATCACACATGCCCACCAGTATCGTCAGCCCCTGCTCAATCACCAGAGGAACAATCAGACGAACCAGCTTTCGATTGGAAAATAACCGTTGTTCCATTGCTTAGCCCTTCTCTGCATCCCGCAGTTCCGTGTTTCCAGGCAAAATATAGCACACATTATCCGTCATTTCAACATAAATCTGCTCTTGGGAGCGGATTTATTCACGGAAGGGATCCAGATCGGTATTTTCGTCAATGCGGCACAGGAATTCCGTCAGCAGCGCAATGGAATTCTCAATGTCATCCAGATGACACACCTCGCAGGGAGAATGCATATACCGCAGAGGCAGGGAAACCAGGGTTGTCACCACGCCGGTTCCGGTGAAGTGTATTTTGTCCGCATCCGTCCCGGTGCGCCCCATATAGGATTCTATCTGATAGGGCAGGCCCTTGTTCCGGGCGCAGGACTTTAATAGCTCGTTGACCTTCCGGTTGGCAATGGAGCTGTTGCAGAGTACGGGACCTTGTCCCAGGCGCACGTTTCCGGACTCCTTGGGATCAGTGCCGGGATAGTCTTTGGCAAAGGTCACATCTACGGCAATGGCCACGTTGGGATTTACGGCGCTGGCTGCCCAGTAAGCCCCCCGCATGGTGGTTTCCTCGCCCACGGTGGTGGCGGCATAGACGCCGATATGACAGCCCCGCGCCTTTGCCCGTTTCAGGGCTTCCAGAATGATAAAGGCGCAGCCCCTGTCATCGATTGCCCGGGCGGAGAGGAAGCCGTTGGGCATTTCCGCATGGTAGGTATTCAGATGGACGGGATCGCCCTCCTGGACATATTTCCGGGCGTCCTCGGCATTTTTCGCGCCGATGTCAATGTGCAGATCGCCCGCCTTCAGTTCCGCCTTTTCCGTGTCCTGGGAGTGTGCCACAGCACCGTAAATGGGGCCGGCATATCCGTGTACCACCACCTGGTGGCCGGGATACTGGCTGGGATAGATGCCCCCGGATTTGGCTACCCGCAGCAGACCGTCATCCTGAATGTGGGTGACAATCAGGCCGATTTCATCAATGTGGGCCGCCAGCATCACCTTGAAGGGTGCGCCGGGATTGAGAATGCTGATGACATTACCGGTGTAATCCGTGCGGATTTCGTCGCAATAGGGGGTCATTTCCCCGATGACCTTCTTCTGCAGGGGAATCTCATGGCCGGAGACGGACATGCTGTCCAGCAGGGTATAGAGGAATTCTTTGTTCATAGGATCTCAGCTCCAATTCTTCATATTTCGACAAAATCCATTATATGCCGGACAGGGAAAAAGTCAAGGTGACAAAAGGCATTAAGGGACGATATGTTTTTCCTTTTGCACTAGAAAGGAGCAGATGTTAGGATGTCTGCTTTGCCCGCTACCGGGAAAGCCATGCGGAAGGCAATCTGCGGAACCAATGACCATAAGCGGGAGATATTCGGAGCTGCCTGCAAGCTCCTTCGTGATTGCATTTGCCGCTGGCACAGCGATGTGTACCCGAATCAGAAAAACAACAATTTTTCTTTCCCATAGCGCCGCTGAACCGGGAATACACCGAAGAAGCAGTCGAACCGCAAAAAAGCCGGGATTTGCGTGGTTTTCTCAGGAAAGTTTTGGTCAGGAAGAAACCGTTACCCATGTCATGGCGCTGGAAAAGAATGAAAACTTCCGTATGAAAGAGCGCAAAAACTTTTTTAGAATCCGGAAACTTGAAATTTTCTTCTAAATTTGTTATACTATATCCAGAGAGTGCATCGCGATATGCTCCACCGGCATTCGGGGCATGCCAATGACGCGCATCATCTCTCGAATTCCGGCCGGGCCGCTGCCGCGGGCCTTGCCAGAGGGAGGTGTCAACATGAAGCGTGTCAAAGCGGCCTGCATTCTGCAGACTCTGGTTTTCCAGCAGAAGGAGGACTGCGGATTGAGCCGGGATGCCATCCTGTCCCAGAACCGGGAGGAGGTCAAGCGCTACAAACTCAGCCTGGATCGCACCCGCACCCGTTACCAGATCGTCAGCGAGGAGGAACAGGGGGATGGTTCTATCCTGGTTCATGTCCGCAAGCAGTACAACGATAAAGCCGATGTCAGCGAATATTTTGGCTGATGTTTGCCGCAAGCTTCCATATGACAAAGCGCCGTGGAAATTTCCACGGCGCTTGGCTGGTATACGCATCAATAGTTTTCGGCGCAAACCTCAAAGTAGCTCTGGGGATGGGCACAGGCGGGGCAGACATCGGGAGCCTTGGTGCCCACCACGATGTGGCCGCAGTTGCGGCACTCCCAGACCTTGACCTCGCTCTTTTCAAAGACCTGGGCGGTTTCCACGTTCTTCAGCAGGGCGCGGTAACGCTCCTCGTGGTGCTTCTCAATGGCGGCCACCAGACGGAACTTGGCGGCCAGCTCCTGGAAGCCCTCTTCTTCGGCGGTCTTGGCAAAGCCGTCGTACATATCGGTCCACTCGTAATTCTCGCCTTCTGCGGCAGCAGAAAGGTTTTCCGCGGTAGAGCCGATGCCGTCCAGCTCCTTAAACCACATTTTGGCATGCTCTTTCTCATTGTCGGCGGTTTTCAGGAACAGGGCCGCGATTTGCTCATAGCCCTCTTTCTTGGCTTTGGATGCGAAATAAGTATACTTGTTTCTGGCTTCGGATTCCCCTGCAAAAGCAGCGGCCAGATTCTTTTCGGTTTGTGTACCCGCATATTTATTTGCCATAAGGATGACCTCCTGTCATTTGTTCCGGACTGCCCGGATTCTAATAGTCACGCCTGAGTTTTTCCAGGCGATCCTGTTTCAATATAGCAGAGTTCCGATTGGAAGTCAATAGAGAAGCATGAACATTTGTACAATTAACAGATTATATGGGGCTGCTACAAGGAATGCTGCTGGTCATTGGAAAAAGGATCAATGACGAGTTCTGCTTAAAAGATAAGTCATTTGGCGTGTCGGACTAACATGGAGCATGATGGCCTGACTGTGAAAAAAACGAAATGGAATCCATACAACCCTGCATGGATCCCATATGGCTTCCGGGACGGACCGAGAATGAAATGCCTTTCCTGAATAAGAAAAACCCGAACCCGTTCCCGATGGGGGATGCGTTCGGATTTGTCTTCTATGGTGGACGATATAGGACTCGAACCTATGACCTTCCGCACGTCAAGCGGATGCTCTAGCCAGCTGAGCTAATCGTCCATCCGGAAATTACTGCCACAGCACTACTAAATATACACGCTGCAGCATATTTTGTCAAGCTTTTTTTCGCAAAAAATGGCCCAAATTATCCAACCACCGCGTCTACCTCCTGCTCACCCAGGAAACGGATTACCAGACGGTTGGGAAGACACACAATCTGTGTCCCTCCGCTGCAAAAGCCCCGGTTGACGCAGTAATGATCCGGGCAGTTTGCTTCCGTTACGGCAATCCTGCCGTCCCGTACGGTAATGACATTGCTTCCCCCCTGGGGGGTGGTGATGGTAAATTGCTGGTCGATACGCAGATCGACGGTTCTTACCACCTCGCCCTGGCTGGTAATCTGGGCATAGCGCGCATCTGTCCGGGGAAGGAACAGAAACGCGCTCAGTCCCAGGCAGACGGCCAGCATGGCGGCAAGGAGTAAGATCCAGGTACGTGTTTTCATCGGGTGATTTCCTCATACTGACAGCCGGACAGAATGACGCCTTCTGTGGCGTATATTTTGCCTTCGGTTGTGATCAGGACGGCTTCGAAATCGCTGCTTTCCCGCCAAAACTCAGAGGCTTTCTCCAGGCCCATGACGAACAGGGCAGTGGAAAGGCAGTCCGCAGTCAGACCGTCCCGGCAAAGAATGGTCACACTGCACAGGCCGGAATCGGCGGGATATCCGGTTTCCGGGTCCAGAATGTGATGGTATTTTACCCCATCTATCTCAAAATATCGCTGGTAATCCCCGGAGGTTACGACGGATATGGTACCGGTGACGGAAAGAACCCCCAGGCTGTCCCCGCCGTTGGGGTCTTGAATGCCAATCTGCCAGGGTGTGCCATCAGGCTTTTCGCCGTAGGTTTGAACATTGCCGCCCAGAACCAGCATGGCGCGGTCAATATTCAGCTGGGACAGCAGTTCAACGCAGCTGTAACCGGCGTATCCTTTTATGGCTGCGCCAAGATCCAACTGGGATTCCTGCAGAGCGGCGGCAATTTCCTCAGGGGAGGGGATTCGATAGTTCTCATTGTAAAAGCCCCAGCATTCACTTAATGCGCGGAGCTTAGGATTAAACGCGCCGCCTGTCCGTTCTGACAGCGCTTCGACCCGCTCCAGCAGTGCGGATTCCGTATCCGACAGCGAAACGGATTCTCCCCGGTTCAGCCGGGACAGAAGGGAGCCTTCCGAAACAGCGGACCAGGTGTTGTCCAATTCATCCAGCAATGCCGTAATCTGCTGAATGCCGGTCTCGGCGTCACGGCCCCAGATCTGAAGATCCATGACGGTATCCATACAGAAGACAGTCTTTTGCGCCGAATCGGCCTTCCCGGCGCAGCCGCATAGAAGAACACAGGCAAGCACACACAGGCAAAGAATACGCTTCATATCGCCACCTCGGAAACGCACAGGATTTTTCAAGGGATTCGCCTCATCAGTATACCAAAAATGGGGGAGAAATGCAAGAAAAAGGCCACGGAAATCTATTTCCAAATCACAAGGAATGTGGTATAGTAGGGGTATGGAGAAGAAAAAGATAATGGTAGAGTGCTTCGAGGAAGTGGAAACGGAATGGATTTCCGTGGCTAAAGGTTTTTTCCGCTTGACAAACCTGCCAGTCTATGCTAGAATACATGGGCAATCAAGTACATACTATTTTTATTCGGAGTGATACCCAAGAGGCCGAAGGGGCTCCCCTGCTAAGGGAGTAGGCGTCTAAAAAGCGCGCGAGGGTTCAAATCCCTCTCACTCCGCCACACCGCCGCAAGCTGTATGCCGCTTGCGGCGGCTTTTTTATGCTTCGCGAAGCCAGCACCTTTGTACCTGCCGGACAAAATATTGCCCTGTCACGCTGATCATATTTCCTGATAAACGAAAGCCGTTTATCAGGCAGTCTCCGCGATAGCGGCGCTGGCACAAGGCTAAGATTCCTTTCGCCTTACCATCTCCATAACCCGGCCCATCTTTTCGCAGATTTCGCCATAATTTTCCCGGCGGTGGGGACGAAGGCAGCCTGAACAGTCCTTGATGCCGCTTTTGGTATAGCAGAAATGGCCGCCGCATTGGTCACCCAGACAATACAGGGGACAATAACAGAACAGACAGCTGAACGTTTCTGGGTCGGCCCCGGTGTGGCAGGGAAAATATTCACATTCCCGGTTCTGAAAAAAGTCGTAGTGCGTCATAGCTTCCCTCCATTCAGGCCGATCCAGTAGCGCTGCCTGATTTCACTGCCCAGCGTAATTTCGTTTTCCAATATTCCGCCGTTTTTCTGGATGCTTTTGGCGGAACCGGTGTTTTCCTTGTCGCAGACCATTAAGACCCTGTCAATGTTCAGCTTCCTGCACTCTTCCAGCGCCAATCCGATCATCCGCGTCGCGATGCCCTTCCGCCGCTCCGAAGGGCGGACACCATCACCGATATGGCCGACATACAGAAGCAGACCCTCATTGAGATAGTGGCGGATATTCACCGCTCCCACAAAAATGTCCCGCTCTTCATCCAGGCAGAAGAAAGTGGAATCCGGCACCAGTCCTTCTGTTGGCGTTTTGACCTCCAGATTTGCGGCGTAATCGTCGAAATTCCGCCAATCCCGGCGGCCAATGGCAATGGGAACGATTTCCTCCCCGGAATTATGCCATTCCTCCATCATGTCGTTCAAGTGTCGGCGGTATTCCGGCCCCAGCTTTACAAGACGCAATTTCATTGCTTTTTCCTCCAAAATCTCTTTTCCATTTCCCGCAAACATGGTATAATCGCTGCAAAAGGCGGTGATTCCATGAAAATACTGATCGATGCGGACGGCTGCCCTGTGGTGAACATTGCTGTCCGTCTGTGCCGGGCTTACGGTCTGCCCTGCCTGCTGCTGTGCGACACAGCCCACGAATTTCACGTAGAGGGCGCCAGGACACTGATGGTTGACCAGGGGGCGGACAGCGTGGATTACGTCCTGGCAAACCGCGTCCGGCCGGGGGATATTGTGATTACCCAGGACTATGGGCTGGCCTCCATGTGCCTTGCCCGGGGCGCACGGATCCTCCACCAGGACGGGTGGGAATACACCCAGGACAACATAGACGCCCTGTTATTGGTGCGGCACAATTCCCGGAAGCTTCGGGCCTCCGGTGGCCGGGTGAAGGGGCCGAAAAAACGAGCCAAGGCGCAGGATGCCGCCTTCGAAGCCGCGCTCCGGAAGCTGCTTCAAACCTCTGTCCAGGGATAAGAAGCCGGCGGCTCTTTGGTAAATTCCATCCATTTTCCTGTCCCGGGATGGAAAAAGCCGACACTATGGGACCACAAGGCAATTTCGCAGGGATCCTCCAGTACGGCATATTTCCGCTCCCCCACAAGAGGCATCCCCCGGCTGGCAAACTGAACCCGGATCTGATGGGTTCTGCCGGTGCGTAGCTGAATTTTTACCCGGGAAATATCCCCGGCACGGTTCAGCACCTGATAGTCCAGAATCGCCTCCTGAACGCCCTTTCCCGGTTCCGGGGCAACCATGGTCATGCGCCTGGCCTTGTCCCGATAGAGCAGGTCGGTCAGAGTACCCGCCTCCGCCTCCGGGCCGCCGTGGATAATGGCCAGATATTCCTTGGCAAATTCGGTTCCCCGAATCTGACGGGAAAGCTCTGAAGCGACCTGCGGCGTCCTTGCCAGAACCATTACCCCGCTGACCACCCGGTCCAGGCGATGCACCGTGCGGAGCTCGGCCCCGGGATTCCCAAGGGCCTGCCGCACCAGATCCGGAAGGCCCCCCGGTTCGTCGGTGGACAGCACCCGGGGCGGCTTGACGCAGGCCACAATCTCCTGATCGACATACAGCAGTTCCATACATACCTCGTGAAAGTCTTTTCTCTATCCTATCAGAAATTCATTCTCTTTGCAAGCGGAAGGAGACAAATTATGAACATCACAATTCTCGACGGGAGGGCGTTGAATCCCGGTGACCTATCCTACGACTGCATCCGTCAATTTGGGAACGTGACCTTGTATGAGCGAACCGAAACAGAGACGGATACCATTTCCCGCATTGGCGGCAGCGAAATTGTGCTGGTGAATAAGGTTCCCATCACCCAGCGCGTTGTGGACGCCTGCCCCAATTTGAAGCTGATCTGCGTTCAGGCCACGGGCTACAATCTGGTGGACTGTGAAGCTTGCACCCGGCGGGGCATCCTGGTAACCAACGTCCCCGCCTACGGTACCGCCGCCGTTGCCCAGTTCACCATGGCACTGCTGCTGGAGCTGTGCCACCGGGTGGGCCTCCACGACACTTCCGTGCATCAGGGGGATTGGGTAAAATGCAGCAATTTCTGCTATTGGCTGACCCCGCAGATGGAGCTGGGCGGGAAGACCATGGGAATCATCGGCTTTGGCCGCATTGGTCGGGCTGTGGGCCGTCTGGCCAGCGCTTTTGGCATGGATGTCCTTGCTTACAGCCGCTCGGAATGCGCACAGGGCCGGGAAATCGGGAAATATGTTGATCTGAACACCCTTCTTTTCCAGTCTGACGTTATTTCTCTGCACTGCCCCCTGTCCGCCGAAACGGAACAGATGATCGGGCCTGACGCCATCGCCAAAATGAAGGACGGGGCCATGCTTCTCAACACCGCCCGGGGCGGGCTGCTGGATGAGCAGGCCGTGGCCCAGGCACTGAATTCCGGAAAGCTCCGGGGCGCGGCGGTGGATGTGGTCTCCCAGGAGCCGATGCATGAAACCAATCCTCTGCTGACCGCCCGGAACTGCATCATCACGCCCCACATTGCCTGGGCGCCGGTGGAGAGCCGTCAGCGGCTTCTGAACTGCGTGGCGGAGAATATCCGGGAATTTCTGAACGGGACACCGCAAAATGTGGTAAATATGTGAAAACGTCCCTGCATCCGCAGATGCAGAGACATTCAGGGCGTCGAAAAAAGCAGGTTGGAATGCAGAAATTGCCCAATTTGCATTGCACCAAAGGCGCAGTAAGCGCAGGAGGGTTTTCGGCAGTGTGAAGCAAGCCGCCCTTGGCGGCGGCTTGCTTATGATAAATGCAAAGGGTTACTTGCTGAAGGAATAGGGACCATAATTGACATCGTTGCCGGAATCCCGAATGGCAAATTGCAGTCCGTCCATGGAATCAGGCTTCTGATAGTACATCGTAACGCTGCAGGTGCCGTCTCCATTGTCTACCATTCCGCTTCCCGCTATGCCGGGCATATACCTCAATTCCTGCCCGGCCGCATCCAGCAGAGCAAAGGTAATATCCTCGAAATTGGCATTGTCCTTCACAAATGTAAAGGCAGCATACAGGCCGATTTCGGTTTCCGCGATTTTCAGCTTATTGACCTGGATCCCCGTTTCAGACGCGGCGGCGGGTTCCATGTTTGTGTAGAGCGTTTCGGTGGCGCTGCTCTTATCAAACAGGGTAACTTCAAATTCCGCCCGGTCCGCAACACTCATTCCTGCCGTATAGGCATATCCGGAACATTTCAGGGTAATATCTCTACTTCCGGAAATATTCTGCGCACTGTAATAGTAGTATAGCGTTCCGTCATTCCCGTAGCGGAAATCTTCGCTGCCATCCAAGTGGTTTTCCCCATTATAATAGCCCACACCGGCATATACCAGGCTTTTTCCCAGTGACGCGGCGTATTCCCCAACAGTTCCTTCCGTAAGGCCGTCGATTCCCAGGTTCGACACGCTGTCTTCCTCCATGATATACTGCGGAACCAGAAAATAGCTGCTGTCAATGGGCTTGACCTGGGCCGCCAGATAAATGGTCTGGCTGTCGCAGACCGCTTCCAGAATGGAATATTCCGCATAGCCGTTGCGGTAGGAGCTGCCCTCCAGTCCGCTGTTGGTCAACTTCTCCACATTCTGAACATCCTGCATTCCGGATGCGGTAAGCCAATCTGTCAGGCCCATGGACTTGGCGGCAGCATAGGCGGCAACGGGAATGGTAACTGCCAGAAGCGCCGCAACAGCCGCTTTCATCACAAAGCCCCAGCCCCGGCTGCTGCACCCGGCGGATGCTTTTTTCCTGCTTCTGCCGCTCTCAGCGGCGGATTGAAGCACCTTGGCCTTTAGTTCCTCCGGTGCGTGGATTTTCTGGCTCAGATTTGTGTACTCATGATACGTCTTCATTGTCTTCCAGCTCCTTTCTGATGGTTTTTCTGGCACGGTTCAAAGTGACTCTTACGGTGGATGCGGGAATTTTCAGAATTTTGGAAATCTCCGCTGTTTTATATCCTTCGGAATAAAATAGATGGAATATCATCCGGGGCTTTTCCGGCAAACGGTTCACCGCGTCCCACAATTCCGTGTACGCAAAGCAGTCCCCGCCGGAAAGCTCCGGTATGTCGTCCAGAGTTACATACCCATGGGATTTCCGGTGCCTGCCGATGTCGGCGCATTTGTTCACTGCAACCCGCAGCAGCCAGGCTTTCAGATGCTCGTCCTCCCAGGACTGGGCATTTTTCTGCTGGAAAAGCTGTAAGAAGGTTTCCTGGTAAACATCTTCCGCGTCGGCAATGTTTTGCAGACGGCATAGAGCCAGACGGTAAACCGCGTCGCCATAGCGGTTCATCGCCTGGCTCAAAAATGCTTCTTGCATGGGGCTCACCTCCCTTCGCTTCTTTGTTTGCTTCTTACACTTATAACACGCCGGATAACCGGAAATTGTTACACTGCGATAAAATTTCACGCGGATTCCGCTCACTTATGCTGTTTCTTTATAAAGCCGGAGGATTTCTCGGCAGTCTGAAACGCCCTTGCATCCGCGAATGCAGGGGCGTTTCAGGGTGTCGAAAAAGCAAGTTATACTGATATTCCATTAAAAAGTTTCATTCGCCAGAATGGAACTTTTTAATAGGAAGATCATCCATCGTTTTTGCTAAGATCAGCATTGTTTTTCTCCAATATCGCTTCTATCCGGCGGGAAATTCCTTCATCCAGGGAAAACAGCCGGATATAGTTCCAAAATTCCACGTTCATTTCTCCGGGAGATTTTGGATACACCCGCACAAATTCCTCCGCCATGTTCCCGTTTTTTCCGTAAAAGTCCAGATATCGATCTATCCCATAGGTTAAAATCAGATATTCCGTAAAGCACCCGGCAATGGGATAGGAAACGGCGCAGTCCTCCGCGAAGAATGTCTTCTTATCAAACCACCGTCCAATATCCGGGATTCGGCATTGGCTCAGATAATACCGGGTCCAGTCCTGATTGGAGATGCCCCACCATCGCTTGTCAAAAAACATGGCAAGCCCCTCCCGGATCACGGGACAATCGGGGCGGTTGATGCAGTAACTGATAATATGGGCATCTTCATGAAATCCGATGCATTTGACAGTATCGTTATACACGGCATAGATCCGGTTCGGCATAACCGTAAACCCATTGCAGGGTTCATCATCACCATAGAACCGTCCCACCTCTTCCGGGGTCTGACACAGATAATATTCAATCTTAAAATCAGGCTCAACCTTCAACACATGACAGATATAGCGAAAGCACGCCTCCTGCATGACGGCGATGTCTGCAATGTCCCGCTGGGCAGGCGTATTTTCCTCATAATGGAAAATATAATGTACAGTTTCCGTTTCCTGCATAAAAGCCATTCTCTTTCTTTTCCGGCGAATCCCTTACAAATATTCACTGCGTTATTCACAGTTTCCACAGGTTTTTCCACAAGTTTATCAGGAATTTTTCCGGATATAACGGGGGTAACTCTGCAGTTTTGTAATTTTTTCGTAATTTTTCTGTTCTTTTTTTGAGGGGAAGCATGCAGGTAAGACGCTATACGCATGCATTCCCCATTGCATAATAATCGCTTCCGCGTTTACAACGTTTCCCCCAGAATGGACTTGGTTGCATAGGCGTTCAGTCCCATATCCGCCACATTGCCTGCCAGATATTCATAGTAGGCCTGTGCCCCGATCATGGCGCCGTTGTCACCGCACAGACTCAGCGGAGGCATGTAAACCCGCGCACCCATTTCTTCCGCCGCCGCCAGAATGCCCGCCCGAATGCGGGAATTGGCAGCAACGCCACCGGCTACGGCAATTTTTCGATACCCGGTCTGCTCCAGCGCCATAATCGCCCTGGAAACCAGCATGTCGCAGACAGCGGCAGAGAAGGAGGCGCACAGGCTGGGGATATCCAGTTCCTCCCCAACCTGCTGGGCATGGTGGATCAGATTCAGCGCCGCGGTTTTCAGGCCGGAGAAACTCATATTGTAGGGATTCTCGCCGGGCTTGGGCCGGGGCAGTGTGTATTTTGCCGCATCCCCCAGCTTGGCGGCATTGTCCAGCGCCGCGCCGCCGGGATAGGGCATTCCCAGAACCCGGGCCACCTTGTCAAAGCACTCTCCTGCGGCATCGTCCAGCGTAGTGCCCAGGATATTCATAGCCGTGTAGTCCCGGACTTCCGCCAGCATGGTATGCCCCCCGGACACCACCAGACACAGAAACGGCGGCTCCAAATCGGGATAGGCCAGATAGTTGGCGGCAATATGCCCCCGGATATGATGGACGGGGATCAGCGGCTTTCCCATGGCCAGAGCAGCGGCCTTGGCAAAATTAACCCCTACCAGCAAGGCACCGATCAGCCCAGGCGCGTAGGTCACAGCGATGGCGTCAATATCCTTCCGGGAAAGTCCCGTCCGGGTCAACGCCTGATCCGCAAGGCCATAAATGGCTTCCATATGCTTCCGTGAGGCAATTTCGGGAACCACGCCTCCATAGATTCGATGCAGGTCCACCTGAGAGGCAATGCAGTCACACAGCGTCTCTCTGCCGTTTCGGACAATGGCCGCGGCTGTTTCATCACAGGAGGATTCTATCGCCAAAATATTCAAGTTTCCCACTCCTTCCGAAGAATTAAGGCATCTTCCCGGGGATGAAAGTAATAATTGGGACGTCTTCCCGCTAAGAAAAAGCCCAGCTTTGCGTATAGCCCTTGCGCGGCACCGTTGGAAGCGCGAACCTCCAGCGTCAGGCAGCGGCTGCCGCGCTTCTTCAGCTCGGAAATCAGGGCCTGAACCAGCGCTTCCCCGATGCCCCGTCTGCGAAAATCCGGATGGACAGCGATATTCATCATATCTGTCTCCCCCATTACCGTCTGGGAGCCGGCATAGCCTGTCACCAATGTCCCATCCAGGGCCACCAGCCAGCAGGCAAGGGGATTTTCCAGCTCCGACGCCACGCTTTTTTCGCTCCAGGGGGCGGAAAAGCACTTTTTTTCCAATTCCGCCACCTGAGACACATGCTCCGGCCTCATTTCCGTGATTGTCATTTCGCCTCGTACCAGCTCTTTCCGAATTTAGCCTCCGCCGTCAGGGGAACGCTGAGCCGGGCAACATCCTGCATCTCCCGGCTGACCAGCTCCGCAACCTCCTGTGCCACATTCTCCGGACATTCCACAATCAGCTCATCATGAACCTGCAGCAGCAGTTCCGCCTCCGGGAAGTGCTCGTTCAGAGCCTTTTCCACCCGGAGCATGGCCAGCTTGATAATATCCGCAGCAGTACCCTGGATGGGCGTATTCAGAGCGATCCGCTCGGCACCGCTGCGGATGTTAAAATTGCTGCTTTTCAGTTCAGGGATATACCGCCGGCGACCATACAGCGTTTCGGTGTAGCCGGCAGCTCTGGCTTCCTCTACCACCTTTTTCATATAGGCCCGGACACCCTGAAAATTGTTCAGATAGCTGTCAATATAGGCCCTTGCCTCGTAACGGCTGACGCCAATGTCTTCCGCCAGGGAAAACTCCGAAATACCGTAGACAATGCCAAAATTGACGGCTTTGGCATGGCGGCGCTGCAAGGGTGTCACGCGATCCGCCGGGACGCCAAACACCTGCGCTGCCGTGGCGGTGTGGATGTCTCCGCCATCCAGAAAGGCACGCTGCATAGCCTTGTCCTGCGCAATGTGGGCCAGCACCCGCAGCTCGATCTGGCTGTAGTCGGCATCCACCAGGACACAGCCAGACCTGGGAACAAACATTTTGCGGATCTCCGCTCCCAGATCGGTGCGGACAGGGATATTCTGCAGATTCGGCTCCGTGGAGGATAGCCGTCCCGTAGCGGTAACCAGATTCTGGAAAGTGGTTCGAATGCGTCCGTCGCTCTGAATCTGCTTGATCAGGCCGTCGGCGTAGGTGGATTTCAGCTTGGTCAGCATCCGGTAGTCCATAATGGCGGGGATGATGGGATGCTTATCCTTCAGCTTTTCCAGCACTTCGGCATTGGTGGAGTAGCCGGTTTTGGTTTTCTTCACCGGGGGAAGCCCCAGCTTTTCAAAGAGCAGCTCCCCCAGCTGCCTGGTGGAGTTAATGTTGAATGTCTCCCCGGAATAGGAGAAAATCACTTCCTCGCAGGCAGAAATCCGCCGGGAAAGCATGTCCCCAAACTGCTCCAGCTGGGCGCGGTCAATCAGAATCCCCCGCTTTTCCATACGGTACAGAACCGTACACAGAGGCAGTTCGATTTCCTGATACAGCTTTTCCATGCCATTTTGTCTAAGCTCCTCGGCCATAACCGGCCGCAAATGCCAGATTGCCTCGGCGCAGGCCGCCGCATCCTGATCCTCCACGCTGATGCCCAAAAAATTTGTGGCCAGCTTGGAAACCGGATAATCCGACTGGGATGGATTCAGGTCATAGGCAGCCAGGGCAGTATCAAAGCAGCAATCGCCAAAGGAAATCCCCATTTCATCCAGGCAGTGCATCATGGTCTTGCTGTCGTGAAAAATCAGGGCTTTCCCGGAGAAATCCACGCCGCCCACGGGAACCTCCATGGGCGACAGGGCGCAGACTCCATCCTCCCAGGCAAGGCCCATGCTGCCGTCCGCTGTCAGATAAACAGCGCAGACCGCCGCATCCCCAGGCATGGCATCCCGCTTCGGCAGCGCTTTCGCCTGGATTTCCGGCTTGGGCGATTCCATTGCGGCGCCACGAAGCCCATATTTGTCGATCAGCCGGACAAACTCCAGCTTCTGGAACAGGTTATACAGCTCCGGGCGGTTATAGGGCCGGACAATAGCGTCCCTGGGCTGAAAGGAAATGGGTGCTTCCGGACGGATGGTGGCCAGATCATAGGAAAGATACGCTTTGTCTTTGTCGGTCATCAGCTTCTGGCGCAGCTTGGGCCGGATGGATTCGTCCTCTATATTTTCATAGACTCCATCTAGACTGCCGAATTTTATCAGAAGCTCCTTTGCCGTTTTTGGCCCCACCCCGGCCACACCGGGAATATTGTCGGAGGAATCTCCCATCAGTGCTTTCAGGTCAATAAGCTTTTTCGGTTCAAAGCCGTATTCCTCCCGGAATTTTTCCTCTGTGTAGAGAGCGGCGCTGGTCTGGCCGGGCTTGGAAATCACCAGTTTAACATGGACATTTTTGTCAATCAGCTGCAGACTGTCCCGATCCCCTGTGACAATGACGCACTCCCAGTCGTTTTCCGAGCAGATTTTGCCCACAGTTCCGATGATGTCATCAGCTTCCCACCCCTGGCATTCATAAATGGGGATGTTCATAGCCCGCAGGACATCCTTCATAATGGGCATCTGCTGCGCCAGCTCCTCCGGCATGCCGTGGCGGTTGGCCTTGTAACCATCGTATTGCAGGTGCCGGAAAGTGGGGCCGTGGAGGTCAAAGGCCACGCAGACAGCTTCCGGCTGTTCCTCCCTCTCCATCCGCTCCAGAATGTTCAGGAATCCATAAATCGCATGGGTGTAAAGCCCCTCCCGGGTGGTCAGGGGCTTTACGCCGAAATAAGCGCGGTTAATCACGCTGTTTCCATCCAAAATCAGCAGCTTCATATTTTTCTCCATTTGGCGCCCTGGGGGGTGTCGATGATTTCAATGCCCCGGGCTTTCAGTTCATCCCGGATGCGGTCTGCCTCAGCAAAGTTTCGGACTTTTTTGGCCTCCGCCCGGGCGGCAACCAGCGCGTCAATTTCGGGATCGGCAGCAGCCGCCTTCTCAGACTGCTTCTCCCGCAGCGCGTTGGCAGCGGGGAGCAGGTTCAGGGACAGCACCCGGTCAAAATCCTCCAGAACGGCCAGCTTGGTAGCGTCGCTGCACTTGGCTTTCAGAACATCATAAACCGCCGTGACGGCGACGGAGGTGTTCAAATCTCCGTTCAGCGCACCCACAAACCGCTCTTTCAGTTTGTTGAAGGTTTCCGTTTCCACCTCGCCGCCAGCTTGGAGAGCGGCAATTTTGGCGATCAGCTTGTCGTAGGCGGCCGCCGCGTTGTCCAGGTTTTCCCAGGAGAATACCAGATTCCGGCGATAGTGACTTTGCAGGCAGAACAGACGGTAGGCCATGGGATCGTAGCCCTTGTGTTCCAGCAGGGAAACGGTGAGAAATTCTCCCTTGGACTTAGACATTTTCCCATCGTCTGTATTCAAATGGTGGACATGAAACCAGTAATTGCACCACTTATGGCCCAGATAGCTTTCCGACTGGGCAATTTCATTGGTGTGGTGGGGGAAGGCATTGTCAATGCCGCCGGCGTGAATGTCCAGGTACTCTCCCAGGTGCTTCATGGAAATGCAGGAGCATTCGATATGCCAGCCGGGATATCCCACGCCCCAGGGGGACTCCCATTTCAGGGCCTGATCCTCGAACTTGGACTTGGTAAACCAGAGTACAAAGTCATTTTTGTTCTTCTTATTGGTGTCCTCCTCCACGCCCTCCCGGACGCCCACAGCCAGATTTTCCTCATCGTGGTCGTTAAAGACGTAATACTGCTTCAGTACGGAGGTGTCAAAATACACATTGCCCCCGGCGATATACGCGCAGCCCTTTTCCAGCAGTGTCTGCACCATGTGGATATATTCGGGGATGCAGTTGGTGGCAGGCTCCACCACGTCGGGCCGCTTGATGTTCAGCTTGTCACAGTCAGCGAAGAAGGCGTCGGTATAGTATTTGGCGATCTCCATGACGGTTTTGTGTTCCCGTTTCGCGCCCTTAACCATCTTGTCCTCGCCGGTATCGGCATCGGAGGACAGGTGGCCCACATCCGTGATGTTCATAACCCGCTTGACGTTGTAGCCCAGATAGCGCAAAGTCTTTTCCAGCACATCCTCCATGATGTAGGTACGCAGATTGCCGATGTGGGCATAGTGGTATACCGTTGGGCCGCAGGTGTACATTTTAACAAGGTTTGGATCGTTGGGAACAAACAGTTCCTTCTTATGAGACAGGGAATTGTAAAGATACATGTTGGTTTCCTCCATATTATGATGATTATTGTTGCGATAAAAAACGCCTCTTATACCACTTTGGTACAAGAGGCGGGGTCAGCCGCGGTTCCACTCTCATTTCTCACTTTTTTCACGCTGCGCTCGCTCCCGGACGCACTTTCCCGCACCGGCAACCATCCGGGCTTCCAGCCATCGGCCCGAACTCTCTGCGGCGTCGCCGCGGTACTCTTTCCGTTCATCGCGATATTTTATTCCCGCATATTTTATCATTTCCCTCCTGCCTTGTCAAGCAAAACAGGCCCTGAGTTTCGGCAGATTCGTAACCTGCATTTTATCCGCGGGCAAACAGTTTCCAGAACCGCCATAAAAAAGGAAGGAAATTCGCTCCAATTTGTGAAGTATACGTGTCCGATCTCTGCTTTCCTATTGGTAGGAGATGGAAAAGTAGAAGCGCTTCGGGCATCATTCTCGTGGTTGACCGACGGGTCAGCAGCGGAAGCTTGCGTAGCATCTCCGTTATTTCTTGCAGATGCGCAGATTCCGCCGCTCCGCTCCCGGTTCCTGCCGCCGGATTCGCCGCAGAGGTTTGGCTCAGTCCTCGGGATCCTCCTCGGGATCCTC
>CAZUAN010000016.1:0-22138 GCA_964618385.1 uncultured Oscillospiraceae bacterium | reverse complement strand
AAAAAAGCAGCCGCCCGTCCCGCTGCGGACGGCGGCTGCTTCCCCGGGAAACAGAACCATTAATTCGGCACGGTGCCGTTTTCCAGCGCCCCGGTGAAGGCAAACCGGTAGCTGACATAGTTGTCCTTCGGCTCCTGGGTCAGCTCCAGCCCGGTAAAATAGCAGTAGCGGATGCCCCAAATGGGATGCTCCAGATTTCCCGGGGTGCTGTCCTCAAACAGCGCCGCCAGCTTCCGGAACTGGGAAAACGCGTCCTCCCCGTAGAACACCCCGCTGCCGGTGATGCTTCGCTTCATTTCCCCCATGCCGTCAAAGTAGACCGTCTTGTCCTGGGTGTAATACTGCGGCTCCCGAATCCATTCCTCCCGGTAGGTGGCGGGATTCTGGGGCCACACGAAGGTTTTGTAGCTCAGCTTGTCCATGTCATTCCTCCTGCCGCAGCATGGCAATTCCCTTGCGGATTCGCCGCAGCCCTTCTCTGGTAAATTCCCGCTGCACGGAGGTCCACCGGCAGTGGAAATACTGCTCCGTTTTCTGCTCCGTGACGATTTTCAGCTGGAACGGCCCCTCCGGCTCCGCCGTTTCGGGGGAACCGGAGGGAATCAGCTCCTCCAGCCGGATGGTCCACAGGCAGCTGCCCTGGCTGACCCCCGCCGGGGCGGACTGGCCCATCTCATACTCCGCCTGGGTCCCCGGCGTCTCCTCCTCCCCCACCGCCAGGGCATAGGGCTGGAGGATTTCGTTGATATACACGGAAAACCCCGGCCCGATGGTGCAGCTGTCCGCCTCGGTGATGCCGGTGAAGGTGGCAAGAATCGCCACCGCGTACACCTGGCTGATGCCGTCATAGGTGCAGCCGTTCTGGACGCACACCGCCCCGGACCAGCGCAGAATCTCCGTGGCCCGCAGCGCCTCCACCTCGCAGGCGGCGCCGCCCATGGCGGCGGGGCAGAGGATGTTCACCTCCACCGTCACCGTCAGGCTGGCCCGGTCCACCTTTTCGATGTGAACCGCCGCCACAGGCCCGGCAATCAGCGGAAACTTCTGGCCGGGATAGGCGACGCCCGCAGTGAAATTTGCCTCCCGCAGCCGCCGCAGCACCAGCTCTAGGATTGAGTACCCCATGTATCGTTCACGCCCTTCTCAACGCACAGGCCCCATTGGTAAATGGCCCGGCCGCAATAATAGTAAGACTCCACCCGCCGGAACAGATACGTTTTCTCCCCCAGGGAAAGGGTGTCGCCTTCCTTCACCGCCGCGTCTGCCGGCCCCATGTAGGCGTACTGCCCCCGGGATATCTCCCCCAGCAGCGTCGCTTCGCTTTCCATGCTCTGCCAGCTGGCAGAGTTCACCGCCCGGAAAAATCCCCGGACGGTTCTGCTCTGCGAACCGCTGGTGACGGTCATATCGGTGCCGTACCGCGCCATGATGTGTTCCACGGCTTTCCGCATGTCACACCCCCGCGAAGGAAAAGGAATCCCGCAGATAGGGCGCCATCAGCAGCCTGGCCTGCTGCCGGAGGCATTGCGCCGGGGTACTCCCGGCGGTGCCGCCCTGCCTGATTGTCAGATCCCCCGCCTTGAATTCCTGAATCTGCCCGGTTTCCTCCGCGCTGCTCAGCGACGCCAGCGCCAGCAGGCTGGCCGCCGTGAGGAAATCCTCCTGGCAGTCCTCCGGCGTCAGCCCCTCCTTCAGCCGGGCCGCCAGGGAAGCGGCGGAGGCGGCGCACAGCGTATGCAGCAGGGCCGTCTGCTTCCCGTCCAGCTCCCCGGCCAGCAGCGCCGCCTGAGCAAATACCCGCTCGCCCAGCGTCATACGTTCAGGACGCAGGCCGCGCCCTCGCAGATCTTGCCGAAGCCGGAAATAGAGGTGATGGCCGCCCGTTCCAGCTGCCGGTCAATGAGCTTGTCGTATTCCACCAGCACGTCCCCGGCCCGCACCTGCTCCAGCGCGTAGCGCTTGTCCAGGCCGATCAGCACGTCATCCGCTACGGCGGAGGTTCGGCACAGCTGCGCGCCCAGAGGCGTGGTCAGCCTGCCGGTACCCTGGAAGTTCAGGCCGGTCAGGGGATTTTGCAGCTCCGGAATCTTCAGCAGCCTGGTCATGGTGGCGGTGGAGCAGAGCAGCGTGTTCATGGTATAGGGGTCGAACTGCCCCCAGAATTCCACCAGCTGGTCATAGGCCAGCGTCCCCGCCGTGCCGGAAATGGGGCTGGTGCCGATGGTATACTGAACGGCGGCGTTTTCGTTGCCGTCCCCCTCCAGCAGCACCTTGACGGCGTCCGCCACCTGCTGCTTCTGGATGTGCGCGCCGATCTGCCGCAGCATGACGCCGAACAGATCCAGCTTCTGGAAGCGAATGGCTTCATAGGACGCCACCAGCATTCTGCCCCGCTTGGACAGGCGGATCAGATGCTCCTTGGTTTTCACCTCCGTTTCCGGAATGGCAGCCCCTTCCTCCACGTCCTGCAGCGCCTTGTCCTCATCCGTGGGGTTGGAATAGATGGAGCGGTAATCCATGGCGTCAATGAGGGTGGTGGTAGCTGCGATGGCGGGCAGGATGTCGTTTTCCTCCATGCCCTGACGGACGGTTCGGGCGATGTATTCCGGGAACAGCACCGCCGAATCCATGGTGCGGAAAAATTTCTCCACAGGGGAGGAACCCATGCCCTTGGCGCGGATGCCGAAGCGCTTCAGCTGCCGCTGAAAGGCGTCGGTACCCTCCAGCGCGGTGCCCCGGTAGTTTTCGCTGGGGTCCAGCGACTCCAGCACCTGGGGAAAGCTCATTCCCTCCTGACGGTACATGCCCTTTTCCAGCTTCAGATTGTCATAACCCATTTGATAATCCTCCTAAATAAAATTCTATGGTTGCCGGATGGTTCCGGTGAAACCCCATGGCGTCATGCGGGCCATGCGAAAACCGCATCAAATGAGAAATCCGCTTTCCACCGCGCCCCGCTTTGCCGTGCTGTTCCCAAGCTGCGTTGTCACCGGCATGGTTTCCGCCAGCCGGGCTTCCAGCGCCGTTTTCAGCGCCAGCAGATCCTCCGAAGCGGCAGTCCCGGCAATTCCCCGCAGGACAGGCTCCTGGGCGCCCAGCTCCAGCGCCAGGCCCAGCCGAACCACATCGTCCTCCAGTTCCTTCCGGTACCGCTGCCCCAGCTGTGCCTGCCGGAACAGCTCCCGGTATTCCGTCTGTGCGCCGAATTCCTCTGCCAGCTCCTTTAAGCGCCGTTTTGATCCGCCCTTGGTTTTCAGCACGCCGGCATCCCGCTGGGCCGGCACCGCCACAAAGGAAAATTCATAGGCGTCCACCGGCTCCTGCAAAACCGCGCAGCAGACCTGCCCGTCATAGCTTTCTCCCTTCCGGTGTCCACAGGTGCCGTACTCACTGCCGCAGACGGAGCAGACCGCCCGTCCCATAGCGCAGCCCACGGAAACTTCCTTCTTGATTCCCGCCTCAATGTCAGCAATGATTTCCTCATTGCTTCCGCCCCGGCGAATGTAGGCCCAGGCCTTGATGTAGCTGACGCCGTTTTCCCGCGCCACCTGCGTCTCGAAAATACGGGCCACCTGCTTCTCGGCGCTCCACTGATGATCCACAACGCCGGTCTTGCCCACGAACATTTTCGCCAGCTCCGGCAGCGCCGCGCTGTCAAACCGTTCGAAATCCCGATCCGCCTGATCGTCACATAGCCGCAGAGAAAAGACGTAAACCTGTTCCCCGTTCAGCCGGGTTTTCGCCAGCGCGTTGATTGTCTCCAGCTGCGCCGCGGTGGGCGCACCTCCGCCCGCGGCCCTTGCTTCTTTTGCAATTTCCATAGTAACCTCCTGTCAAATCCGTCAGGCAGCCAACCGCCCAAAGACATGATCCGAAGCTGCGCGTTGCGCCCTTGTTATCCGGATATGCTTCTGGCCTCTGCCCGGTGCTTTTCCGCCTGTGCCATATACAGCTCCGCCTGAGCCTGCTGGGTGATGTCCTGCAAACTGATATCGTCCCATTTGATCTCCACCCGGTTGTCCAGCCCCTCCAATGCCAGGTATGTCCTGCAGATTTTCAGCATGGCCGGCTCCACTGTCCGCCGCAGCGCCCACAGCTCACTGGTCAGAAGATCCGCCTGCTGGGTACTCATTCGTTCCGTGGTACTCCAGCTCAGCCCCAGCAAAAATGGCGGCAGCCCTGTTTTTGCCACCAGCTGCTCCATAATCTGCCGCACGGGAATTTCCGAATCCAGAATCGGCGCCTCCCCGCCGATGACCTTGATCTCCACATCTCCCACAGCCACGAAGTCCCGCACGGTACCGTTTTTGCCGTCCTCCATGGCCTTGGCCCATTCCCCGGCGATGATTTTCCCCCGCTCCTGGACGGCGGCCGGGTCCAGCTCCTCCCCGCCCTTGCAGACCACGCTGTAGCGGATATTTCCCGCCCGCTCCCAGTTTGTCCCGATAGTATTGTAAATTTTCAGCAGAATATCCGCCAGAAAGGGCATTCCGCGAAACAGGCTTACGCCATAAGGATGGGCCGGCTCCGGATGCATGGTGGTAAATAGCAGCAGCTGCTGATAGGGCAGCGGCCGCATCAGCCCGTGCTCATCCATTCCCCACAGTACCATGTCCAGGGCATTGTCTCCCTCCTGCACTTCCAGGGAGGTCACGTCTCCCCAGCAGACCGCCCGCAGCTTCCCCCCGGCCACTACCAGTTCCCCCACAGCCCGGCCATAGGTCAGCAGGCTGTCCAGATAGCCGCTGAGGAAGCTTTCAATCCCCATCTGGCCCCGGCCGCAGGGCATCATCTGCAGGAAATCATTCAGCCGCTGCTGAGCGGACAAGTCCCGGCATTTCACCTGAAACCCGCCGCACAGCCGCACCATTTTGCCCACAGCCGCGTCCAGCACCGGGATTGCCTCCCGCATCTCCCGGTAAATCCGTTCCTCCCCGCCTCCCAGAGGTGTAAAGCTCCGCATGGCGCCAAAAGGATGGATGTCGCCGCTGCGCAGCTGGCAAATTGCCGCCACCTGGCCGGAATTCTTCCTTTTCCGCTTCACATAACCGCTCCTTTCCCAATTCCGTATCGTTCCCTTTTTCTTTCCACCGAGCAGGCCGCGAACCCGCCCTGGGGCTTTCCCAGAACTGTCGCGACAAAATAGCGCATATCGTCCATGGCATGGTCATGCTCCTTGCGCACTCTGTCCCGGCCGCCGCCGCTCAGATCCCAGACATATTCCTCCATCTCCCGCAGGCAGTCCCTGCAGTCCTCGCAGATCACGATTTTCCCGTTTTTCAGGCAGTCCGAAGTCATGCGGATGCCGCTGAGTACATCGTTCTCCGCTTTCCGCACCCGCCAGCCATTCCGCCGCAGAACCTCCAGAAAGCTGGCCGCCGAAGGGTCCACGATCACCGCCGTGATGCTTCTCCCACCTGCCAGCGTTTCCAGTGCCTGCGCGTACTCCGCGTCGGTCATCTGCCGCTGAGCCTGCCGGGAACTGAAATAGAATTCCTTCACCCGGTACCAGACGTCCCCGGATCGGCCCCACAGACCCATGGACGTCGGGTTCACCGTTCCGTAATCGCAGGAAATATACCATTGCTCGCAGCTGTCCGGTGCCTTTCCCGCCATATCCGCCGTGAAGAAATCATACACCCGTCCCTCCGCCTGCACCCATTGTCCCAGGACAAACCGCTGGTAGAATACGCCGCTGTACAGTTTTTTGTACCGCTGCCGAACCGGTTCCGTCAGTCCGGGATTGTCCTCCATGGTAAAGTGAAGCCGCAGGCAGTTTCGCTGCTGCGCCTCCAGAATCCAGGTCCGGTAAAACCAGTGGCTTGGCCCGGCCGGATTGCAGTTGAACCACAGCCGGCTTCCCGCCACCGAGCATCGGGCGCAGGCCTGCTCCACAAAGCTGCGGGGCATCAGCGCAGCCTCGTCCAGCAGCACACCCGCCAGCGTGATCCCCTGCACCAGGCCGGCCGAGCCTTCGTCCTGCCCGCCAAAAATATAGAACTGATTCTCCCGTCCCCGCAGCCGCGCCGTCAGCAGGTTGTCTGTCCGGCTTTCCCTCCACTGTATTCCCAGATCTTCCAGCCAGGGCAGCACCTCCGACAGTACGTTTCGGCGCAGCGCCCCGATGGTCTTCCCGCAGATGCCAAACTTTCTCCCGTCGAAGCAGCTCATGGCCCACAGGAAAAAGCCCAGCCCCATGGCCAGCGTTTTCCCGGATCTTACCGCCCCGTCACAGACAATGGCCTCCTTCCCCGCATGGGGGCTTCCCGGCATCCACCAGGTCAGCACCTCTCTCTGCTTTGGGGAAAACTCCGCCCGGTTCACATTTCCCCGCCGCCCTGCAGTGCCTGGAAAAATGCGTCCGTCCTGTCGCTTTCCTCCCCGGCCATTTCCATCAGCTGTTTCAGCGCCTGGAGCCGGTCAATGAGCCTGATCTCCACCGTGCCCTTATCATTGCGCCTGATCTCCCTGAGTAAGCTCAGATCCAGATTTTCCAAATCAGGCGCATCCTCCAGCGCCAGCCGGACGCAGTCGTTGGCCCTGCCAAACGCCAGCTCTGCCAGCCTCCGCTTCACATCCCGCTGTCGAATCTCTCCCGGCTGAATCCGCTGCTCAATTTCCGGATTGTCATCTCCGCATCCCATAGCATCCTCCCTTTCACCTGTACCCCGAAAACAAAAAACGTTGCACCCGAAGGTACAACGTTTTTTACTGTTTCTTCCTGAAACCGTTTGGCTTCAGGAAAAAACCATCGCCGCAAAGGTCATCTCATTTTGTATGGAAAAAGGGCACACCCAAAAAGGGTGCGCCCCGGTGTTTGGCAGCTTATTCAGCGGCAGAAACGGCGGTAATATGGGGGTTGACGCCCTCGTACCAGTACAGGAAGCCCTCTACGTTGACAACGTCGCCGGCCTCCAGTTCCCCAACAGCGGCGTACACATCGGTATCGGGTCCGGTCAGATAGGCCTCCACGCAAAATTCGTAAGAAGCGCCGTTGCAGCCCACGGTGACATAGATGTCATCGCCAGGCTCGTCGTTCTTGTAGGCGATCTTCTCAACGGTCAAGCCCTTGAAGCAGACCTTCTCGTTCTGATGTTCGATCAGCTCGTCGGTGCCCAGCAGATCGGTCACATCCAGCGTCTCGGCAATATAGGTGTCACCGTCCTCGACAAACTCGAAGGTGCCGTCCATGATCTCGACCTCACCGGCCCATTCGCCTTTGTATCCGGTGACACGGATCTTTGCGCCAGGAACCAGCTTGGCCGCATCCTCCTCGGAGCAGGCCAACTCGTACAGGAAGTAAGCGCCGTCCGGACTCTGGCAGTAAACGGTGACCTTGTTGTCCCACCAGGACTGGTGAGCCTGAACATAGGTCTCAATGGTGACCTCGGAATCCATGTCGGCGGCCACATATTCCTCATGGGTCATGGCAACAGCTTCTTCAGCCTCACTGGGCACAGCAACCGCTTCGGTCGTCTCAGCAGCAGGAGCCTCGGTGGTTTCAACAGGGGCGGCAGTTGTCTGGGCAGACTCCTCCGTCTTTGCGCAGGCGGCGAAGGCCAGCACCATCGTCAGCGCCAGCAGCAGGGTAAGTATTTTTTTCATTTTTTCGTTAACTCCTTTTTTCATAGGTAGTTGTGCCAAAGCACAAATTCATTATACATCGTTTTTTTTAGAAATCAATGCCCTTTTTCGGCAAATCTTACAGTTTCTTCTTTTTTGTTTTGTCCGCAACGACATATGCTCCGATGCCAATCCAGCAAACCGCCAGCGCGGTCAGCAGCGCCTTGGACGCGCCGGGCAGCGCTCCAAGGCTGACCTTTCCGGAGGAGGCGCTGATCTGATCCAGACGGTACAGGGCGGAAACTTCTTCGTAGAGCGCATCCATATATTCCTCATCTACCGTTTGCCCCCGGCGGACGGATTTATTTACATTTTCAATCAGCTGCCCTGCGGCACTTCGAAGGGACGCGGACCCATTAAACACAGCTGTGACAAACGTATTGTCCGTATTTTCCAGCAGCAGCTTGGCCGCGTCGATCTTAATCGGGTAATAGGTGTCATTGTCCTCACCGCTGCGGCTCAGGTAATCCTGATATTCCGCCGAATCCTGCGCCTTGGTCGTAACCGGGACATAGCCCTCCGTCTGGGCATAGGCAATCTGCACGTCATTGGTCAGCAGATACTGGGCAAAGATCCAGGACGCCAGAACCTCCTGAGGGTCCTCCTTTTGAAACACGCATATGGATGGCCCCTGGGAGATCATCTGGGGATTTTCCGGATCAAACTGCGGGATGGTCATGACCGCCGTTTCAAACTGCACCAGCTTTTCCTCCGCAATGTCAATCAGCGGCGCGTCCGAGCCCATCCAGGTGGCCCCGGCAGTGGAATCAACGGCAAAGATACACTGACCGGCATTCAGAAAATTGGCGGGATAGCCTGCCAGCTTGAAGGTGTTGAACGCGCCTGTCTCCACATGGGAGGCGATGGTATACAGCAGCTCCCGGGTGGTATCGTTGAAAAGCAGAATCTCCCCGAGGGAAGTGGAATATCCGGCCCCCAGCTGCTTCAGCATCTGGATCATCATATTGTCCGTGGATTTATAGATAAAGGGAATCAGCACCTTCTGTCCGTTCACCAGGAAGTTTCCCTCCGCGTCTTTTTCCATGGCGGCCTCCGAAACCTCCCAGACAAAATCCCAGGTCAGAACCTCTGGCAGCTCGAAGCCAAGCTGTTCTACATATGTCTTGTTTACATAACATGCTTCCGTAGAGCGCATGAAGGGGATGGCGTAATAATAGCCGTTGAAAGCGCATTCCTCCAGGAACTGGGGAATGATCTGCTCCTGTTTGGGTGAGTCAAACCGAAGCTCGCTTCCGCCCAGGCCATACTGCCGGTCGGCAAACAATTCATCCAGCGGCACCACCGTCCCCTCCCCCGTCAGGTACGTGGCAATGTGATCCGGGTAGGTAATGCAGACGTTTGGGGTGGTGTCCGTGGCAATATTGGTGATGACATCGTTGTAGATGCTGCTGTAGTCCGTATACAGGCGCAGATTGATCGTAATATTGGGATACAGCGCTTCGAAGTCCGCAATAGCCTGCTTGTAAATAGCCACCTGGGTCAGATTGGTATCGTTTTTGGCCCAGAACGTAATCTCATACTCCCTGTCCGTGTCGAAGGACTGGGGAATCTCAAAAGCCTTCTTCTCCCGGGAGCCATGGCAGCCGGTCAGCGCCGGAAGCAGCGCGGCAATCAGAAGCAGGGCCGCAAGCTTTTTCATCCCTTCATTCCTCCTCTCGACACGCCTGCCATGATTTTCCTTCGGAAAATCAGGAACAGCACAATCAGCGGCGCGGAGATCACGCAGACTGCCGCCATCATGGCGGGGATGTTCTCCCGCCCAAAGCCGTTTTCCCGAATCTCCTGAATGCCGTTGGACACCAGAAAATACGCCTGGTCATCCGTAATCAGCCGGGGCCAGACATAGGAATTCCAGCACTCGATAACCTTCAGAATCGCAATGGTGATGATGGTGGGCTTACACACGGGGATCATGACCTTCAGCAGATATTTCAGGTCGGAGGTACCGTCCACCTTCGCCGCATAGTACAGCTCGTCCGGAATCTGGGCAAAGTTCTCCTTCAGCAGATAGATGTAGAATACCGACGTGACGCTGGGCAGAATCAGGCCCGTGAAGGTGTTGCGCAGGTTCAGGTTGGTGATGGTAACAAAATTGGTAATCACCACCAGTTCATTGGGAATCATCATCAGCGACAGAAACAGCGTAAACGCCAGATCCCTCCCCCGGAAGGTCAGCCGGGAAAACGCGAACGCGGCCAGCACCGTCACAACCAGCATAATGGCAGTGGTTGCCACTGTAAAAATGACGGTATTGAGGAAATAGCCCGCCAGAGGCACCGCGGCGAAGGCATCCGCGTAATTTTGCAGCGTGGGTGTCAGGGTGTACAGCTGAGGAATCCACTCCGCGTTGTACGAGCCGTAGCTTTTCACGGAGGTCAGGACCATCCAGTAGAAGGGGAACAGCACCATAATGGCCCAAAAGGTCAGAAGGGTGTAGGTCACAATACGCAGCAGCCGCTTACGGCGGGCGGCAGCCTTTTCGATTTTTTCATAATTCATAACGTCACCTCCTCAATAATGAACATGCTTCCTGCTGACCAGCAGATTGATGCAGGTGATGGTCAGCACGATGGCAAACAGGAGGATTGCGGCGGCGGAGGCGTAGGAGGGATACCCGCCGGAATTGCCATAGAGCATATCATAAATGTAGCCCACAATGGTATTCATCTCGGCGGAATTTAAGTCCGTGCCAAACAGGGCCACCGCGTCAGAATACGCCTTGAACGCGCCGATAAAGCCGGTAATAATCAGGTAGAACAGCGTGGGGGAAATCATCGGCAGGGTAATCTTCGTAAAAATGCGCAGCCCGGAGGTGCCGTCCACCTTTGCGGCGTTGTAATAGGTCTGATCCACAGACGCCAGCGCACTGGTCAGGATCAGCACCTTGAAGGGCATGACCACCCAAACGGTGTAAAAGCACAGCACAAACATTTTCGCCCAGTACGGCCCGCCGATAAAGTCGATGGGTCCCGCGCCGAACCAGCTCAAAACCCGGTTTGCCAAGCCGTCGGAGTAGGGCGTCTGCTTGAATAAAATCATAAACACCAGGCCCACCGCCAGGGTATTGGTCACATAGGGCAGAAAATAGATAGTCTGATACAGTTCCCGCAGCTTATGAATGGAGCTTAGCCCCACGGAAATCAGCAGCGCGATTCCCGTAGACACGGGTACGGTAATAACGACCAGAATAAACGTGTTTTTCAGTGCCTGCAGAAAATACGGGTCATGCAGAACATAAGAATAATTGTACATGCCTGTGCCAAAATAGGTCTGGGAAGCGAAGTTGTACCCCTCCTCAAAGGAGTAGATAAAAACATCGATCAGGGGATAAACCAGAAAGAAGCCCAGAAATACGGCGGCAGGCAGCAGATACAGCCAGCCCTTGAGATTGTTCTTTTCCATATGCATCTCTCCCGTATCAGAAATAGATCCGCGCCTCTGTCTCCCTGCTGAAAAGGAAAACCTTTTTCGGCTTCAGGTCAAAGCGGACAGCGGCGGATGTGAGGTTCACCTTGTTCTCCGACCCAATAATGGCGCGAATGGTGAGATTCTGAGATTTTTCATGGGTGGAAACTACGCTGATATCCCGTCCCATGACCTCCACACCGCTTAAGCGGCAGGTCAGCGCCCCATTTTCGGCTAGGACAAAGCCCTCGGGACGAATCGCGGCTGTAACCTCCTGATCGGCTACGCCGGGGGTCATCAGCACGGCTTCCTCTCCGATGTATAGCGCCTCCCCTTTTACCTGGCCGTCAAACACATTGATGGGCGGGGTCCCCAGGAATTTGGCGACAAACAGGTTCACGGGGCTGTCGTAGACCTCCTGGGGTTTGCCGATCTGCTGAACCACGCCGTCCTTCATGACCACGATTCGGTCGGAGATGGACATGGCCTCCTCCTGGTCATGGGTGACAAATACGGTGGTGATTCCCGTGGAACGCTGAATACGGCGAATCTCCTCCCGGGTCTGCAGCCGCAGGCGGGCATCCAGATTGGACAGAGGCTCGTCCAGCAGCAGAATTTTCGGCATCTTCACCAGCGCCCGGGCAATGGCCACCCGCTGTTGCTGCCCTCCGGAAAGCTCCCCGGGCTTGCGGTCCATCAATCCGTCGATTTGCACCAGCTTCGCCGCCTCCAGCGCCATTTGGGTCATCTGCGCCTTGGTCAGCTTATCCTTGCCTCTGCGGTTTTCCAGTGGAAATGTAATGTTCTGCTTCACGGTCAGGTGGGGGTACAGCGCATAATTCTGAAAGACAAGCCCTACGCCCCGGTTCTCGGCCGGCAGATCGGTTACGTCATCGTCCCCAAAGAAAATGCGGCCGCTGGTGGGTCTTTGCAGTCCCGAAAGCAGGTTCAGCGTGGTGGACTTGCCGCAGCCGGACGGCCCCAGCAGGCCGATCAGCTGCCCGTCGGGGATTTCAAAGGTAAAATCGTTTACCGCAATCACATCCTGGGGATTTTTCTTACTGCGGCTGGGGTATTTTTTTGTCAGATTCTGCAAGGTGACTTTCATGGAATCACATTCCTTTCACGAGCGGTAGCGTTATTTTCATTATATGCCACTTTCCGGCAATTTGCAAGAAAGAAACCGCAAATATGAAAAAGCGCGCTGTGAAAATCCGAAAATAATCCGGATATTGCTTCACAACGCGCATTTTTGCGTCATACGTTCTTATGAAAAAGGCGGAAACCCTTTTTATAGCACCGCAGGTGCGTTAAGAGAGGTTCCTTCTTTATAAGGAACCTCTGAATAAATCGTCTGCGGCTCATTCCAAAACAGCCCCATATTGAACGGAACTGACCACGCCGTCGGCAAGGATGATCGTCAGCTTCATATCCCCGGAGTCCAGAACATAGGCATTGGAGCCGTTCCGCGCATCCCTGCCATAGATCTCCTCCACCCTGGCCTGCGAATCTCCGATTCCGATTCCCTCCCCGGTGGAAACCTGACCGTCGGTAAACCAAAGCCCGCTGATGTAGTCCTTGCCATCCTTCGGATAGGTCGTTATGGAAAAGCTGTCGTAGACGTAGGTCTTATCCAGGCCCTCGAAGGCGCAGCTGGCCTGCTCCGTGCAGCGGTTCGGCTCACCCAGCGCGGTGAGAATGGGTTCAGCCTCCGCGTGCATGGCGATGGAAACGCCGTCATAGCAGAAGGTGTAGCCCACAGCCATCTGCGCGGATGGCGTGATCTGAGGTGACCGGAAATTACATCCGGTCAAAGGCACAACAAAGCAGACCATAAAAAGCAGAATGGTAACTTTTTTCATAATCAGCATTCCTTTCTTATTTTTCCGTCAGCGCTTGCTTCCGGTTCTGATAGACGGCAGCTTTCTCCGCCCAGGCAGCGGCAATGGCTTCCTCTCCCCTGCGGTCCGGAACGCCGCACGACTCGGAAAGGATTTTCCCAAACCAGAACGCCGTTTTTTCCGCGCCGGAGACATTCAGATGCAGGCCCGCATCGTAAGTATCGGTCTGCCAGTCGATGCCGATGTCCTCCAGCGCTTCCAGCATGTTGACATAGATCAGGCCATTTTCCTGCGCGAACTGGCGGATCTGCGCATCCCACTCCCACCACCAGACGGGGTACAGAATCGGCGCTTTGATGAGTACCAGCTGTACGCCGGAATCCTGCGCAAGAGCCGCCATTTTCTTCAGATAGACCCAGCTGGTTTCTCCAAAACAGTAGTCAGCCGGCGGCGCGTAAGCATAGGCATCCGTCATGGGCTTTACCCCGGTCTGCATCAGATAGCCGTTGTCGGAAACCGGTTCCCGTTTCAGCCAGTAGGTGAAGTCTTCCTCTGTCAGTTCCGACCAGCGGTCATGGTAGCGCAGCAGGGGAAACAGATAGGTGAACAGCCCCTCCCAGTCCCGTTCCTCCTGGGTCATGGATGCCAGAATCGCGCCCAGTTTCGCGTCGGACCAGCGCATGGTGTCCAGGGTCATTCGATTGTAGGCCTCCCGGCGGGTTTGGCTGCCGGTGCTTTCCGGCGTGTCGTATTTCATAGCCAGAACGTTGAATACCATCACCCGGGGCGTTTCATACCGCAGGGTTTCCTCCATCAAATAGTAGGACTGCCAGATGGTCTGCTGGGCGCTTCCCCGGATGTAGGAGGTGATGCCATATTCCTCCCAAAGGGTGATGGGGGAAAAGTTTTCGTACACCTCGCAGTCCCCGATGAAGATCACGTCGTTGTCCCCGGCATTGGCGTAGTATTCCCCGATCAGAGCGCCCTCCTTGCCGCTGACCATGTATTTGGGTACCAGCAGGGCCTGAAGAAGCAGCAGAACAGCGGCAGACAGCGTGAAAGCCCCGAAAAGCATAATCCGTTTTCCCATAGCCGCCTCCTAAAATTGGCTGTATACAAAGCTGGACGCCTGATAGCCGACGCCATAGCGTCCCATCAGCAAAACCGCCAGCAGCAGTCCAAAGGTCAGGGCATAGCGTACCGGTACGCTCCCGCGCCACAGCAGCTCCCGGGCGCTGCCCTTTTTCTCCTGTACCAGGCTGACGGCAAGCATCAGCGCCACGCCTGCCGCCGCAATCCCGTAGTCCAGCCCGGTCAGTCCCAGCTCCAGCAGAGTACCGTCCCACAATATTTCCGGATTCCAGCCGGTAAACAGGGAGCCGGCGCAGCGGAAATATTCCCCCACATCCGGGAACAGGTCGCAGGCCCGGATCAAATTCATGAGAAGGAAGGTTCGCAGCATTTCAAGCCGGCCATACCATTTCTTATCCCGGAACGGAAACCGGCCGTGAAACCGCCGGTACAGTAGCGTCCATTCCTCTGACGCCGCAATGACGGCCCAATTCAGCATCCCCCACACGATAAAATTGGGAGTCAGGCCATGCCAGACACCGGTGGCAATCCAGGTGGCGGCCGAGGCGGCGTACACAGGCAGCCGTTTCCCGAATTTTCCGAGCCTTCGCCGGGCGAATCGGCTGAACTTCCGCATGGGCGCACTGACCGACAGGGGATAAAACACATAATCCCTCATCCAGGTTCCCAGGGTAATATGCCATCGCCGCCAGTATTCGGCAATGCTTTTGGAAAAGAATGGCCTGGTAAAATTCTCCGGGAGAGGAATCCCCAGCGTCTGGGACAGCCCCAGGGCAATGTCGATGCCGCCGGTAAAATCGCCGTAAATCTGCACGGCGTAGAAAAGGCACAGAACCAGAAAGGACACACCCGTACATTCCGTTCCTTTCAGCGCGCGCACCGCCACGCCGATGCGGTCGGCAATCACCAGCTTTTTGAAATATCCCCACAGCATCCGCTGCAGGCCGAAGGAAACCTGCTTGCCGTCATAGGCATGAACCCCGGTCAGCTGCGCCCCCAGCTGGGAATGCCTGCTGATGGGGCCTTGGATCAGCTGCGGAAAATAGCAGACAAACAGGGCCAGCTTTCCCAGATTCCTTTCCGCTTCTTCTGTCCTCCGGTACACATCGATCACATAGCCCATGCTCTGGAACAGATAGAACGAGATGCCCATAGGCAGCCCCAGGGTCAGAAAGGAAACACAGCTGCCTGAAGCAGCGGAACAAAGCGGCTCTGTCAGGCAGGCCTTGCACAGAAACAAGACGGCAAAATTGCCGGTCAGACAAAGCAGCAGGATAGCCCGGTTTTTTCGTTTGACCGCCGTCCGGCAGGCTCTTTTTTCTGCCCGAGACAGCTGGGACAGCCGCGCCTCCATCCGGGCATGGTTGCGCGCCATCCACATGGTGCAGCCGTAGGCGCTCAGAATGGGAAACAGGAGAAAGACCAGATATTCCGCTCCCGCCCAAAGGTAAAACCAGCCGCTTGCCGCCAGCAGCACAATCCATTGCCATCTTCCGGGAACTCGGTAATATACCACCAGTACCGCCGCCGCAAACAGCAGAAAGCTGACAGAGGTAACCTGCATATCATTCCTTCACCAGCCGTTCCACCAGTGCGCAAAGAGCCTTGGCGGAGTTGAAGTTTTCGGGGGTCAGCGCCTCCGCCGGGATGGTCACGCCATAGTCCAGATCCACCTCCGCCGCGATGGTCACAAGGTCGAACGAATCCAATATCCCGTCATCGATCAGGTTCTCGGCTGTTTCAAAATCCACATCGGGATGCAGTTCCCAGAGAATTTTCAAAATGCTGTTCATGCTTCTCGCTCCTTTTGTGCCTGCCATTTCTTCAGCAGACTGCGGTCAATTTTTCCATTGGGTGTCATGGGCATGGCGGTAAGCCGCCTGTATACGCCCGGCAGCATATACCGGGGCAGCAGCGCGGCAAGATGGGCGGCAAGTTCCGCCGCCGTGGCGCTTCCCGTATAGTAGAGGATCAGTTTTTTCGTTCCTTCGTCATAAAGGCAGCAGGCGTTCTGGATTCTGTCCCAGGCCCTGGCCGCCGCTTCGATTTCCCCCAGTTCGATCCGGTGTCCCATATGCTTGATCTGCTGATCGTTTCGGCACAGGAACACCAGCTCATCCCGGTCGTTGTATTTTCCGATATCTCCGGTGCGGTAGATGCGCTCCGGGTACCGGTCGTTCAGCGGGTTCTGTACAAACGCCGCCTCCGTCTGCTCCGGCGCCCGGTAGTAGCCCAGGGTCAGCCGGGAACCCCGGATGCAGATCTCCCCCTGCCGGGCCGGCCGGTTCTGTTCGTCCAGCAGGAGGATCTGCGTATTGCGGAAGGGGCGGCCGATGGGCAACACCTCATCGTCGTGAAATTCCCGATCCACCTCATAATAACAGCAGATGCCGGTGGCCTCCGTAGGACCGTAAAGGTTGAAAAACCGGGCGTCGGGCAGCGCCTCCTGCCAGATCTTCAGCTGTCTGACAGGAAACACCTCGCTGGCAAAGGCGACGGTGCGCACATGCTCCGGCTTGACTGTCTGAAAGGTTGAGAAGGAAGATACATAAGTCAGGGCGGAGGCTGCCCAGCACAGGGTGTTGATTTTGAACCGGTTCAGAAATTTCACCAGATCTATGGGAAACAGGAATAATTTCCTGGGAATCAAGTAAGTGGTAGCGCCATATTTCAGCGTCGGCATGATCTCCTTCAGACAAGCGTCGAAATACAGCGGTGTCTGATTGCCGAAAACCGTGTCTTTCGAAAATGGCAGCACCTCACAAAGGCTCTCAATGTAATCCAGAACGCTTCGGTGGCAGCCGATAACTCCCTTCGGAGTGCCGGAGGAGCCGGAGGTGAACACAACATAGATGGGATCTGTATCCAGCTGCCTGGCCCGGATATCCGCCAGCCCGGCCTCGTCAATGACGCCAAAGGCGGCGTCCTCATAGCGCAGGCATTTCCCGCCGTAATCCAGCCGGTTCACCAGTTCCCGGGTAGTTTCGTCGTAAAGCACCGCTTCGGGCTTCAGAGTTTGAAAAATCTGTTTCATCCGCTGCTGAGGCATTTGCTCGTCCAGCGGGATGTAGAAATTTCCCCCATAGATCACCCCCAGGAAAGCAGCAATGGTTCGAGGCTGCTTTTGCATCAGCACCGCAACACCCTGCCCGTAGATTCCCGCCTGCCGCAGCGACGAGCCGACGGCTCTGGCCTGGTCATACAGCTGGCGGAAGGTCAGGCTCCGGGTTTCGTCTGCAAAGGCAGCTTTGTTCGGGCTTTTCCTGACTGTTTGCTCCAGATACGCCAATATATTCGTCTGCATAGCTTCTCCCTCTCAGCGCGTAATCAGGCAGCCGCAGGCTTCCCGCAGGGGTCTGCCGCAGTAGACAACCGCCTGCCGGGCCAGCACCTCCATGGAATCCAGGAAGCCCTGACCAATCGGGAAATCCCGCTTAATCAGCGACAATTCGGTGCAACCCAGGATGATGGCCTCGGCTCCCTTGCTCCGCAGCTCCTCCTCCACGGCATGAAACCGGTCCATTTCCACCGGCTTTCCGGCCTTGATATTGTCGTAAATCAGATGGGTAACATCCGCCTGCCGCTGCCGGGAGGGAAGCGCCGGCGTGATCCCCGCAGACAGCAGCGCCTGAGAGAACAGCCCGGAGAGGATGGTTCCCTCTGTGGCCATGACGCCCGCGCAGGCAACGCCGTTCTCCTTCAGATGTCGGACGGTTTCCCCGATGCCGTTGAGAATGGGTACCCGAATTTCCTCGGTCAGTTCCTCGTAGAAAAAGTGCGCGGTAATGCAGGGAATGGCAATGCAGTCCACGCCCTGAAGGGCCAGGGAACGCCCCACCCACAGCAGTCCGGGCAGCGGGCTTTTCAGATTGCTGCCCAGGATATACCCCGTTCGGTCTGGGATGGAGGGAAAATTGTACACGATCATGTCCACATTCTCCTGCTCGGTTGCCGCGTCAGTCATGCGAACCACAAGCTCCATGAAACGGGCGGTAGCCCTCGGGCCAAGGCCGCCGATCACGCCCAGTATCTTCTTGTCCTTCTGTTCCATAAGTAACCTCCATACACGATGTTCGAATTCATTCCTCCGGCGTGGTCGGGTACAGGCTGCGGTCCCGGTTATGGCTGTTGTTGTGTTCTTCAGAATAGGCATCCAGAAACGCGTCCGTTGCCAGGCAGAAATTGTCCCCGTCTCCCACTCTCGGAGTGGCGTCGAAATGATAGTAGGTGCTGCCGCCGTCCACGCTGACCAGGCTCCAGAAGTGGTCGCTGTCGCTGTCGTCGGTTTTCACCTTGACGACGTCGATATTGGGAATCCCCAGCCGCTCAAACATCAGCTTGGTCACGGCGAAGTAACCGTAGCAGTCGCCTCTGCCTGTGGTCAGCATCTCGTAGGCCGCCTGCAGGTAGTCGGATCGGTCGGTATGGCCTCCGTAAACCCGTGTGGATTCGGCCCAGGCATAGATGGATGTTACCTGCTGCAGAGCGGTCATGTCCTCCGTTAGGATTCCGGCCAGTTCCGCGTCCACCGCCTCGTAAATCGTTTCGATGTCCGCGAAGCCCTCCCGCTTTTCCAGCACCGTGACGGCAGCCGTCTCCACGGCGCAGTTGCCCGCCGAATCCTCCGCGCGATAGGTCACGGTGTAGCTGCCCGGCCGCGAAACGTCCACGCCGCTGGCATCCGCCTCCAGACTGGGGCTGTTATCCTGCTCGTCCCAGACGGTGACGCCGCTGAGCCAGTTCACGGCGTCCCCGGCATAAAGGGTAATGTTCCGCGTCCCCTGAATCACCGGCGGGCTTGTGTCCTGGACGGTATCCGCTGCCCAGGCCTCGGTGAGGAAATCCGAACCGGGCGCTTTCTCCTCTCCCGGCTTTCCAACGGCCCACACCGCCATAACCGACAGCAGCAGCACATTCACCAGAACCGGCAGCCTGTTCTTCCGCCGGGGACGGCGTCTGCGCTGCGCGGCATATTTGCCGACTCTATGCGGACTCTTGCGCATAAGAAACACCCTTTCTCTTTCTGTCCTGAGGACATTGTAGAGAAAGGGTGCATCAGAATTGTGCCGGAATTTGCATCAAATCTGCATCATTTTTCTTTTTTCAGGAAATTATGAGGTAGAAGCCGCTCTTATGCAGGAAAAAGAGAATTTCACATTCGCCGAAATCCTCGTCGGCCCAGGAAACACTGGACGCCAGGTAATAGCCGTCAGAGGAAGCAGTGGCTTTTTTCACGATATCCGAAACCACGCACCAGTAAAATTCCTCCCCCAGATCTTCCAGGTAGCACGTGCAGAAGCCGGACAGGGCAGCCTGCATATCCGCCTGCTGGAAGGTTTTTTCGGAATTATCATATTCCACGGAGCAGATTGTGCCGGTTCGATCGTCAATGACCAGGTAAACAACTGCGGTTTCGTCTGCATTGAGGCAGGATACCTCCCAATAGATATTGTTCCACTGCGTGCCGCTGTCAAAGCTTCCGTTCCCATAAGCCAGCAGCGTGGAATATTCGATCTTGGAACTCTCCGCCATATTCTGGAAGAAAAGGCCCGCCGCCTGATAGCGCTCCAGCGCCTCCTGAACAATGGTTTTCACCTTTTCCCGTTTCAGGTTGGCCAGGCTTTCCGGTATCTCTGCCACGTCCGTGTACTTGCCCAGCAGGGCCACCGCCTGGCTGACAGTCATTTCCTCCTTGGAGAATTCCAGCTGGACATTCTGGATCGAAGCGAACAGCACCTGGTTGTCATTCGCCGCGTCCTGCCGCCGCGCGGCGAATTCGGGCAGCAGCGCTCCCAGTACGATCATGCCTACGGCAAACAAAATGGCCGGAAATGTTTTCAGCTTCATTTCCCCTTTTGCTCTCCCTTCCCGTAAAGCGTCACCGTCACCTGCGTTCCGGTGCCGGGCTTGCTGGCAAACTGGATGCTGCCATTGTGCAGCTCCACGATCTGTTCGCACAATGCCAGCCCCAGGCCCGCGCCGCCCTGCTGCCGGGAGCGGGATTTGTCCACCCGGTAGAACGCTTTTGTAATCTTGCTCAGCTCCTGTTCCTCCATGCCCCGGCCGGTGTCTGCCACGTAAAACTGGCACCCTCCGGGGATAGCCGTGGCCTTCACCGCGATGATTCCCTCGCCGTCCATCGCCTTGGAAGCGTTGTCGATTAGGTTGTACAGCAGGGATTTCACCAGATCCGGTTCCAGCACAGCCCGTTTCTTCTCTGCCCGGCATACCAGCCGGATGCCTTTCTTCCTGAGGCCCGGCGCCATGGCCTTCTCCACCTCGTCCAGATAGCTTGACAGCAGCACTCGTTTCATGGCGATGCGGTCCTTTTTCAGCAGGATCAGATCCAGCAGCTTAAAGGCGAGCTTTTCCAGCCGATGCCCTTCGGAATAGATATACTCCGCCGCCATAATCCGGGTATTCTCGTCCAGATTTCCCTGTCTCAGCAGATCGGCGAAGCCGATGATGGAGGTCATGGGCGTTTTCAGCTCATGGGCAAAGGCCCCCATAAAGCTCTCCTGCCTCTGCATTTCCGATTCCAGGCGGCCGAAATTCTCCTGCAGTTTGTCCGCCATCACGTCAAAGTCCCGGGACAGCTGGCCGAATTCATCCCCGGACCTGATCCGGGAGCGGGTAGACAGGTCCCCGCCGGCGATCCGCCGCACCACAGTGGTAAGCTGATGCAGCCGCCGGGTCAGCGCGAAGGACAGAATCGTGGCAGCCGCCAGTCCCAGCAGAACCACCACGGCATACGCGGTAAGAAACAGCTGCTGCTGGGTTTCCCGCACACGATAGGTAGCCGACAGATCGAAGCGCGCCTTCAGCGTCAGATCCGTGTCCCCCGCTGAGATGGTGCTCAGTGCCAGAAGGCCATGGCCATATTCGTCGTTTACGCGGATATAGCTGCACTGGCTGGCAGTGAGCGTGGGAAGCGTATAGCCGCTCAGCATCTCGCTGCAGCTCTGGTAGATGACATGATTCTCCGCTGTCAGGGACAGGGCCTGCCAGCGCCCCACGTTCTGCTCGGACATTCCGGAGAGCGCCTCCGCCAGATTGTTATATCCGGTCTGCTCTCCCATAGAATTCAGCAGATACAGGGTATTCTGCACGGTTTCATAGGCGTTCAGCGCCGATTCCGTTTCCGCCTCCAGAGAGTCGCTGAAGGATGCGCAAATCAGAACTGTCCCGCCTACGCTGAAGGTCGTGGTAATCAGCAGCGAGATCGTAATGATGAGCTTTAGCCGGTAACTCATAGCTTATCCCTCCAGACGATAGCCCATGCCGTATACCGGTTTGATCCGGTCATCCCAGCCAACCTTTTTCTTCATGCGCTGAATGTGCAGCTCCACCGTTCTGGTATTGTCCGGGTACTCGCCGCCCCAGACCCGCTCATAGATGGTGGCCTTGGACAGCACAACCCCTACGTTCTGGGCGAACAGCACCACAAGCTCATATTCCTTTCTGGTCAGCGGAACCTCCTCGCCTTTTCTCGTGACCAGCATGGAAAGCGTATTGATCTCCAGGTCCCCGATCCGCAGCACGGTTTCCAGCTTTCCATGCCGCCGAAGCACGCCCTCCACCCGGGCCAGCAGCTCCAGCACATCAAACGGCTTGATGATATAGTCCTCCGCGCCCATCCGCAGGCCCTTCACCCGGTCGCTGACCGCGTTCTTGGCCGTCAGGAAAATCACCGGAATATTGGTGGAACGGATGTAATCCATCAGCTCAAAGCCGTCGATTCCCGGCAGCATGATGTCCAACAGAATCAGGTCGAACGGCTCTTTTTCAATACGGTTGGCCGCTTCCACTCCGTCATAAGCGCAGACACATTGATACCCTGCCCGGCTCAGGCTCACCCGCAGCAGTTCCGCAATGGGCCGCTCATCATCCACGGCCAGAATACGTACCATAGGATCATCCTCCTCGCTTCGGCAAGAGTATATCATAACTGCATCGAAATTGCATCAAAATCCTGTTTGAAACGCAAAAAGAAAAATTTTTGCCCAGCCCTTGTCTGTCCGGGTATGCCATAGCCGCAAGGCGAGTCCACATGGTTGTCACCGCCGCCTGCGTCGGATTTCTTCCCTCCATTCTGTCACAAGATAGGCATTCCGAGCGGGAAATGGCATCCGGTATCTTCCGGAATTTCTGATACT
>CAZUAN010000015.1:0-23944 GCA_964618385.1 uncultured Oscillospiraceae bacterium | reverse complement strand
TCAGAGGCAGGAATTGATATTGGCCGTGATATCCCGGACATTATTCTGCAGGGTGACGTCGCCGTTTTTCAGTGCCACCTCGACTTTTCGGATGGCGTACAATACCGTCGAGTGATCCCTTGCGAATTCCTTGCCGATATCGGGAAGAGACAGGTTTGTCAGTTTCCGGATCAGGTACATGGCAATCTGCCGGGCTTCGGCGGTGCCCTTGTTTTTCTGACTGCCCCGCAGGATTACTTCGTCGATGTTGTAGAACTTGCAGACCTGCGTGATAATCAGGCTGGGCGTGGGAAGGGCATTTCCTTCGCTTTTGAACATGTCATCAATGGCCCGGGAAATATTGGGCAGATCCAGGGGCATGTTGTTCAGATCTCGATAGGCCAGAATTTTTTTGACAGTGCCTTCAATCTGCCGGACATTGTTTGTGATGTTGATGGCGATATAGTTGCAGACCTCGTCGTTTAGATTCAGTCCCAGCTGCTTTGCTTTGTTTTTGATGATTGCCATGCGCGTTTCATAGTCCGGGGGATTGACGTCGGCAATCAGACCCCACAGAAACCGGCTGCGAAGGCGTTCTTCCAGGGTGAGCATGTCATCCGGCTTCCGATCGGATGTCAGAACAATCTGTTTGTGCTCCTCATAAAGCTTGTTGAAGGTGTGAAAGAATTCCTCCTGTGTGGATTCCTTTCCTGCGATGAACTGAATATCGTCCACCAGAAACAGATCGGCTTCCCGATATTTGGAGCGGAATTCGATGTTTTTTCCGCTCTTGATGGCGTCGATCAGCTCGTTGGTGAACTGATCGCCTTTGATATAGACGATGTTGGAATCCGGTTTTTCCTTGCGGATACCGTTGGCGATGGCATACAGCAGGTGCGTTTTTCCGACGCCGGGAGGCCCGTAAATGAACAGAGGATTATAAACCTGGCCGGGGGTTTTGCTGACGGCAATGGCGGCGGAGTGCGCAAAGCGGTTGGAGGGGCCGACTACAAAATTGTCAAAGGTAAACTGGGGATTGAAATCCATAGCGGCGGATGACGATCCCTTTGCCTTGTGGGCGCTCAGCTCCTCGTCGCCGAAAACCAGCAGCTTGGCGTCGGAGTTGAAAATTTCCTTCAGAGCATCCTGAATGTAATCCGTGCAGCGCCGGCGAATGATTTCCCGGCGAAAATCCGATGGAGAATAGAGAATCAGATTATTTTCATTCAGCTCCACCACTTCGGCATCGTCAAACCAGGCCGAAACGGTAACAGCGGTCAGCCGTTCCTCCAGATAATTTAAAACCTTTGCCCAAACGTAGGCGGATGAATACATGGCGCGGCTCCTTTCCTGTCTTTGTGATACGGTTTCTGATAAGCTGGCTTTTCTTCTATCGGTAGAAAAGCAAAAAAACAATGGGGGACATGGTATTTTCTGAACATTACATCACCATAAATTTTACCACATTTTACTATAAAAGACAAGCAGTTTTTGGAGACGGCAAGAGAAATTTGAAACGGGTTTTTCTTTTTTCCCATGGTAAAAATCACCGGCCGGAAAAAAGAAAAAAACAGCGTTTTTCGAAAAGTCACCGGAAAAACACATTTATTTTCTTATGGCGGACAGATATCGCATTGTGTCACAAACCTGCGGCAGGCAGTTTCCAAAATTCGTCAATTTGTGCCTTGACCCTTATAAAAACCTATGCTAAAATCTACAATTAAGAAATACAGTAGCAGATGCGCCGGTTCTTATGAAAAAGGGTTTTTATATAAAGAATCCGTATTCGTATTATTTATTTTCTGTTCGGGAGAGGACACTGTGCATATGGTAAAAAAAGTATGGACTTATTTTGTAATTGTTTTCGTCGCCCTGCTTGCGGCGGTGAATTATGAATTGTTTGTCTTTCCAAACCAGTTTGCTCCTTCCGGTATCAATGGTATCTGTACCATGATCCAATATGTAACCGGCATCAGCGTGGGGTATCTGAGTCTGATCATTAACATTCCGTTGGCCATATGGTGCTATGTGGAAGTCAGCAGATCCGCAGCCGTGCGCAGCATGGTGTATGTCGTTACCTTTTCCCTGGGATTGCTGATATTGGAACGGGTGGATCTGTCCGCGTTTGCCTATTCCACGGAAAACGGCACCAGTAAGATATTGGGGCCATTGGTTGCCGGTGTGATTATGGGGTTTGTCTACTCCATTCTGGTAAAGGCCAGCGCTTATACCGGAGGTACGGATTTTATATCCGCCGTTCTGCACAAGCGCAACCCGAACAGAACATTTTTCAGTCTGAGCTTCATAATCAGTACGGTTATCGCCATATCCAGCTATTTTGTGTACGGATATCAGATGGAGCCGGTGATTCTGTGTATTCTTTACAGCTTTATGTCTACCAACGTAGGAGAGCGGCTGATGAAAAGCGGAAGGGAAGCCGTCTGTTTTGAAATTATTACGGAATATCCCAATGAGTTGTCCAGAGAACTGATCGACAAGCTGCACCACAGTGTTACGCTGATCCCCGCGAAAGGGATGTATTCCGGCAGAGAGACAAACGTTCTGATGTGTGTGGTAAATAAAACGCAGGCGGTTTCTGTGGGCAAAATTGTCCGCAGGCATCCCAATACCTTTTCCATCTCTCATCCTGTCAGTCAGATTCTGGGAAATTTCAAGAACCTGAACAGGGACGGTAAGGAACTGAAAGAGGTGCTGGATTCGGGAGACGGGGAAACCTTATAAGGCCGGTATGGGATTCCCTTGAAGAAATAAGGCATGCGGCGGCTCCGGGCCGCAGCAAATCTTTTTTGAAAAAAATCCATATAAACAGGAGGAAAATCAATGGCTTACTACTATCCGGAACCCAGTCACACTTTCAGCGAATATCTCTTGATTCCCGGCTATACGTCGGAGGAATGCGTTCCCGACCGTGTCAGTCTGAAAACGCCCCTGGTCAAATATAGAAAGGGCTATGAAGACCCCGCCCTGTTTTTGAATATTCCGTTGACGTCTGCGGTCATGCAGTCCGTTTCCAATGACACGCTTGCCATCGCTCTGGCAAAGGAGGGCGGAATCAGCTTTATCTATGGATCTCAGACCGTAGAGGATCAGGCTGCCATGGTAGCCAGAGTGAAGGGCTATAAGGCCGGCTTTGTTACCTCTGCGTCCAATCTGACGCCGGATGCTACCCTGGCCGATGTTCTGGCCCTGAAGGAAAAAAACGGATTCTCCACTGTGGCTATTACAGAGGATGGAACCGCCAACGGAAAGCTGTTGGGCATCGTAACCAGCCGGGATTACCGAATCTCCCGGATGAGTCCGTCGGATAAAGTGGCCGACTTCATGACGCCCCGGGTTAAGCTGATTACCGCACCCAGGGACACGACCCTGAAGCAGGCAAACAACATTATCTGGGAGCATAAGCTGAACAGCCTGCCTATTGTGGATGAAGACGATCATCTGATGTACTTTGTGTTCCGCAAGGACTACGCCTCCCATAAGGATAACCCCCTGGAGCTGCTGGACAGCAAAAAGCGTTATCTGGTGGGTGCGGGCATCAACACCCGGGATTACGCCGTCCGTGTTCCCGCCCTGCTGGAGGCAGGCGCGGATATTCTGGTGATTGATTCCTCCGAGGGCTATACCTGCTGGCAGGAAAAAACAATCCGATGGATTCGGGAACAGTATGGAGATACCGTAAAGATCGGCGCGGGCAATGTGGTGGATAAGGATGGCTTCCGCTTTCTGGCCGAGGCGGGCGCGGATTTTGTTAAGGTCGGCATCGGCGGCGGATCTATCTGCATTACCCGGGAAACCAAGGGCATCGGACGGGGACAGGCAACGGCGCTGATCGAGGTTGCGGCTGCCCGGGACGAATATTTCAGGCAGACGGGCATTTACGTGCCGGTTTGCTCCGACGGCGGAATTGTCCATGACTATCATATGACGCTGGCTTTGGCCATGGGCGCGGATTTTCTGATGCTGGGCCGTTACTTCGCCCGTTTTGACGAGTCTCCCACCAGCAAGGTTCTGGTTGGCGGAGCGTATATGAAGGAGTATTGGGGAGAGGGATCGAACCGGGCCAGAAACTGGCAGCGCTATGATCTGGGAGGTTCCGCGAAGCTCAGCTTTGAGGAAGGGGTGGATTCCTATGTTACCTATGCCGGTTCCCTGCACGACAATGTGGAAGCTTCGTTGTATAAGGTTAAATCCACGATGTGCAACGTCGGCGTGACAACCATATCCGATTTGCAGCGGGATGCCAAGCTGACGCTGGTTTCCTCCGTGTCCATTGTGGAGGGCGGCGCCCACGACGTTACGCTGCGCTCCACGTCCACCGCAAAGTAATACTAGGGAACCTCGGAATGAAAAAGAATGAAACCCTTTTTATCGCACTGCAGGTGCGTTAAGAACTGTATGATACTATTTTTTTATAAAATGGTTCCATTTTATAAAGAATCCGTATAAGCTTAAAAAAGCAATGGGCTGCCTCACAAAAGTGAGACAGCCCATTTTCATGCTGTACCAGCAGGGCAAAAGCATCCCTGTCCGGCCGAAGATAAATTGTTCAGAGTTCTCTTAACCTTTCTTGGCCATTTCCTTCAGAGCATCCTTACGGCTGAAGTTGGCCCGGCCCTTTTCGTCAAAGCCCATGAACTTGACCCAGGTCATGTCGCCCAGATTCAGCACGTCTTCCACCTTCTCCACGCGGTGGTTATCCAGTTTGGAGATATGAACCATGCCGTCATGACCGGGCGCGATTTCCACAAAAGCGCCAATGGGCAGAATCCGAACGACCTTGCCGTAATACAGCTTGCCCACCTCGGGAACGAAACAGATGTCATCCACCATTTTCTTTGCGGCATAGGCTGCCTCGGAATTGACGGCGGAAATAAAGACGGAGCCGTCCTCCTCAATGTCCACCTTGGCGCCGGTGTCGGCGCAGATTTTCTGGATGGTCTTGCCGCCGGAACCGATGATTTCCCGGATTTTGTCCACGGGAACCTTCAGGGAAAGCATCTTGGGCGCGAACTCGGAAACCTCGGCACGGGGAGCGGGAATGGCCTTCAGCATGACCTCGGACAGAATCTCCAGCCGGGCCTTGCGGCAGCGCTCCAAGGCGTCGGCAATGATTTCCATGGTCAGACCCTTATTCTTCAGATCCATCTGAATGGCGGTGACGCCTTCGGTGGTTCCTGCCACCTTGAAGTCCATCTCGCCGTGGAAATCCTCGACACCCTGAATGTCGGTGAAGGTTCTCCATTCCCCGGTTTCCTGGTCGGAAATCAGGCCGCAGGAAATACCGGCTACCGGCCGCTTAATGGGAACGCCCGCATCCATCAGCGCCAGAGTGGAGCCGCAGATGGAGGCTTGGGAGGTGGAGCCGTTGGAGGACAGAACTTCGCTGACCACGCGGATGGAATAGGGGAATTCCTCAATGGAAGGAAGCACAGGCACCAGGGCCTTCTCCGCCAGAGCGCCGTGTCCGATCTCCCGGCGGGAGGTGGAGCGGGCGGGACGGGCCTCGCCGGTGGAGAAGGAGGGGAAGTTATAATGATGGATATAGCGCTTTGTCTCCTCGCTGTAAATGGTATCCATTCTCTGCCCGGCGGAAAGCGTGTCCAGGGTGCAGATGGACAGCACCTGGGTCTGGCCGCGGGAAAACAGTCCGGAGCCGTGAACTCTGGGCAGAACGCCGACCTCGGCGTCCAGAGGGCGAATTTCGTCCATGCCGCGGCCGTCCACACGTTTTCCGGCCAGCAGCCACTTTTTGACAATCTTTTTCTGCATCTTGTACAGGCAGACCTCGATGTTTGTTTCAAAGTCTTCGTATTTCGGGGCGAATTTCTCCTGGAAATCCAGCCGGGCGGCGGTCAGGCGCTCTTCCCGGACATTCTTGTCTGGGGTGTCCAGGGCGTATTCGATCTGGTCCATACCGTATGCCATCAGATCGTCCAGCAGCGCGTGGTTGACTGCGGCTTTCTCAAAGGTAAACTTGGGTTTGCCAATCTCCGCCACGATGCCGTTGATGAACTTGACGATTTCCATGTTGACCTCGTGGGCCACCCGGATACACTCGTAGACGATGCTCTCAGGCGCTTCGTTGGCCTCTGTTTCGATCATGACCACCTTTTCAAAGGTGGAGGAAATGCAAACAAAGCAATCGCAGGCTTCCCGCTCATCCTTGGAGGGATTGATAATATATTTGCCGTTCAGATGGGCCACGTTGGTGGTGGCCACGGGGCCGTTCCAGGGAACATCGGAGGAAGCGATGGCGATGGACGCGCCAAGAGAGGCCACAATTTCCACCGGATTGTCGTAATCGTTGGCCAGCACGGTGCAGGTGACAACCGTGTCGTTACGCAGTTCCTCGTCGAACAGAGGACGCATGGGCCGGTCAATGATCCGGCTGTTCAGGATGCTCTGATCGGAGGGCTTGCCTTCCCTGCGGTTGAAGGAACCGGGAATGCGGCCCACAGAGTACATCCGCTCCTCAAATTCGATGGTCAGAGGAAAGTAGTCAATGCCGGTCTTGGGGATGGGATTGCAGGTGCAGGTAACCAGCACAACGGTGTCACCGTAGCGGCAGATACATTCGCCGTCGGCCAGCTCCGCCACCTTGCCGGTCTCCACAGTAAAGGGACGGCCGCCGATTTCCATTTCATAAACGTGATGATTTGGGTATTGCTTGCGGGTGATCATACTTATATTTACCTCCTGTTAAATAGATACTTCGGGAGGTTTAGCACTTGAAACGAATGCCGCCGGCGCGGCAGCCCTTTCAACTGCTAAATCTGCTCCCGAGAAAGGACAAAATGAAATGCGCAGAATAACGGGCGACGGTATCCGTCGCCCGTTCAAAGTTTTACTTACGGATACCCAGCTTAGCGATCAGGGCACGATAACGGTTGATATCCTTACGGGCCAGATAGTCCAGCAGACTGCGGCGCTTGCCAACCATCATCAGCAGACCGCGGCGGGAATGGTTGTCGTGCTTGTGTACACGCAGATGATCGGTCAGCTCATTGATACGGGCAGTGAGAATCGCGATCTGAACCTCCGGGGAGCCGGTATCGCCTTCATGGATTGCGTTTTCCAGGATGACCTGGGTTTTCTTTTCCTTCTGGATCATTGTGTTTTCCACCTTTCAAAGCAATTGCCCGGGAGCCAAGTAGGGGCCAGTGGAGTGCGCAATTCGCTTTATCCCACAACTGAGCAGCGGGCGGTATTTGTAGCCGGTTATGACCAGCCTTTTGATATTATCATAAGTTTGCCCCGTTGTAAAGGAAAATTTCGCTTTTTCAGAGAAAAAATTCTTATCTTTTTCCAAACAGCTTCTTTTTCAGGGATTCCCGGACGCGCATGGACGCATCTCCTTTTATAGCCTTTTTCAGATTGTCCAGATGCATTGCAAACAGAATCAGGCTTGCCAGGATTGCGGTCAGGAGTTCCTGTTTGGTAGCGCCGCAGGCATACACCAGCACCGGAAACAGAACGCTGACCAACAGGGGAAAGGCAACGCCGCAGTCCAGCAGTATCATCAGCGCAAAAGCGGAAAACAGAATGATGGGAACAAACCAGAATCTGTAATAGATAATCAGCCCGCCGAAGGCAGCCAGACCCTTGCCGCCGTGGAAACGCAGGAACAGGGGAAAGCAGTGGCCCAGCATTGCGCCGAGGCAGGCAAGCATTCCGGCAATCGGAAGCTGGGGAAACAGAAATTGAGCCAGCTTTCCGGCAAGGAAGGATTTTGCAATGTCAAAGATCATGACGAAAATCCCGGCCGACCAGCCCAGCACCATCATGGTATTGGTGGCACCCAGATTCTTGGTACCCTCCTGCTTCAGGTCTATGTGGTTGCGTTTTCCAATGAAGGCTGCGGGACTGATGCTGCCGAGCAGATAGCCGATACCCAGGGTTATGATTGTGTTCATAGACGCCGTTCCTTCTGTGTACAGTTATTTTTCAATCGGATGTTTTATTGTAGCCCGTTTCCGGGAAAAATGCAACAAAAAAACAAGGGAAGATCGGAATTACAGGGGAGACTGCTTGATTTTCCCGTATCGCCGGGGATATTGGCGGGGAGTGGGAGCGGTTTTGCGCAGAATGATCACCGCGTGAGATGCGCCGTCGATGGGAAATTCCCGGATTGCCTCCAGCGTCAGTCCCAGCTTTTTCATGGCGTCCGTGCATTCGGACAGCTCCTGCTTTGCCGCCGCGCCCTTCATGGCCAGCACCGCGCCCCCTACCTTCACATAGGGAGCCGTCAGCTCCAGCAGGATATTCAGCCGGGCAACAGCCCGGGAAACGGCATAATCATAGCGTTCCCGACGGGCGGCCGCAGCCTCCTCCGCACGGGCGGTGACGCATTCTGCCTGAATGTTCAGCAGAGGCAGAGTCTCTTTCAGCCAGTTCATGCGCTTTCCAAGAGAGTCCAGCAGGGTAATCCGGGCCTCCGGGCAGGCGATGGCCAGGGGAACGCCGGGAAACCCGGCCCCGCAGCCCACGTCGATCAGGCTTTTCCCCTTCAAATCAACACAGCATAACACGCTCAGGCTGTCCAGCAAATGGAGCTTCGCCACCTTGGAATCCTCTGTAATAGCCGTCAGATTCATGACCTGGTTTTGTCTGACCATGGTGGCGGCAAAGGCGCAGAGCGTGTCCCGCTTTTCCTCAGAAAGCGCCAGCCCGAAACGGGCCAGACCTTCATCCAGTGTTTTTCTCATCGCGCGTTACCTGGCATTGACAATTCCGCTCAGATCCACCTGGGTTTCGTCATAGGGATCGAAGGGGGATTCCTCCACGGTGATGGAGGGCAGCACCACAGTCTGAATGTGCCAGTTTACCAGCAGGTCGCAGACCTCACCATAGGAAGCGACGCCGGATTCGTCGCCGCTGATCTTCAGATAGGTATCGTTGACATTGCTGGCAAATTTGGTGGCGGAAGTATTCTGATGGGAGGTAAAGAAACTGCTGTAGTAGTTCATGTCGGTTTTCAGCAGGTCGCTGATGCCGCTGCCCACCCGGGCCGCGGCTGCGGCTGCGGCCTGAGTGTTGACGCTGCTCAGAGCATTGTAGCAATACCGGAAAGCCATGAAATACGCGGAATACTGAAATTCGGGATCGGAGTGGACGCTGCACGCCAGAAACGCGGCAAAGTTGGCGTCCCGCTCCGTAGCGATGCACATTCTGTGTGCCATTTCATGGCACATGGTAAACGGCAGCGACACGCTGGGAATCTGCGGATTGACGCAGGCTTCGCCCGTCAGTCCGAAGGTCACGCCGGTGATGCCCATGGAGGAATACATATCTGCCCAGCCCAGCTCTTTTACAGGCAGGGTAGAGCCGGCAAAAACGGGATAGTGATACTCATAGGTCAGTGTTTCAAATCCTTCGCCGGCGCTGCCGGCCAGCGCGTCAAAACCGGCAAAATCCACATTGCCGCTGGTATCCCGGCTGATTTGCTCCGCCAGGGTATTGGCCTTGTCCCGGTAAAATTCCGTGGCCTCCGTCAGCTCATCCAGGGTATAGCTGGCAACCTCCAGACGCATATCATCCGCCAAAGGGCCGGCGTAATAATTCAGCCCCCAGAGCATGGTGTGCAGCATGAAGATCAGAGAAAATACGGCGGCTACCCAGCCAAACCATTGAATGGGATTCCACTTCAGTACGATTACCAGCACCAGGCTGGCCAGAACCAGAACGCCCAGCGCCACCGCCAGAAGCTGCCAGATCGGAAAGTCCGCGGCGGAGGACCATTCTGCCAGAATGGATTGCAGTGTGCGGATGACATAGGGGTAAACCATATCCACGAGGGTGGAATACCGTTCCCCGAACTGCATCAGCACCCAGGTAATGGCACCGAAGATCGCCGCAGTCAGGTATCCGAACCAATATTTCAAAGGAAACGCCTCCTTCAGAAAGTCGCTTAATCATAGATTCTAATAGTATAGCACATTTGCTGTCAGTTGTCTGCCTTTATTTTTTTAATTTTTTAGAGGTGAGCGAAAAAGAGGCAAACCGCCGCATCCCTTTTGCGTTATGTAAACAATATCCCCGGATTCTTAATTTTTCTCCGGCTTATCGGCCCGAATAGCCAAATTATCTTGCTTTTTCCCATGGCCCGTGATAAAATACCAGAATGAAAGAATATGGCAAGGGAAGGGGGAATCGGATTGAAGCGTTTGCTGATGGTGCTGACCATGTGCGTTTTGCTTGCAGGCGTTATTTGCTTGCCGGTTTCCGCCGAAAATTCCGCCACAAAAGTGGAGCTTCTGTGTACGGTCAATTCCGACGGCAGCTGTGTGGTTGCCATGACCGTGATGCTTCGGCTGGATACCTATCGGAACAACCTGACCTTTCCGCTGCCTCCGGACGCGAAGAATATAACCATGAACGGCTCGGCCGTTTCATCCAGCAAATCCGTGTCCTCCATCGATGTGGATATCAGCAAAATAACGACGGGATATTTGGGGGACGTCTCTTTGCGCTTTGATTTTACGCTTCCCGAGGTGGTTTCGGTCAATGCGGAAGCGGTGAAACAAAACGAGGACCTGAAGCTTCAGCTGGAGCTGCCGATTCTGTGCGGCTTTGACTATCCTGTGGAGAACCTGTCCTTCACCATTACCATGCCCAGCGGCATGTCCTTTTCCCCGGTGTTTTCCAGCATCTACCGGCAGAGCAGCATGGAGTCGGATCTGACGGTGGATATCAACGGCAATCAGATCATTGGCTCCAGCAAGGCATCCCTGAACGACCATGAAGCAGTCACCATGACCATGGCTGTTCCGGAGAGCATGTTCCCCACCGTCAGCACGTATATCCGGGAGGGAAACCCGGAAATTGTCCCTATGCTTATCTGCTGCGGCCTGGCCTTTGCCTATTGGCTGCTGTTCCTTCGCGCGCTTCCCATTGTCCGGGTAAGAACGTCCACACCGCCTGCGGGAATTACGGCGGGGGAATTGGGCTGCCGCCTGACCCTTTCCGGGGCGGATCTGACCATGATGGTATTTACCTGGGCGCAGCTTGGCTATATCCTGATTCAAATGGACGGAAACGGAAGGGTTCTGCTCCACAAACGGATGGAAATGGGCAACGAACGAAGCCAGTTTGAAAACAGGGTTTTTAAGGAGCTGTTCGGACCCCGCCGGATGGTGGACGGAACCGGCCAGCAGTATGCCGACCTGTGCCGGAAAGTGGCAGGCCAGGCTCCCAACGGGCGAAGCCTGTATAAGAAAAATTCCGGGAATGGGAAGCTTTTTCGCGGCATTGCCTGCGGAATGCAGGCTTTCTGCGGGATCTGCGTGGCTATGAATATGACATCGGTGCTGTTTTTCCAGACTGTCCTTTCCGTCATTTTAGTGGGTTTCGGCGTGATTTCCGCCTGGCTGATTCAGGATATCGCTTGCCGCACCCATCTGCGGGGAAAGCTCCAGGTGTATATCGGCCTGGTGTGCATTGCGCTGTGGGTTGCGCTGGGGCTTCTTTGCGGACAGGTCTGGATTCCTCTGTGCAGCAGTCTGGGCGAGCTTGCGGTGGGCTATTTCGCTGCTTACGGAGGCCGCCGGAGCAGCCTTGGGCGGCATGAAGCCGGAATGGTTCTGGGCTTTCGGCATTATGTCAGGCATCTGCCCAGAAGTGAGGTCAGCCGTCTTCTGAAGAACGACCCGGATTATTTCTTTAATCTTGCGCCGTATGCCCTTGCCCTTGGCGTGATCACCCCCTTTGCCGCAGCATTTGGCCGGCGGAAGCTTGACCAGTGTCCTTATCTGGTGACCCGGGTTCACGGAAAACGGACGGCGGAGGAATGGGGACAGCTGATGCTGGACGCGGCGGATATGATGGACGCCAAAGCCCGCAGAATGCAGCTGGAAAAATGGATGGCGGTACGGGTCTCCATCCGCAGAAAATAGCGCCTGGGAGCAAAGAGAACCATGCGCGGCAAAAACAAGCCTGCTTGCCCATTGACGGCAGGATTCCATAGCAAAGTCCCCCGCAGCCTGGCTGCGGGGGACAGTTTGGTATTTTCTATTCCGATAAAACCAAAAATGACAGCGCCGTAAAAGGGAAGCGCCATCAGGCGGTTCCTTCTTTAGAAAACCGAACGGTTTTCGAAAGAATCCGTATCACTTGTTCAGGAACACGTCAATTGCTTCCGCGCCTTTCTTTCCGGCGCCCATGGCCAGAATAACGGTAGCCGCGCCGGTGACCGCGTCACCGCCTGCAAAAACACCTTCCCGGGTTGTCATTTCATTCTCGTCCACAATCAGGCAGCCCTTGCGGTTGGTGTCCAGGCCGGGGGTTGTGGAGCGAATCAGCGGGTTAGGGCTGGTGCCAAGAGACATGATGACGGTGTCCACGTCCAGCACAAATTCGCTGCCGGGAATTGCAATGGGGCGGCGGCGGCCGGAGGCGTCCGGCTCTCCCAGCTCCATGCGGATGCATTTCATGCCGCAGACCCGGCCGGTTTCATCACCCAGAATCTCCACGGGGTTGCATAGGGTTTTGAATTCGATGCCCTCCTGCTTGGCGTGGTGCTGCTCTTCCAGACGGGCGGGCATTTCCGCTTCGCCGCGGCGATAGACTACGTAAACCTTGTCCGCGCCCAGCCGCATGGCGCAGCGGGCGGCGTCCATGGCCACGTTGCCGCCGCCCACCACAGCCACAGCCTTGGACTGGATGACAGGGGTATCGGCGTCGGAGGTATAAGCCTTCATCAGGTTGGTGCGGGTCAGATATTCATTGGCGGACATAACGCCCTTCAGGGATTCGCCCGGGATATTCATGAACATGGGCAATCCGGCGCCGGAGCCGACGAAGATGGCCTTGTAGCCCATCTCAAACAGCTCGTCAATGGTCAGAACCCGGCCGATGACCATGTTGGTCATGACTTCCACGCCCTGGGCCTGCAGCTTGGTGACTTCGTTGGCGACAATGGCCTTGGGCAGACGGAATTCGGGGATGCCGTAAACCAGAACGCCGCCGGCGGTGTGCAGCGCCTCAAAGATGGAGACCTGGTAGCCCTTCTTGGCCAGGTCGCTGGCACAGGTTAGACCGGCGGGGCCGGAGCCGACAACAGCCACCTTAATGCCGTTGGACGCTGTTTTTTCGGGCATGGCGTTGATGTTCTCCCGGTACCAGTCGGCGACGAAGCGCTCCAGACGTCCGATGGCCACCGGCTCACCCTTGATGCCCCGGACACATTTGCATTCGCACTGGGTTTCCTGCGGGCAGACCCGGCCGCTGAGAGCGGGGAGGGAATTGGTGGAGGTGATAATCTCATAGGCGGCTTTGAAATCCCCCTCCTGCACTTTCTTGATAAATTCGGGGATGTGAACGTTGACGGGACATCCCTCGACGCACTTGGGCTTCTTGCAGCTTAAGCAGCGTTTTGCTTCTTCAATGGCCATTTCCGCGGTGTAGCCCAGGGTGACTTCCTTGAAATTTCTGGCACGGACCTTGGGGTCCTGCTCAGGCATGGGAGTTTTGGTGAGTGTCATATTCGCCATTCCGGTTTCCTCCTTATTCCTTAATCAGGGCCTTGCCCATGGATTCTATGCGGCAGACGTGGGTTTTGGCAACCTCTGACTCCCGCGCGCGGTATGTTCCGTTGCGGCTCATCAGCTCGGCAAAGTCCACCTTATGGCCGTCGAATTCGGGGCCGTCCACACAGGCAAACTTGGTTTCGCCGCCTACCGTAACGCGGCAGCCGCCGCACATGCCTGTACCGTCGATCATGATGGGATTCAGGGAGACGCTGGTATGCACGCCAAAAGGCTCCGTAGTTTTGCAGACGAATTTCATCATGGGGACGGGGCCAATGGCCAGCACTTCGTCAAACTGCTCTCCGGCTTCCAGCAGCTCCTGCAGCGGGACAGTGACAACACCATGGCGGCCATAGGTGCCATCGTCGGTCATAATGATGAATCTGTCGGATACGGCCTTAAATTCTTCCTCCAGAATGACGATGTCCTTGCTCCGGAATCCGGCAATAACCGTTACGTCTGCCCCCGCTTCCTTAAAAGCGGCAGCGGAGGGAAGCGCAATGGCGCAGCCGACGCCGCCGCCAACCACGCAAACCTTTTTCTTGCCTTCCACTGGAGTTGGCTTCCCAAGGGGGCCGACAAAGTCACGGATGCAGTCACCCTCGTTCAGCTCACCCAGGGCGTTGGTGGAAAAGCCGACCTTCTGGAAGATGATGGTAACGGTTCCCGCCTCGCGGTCATACCCCGCGATGGTCAGCGGGACACGTTCTCCCATTTCGTCAATGCGGAAAATAATAAATTGACCGGCTTTTGCTTTTCTGGCTACGAAGGGCGCTTCGATCTCCATCTGTGTGACAGAGGCGTTCAGCTCCTTTTTACGAACAATTTTATACATGTTCTGATCCGTCCTTTTCAGAATTTTCTTTCAGCTCGGGTAACAGGCCCGTACAGAGTCATTATAAAGGCTTTGCGCATGTTTGTCAAATCCTTATCGATAAAAAAGTTATGAAATCCTTGCGGAACCCGGAATTAGCGGCAACTAACTGCCGTTTTTCCGTTACAGAAATACCAGGGAGGAAATCGGTTCCTCCCTGGTTTGGGATTATTTGTCCTTCAGCAGATCCCGGATTTCGGTCAGCAGCGTTTCCTCAGCGCTGGGCGCGGGAGGCGAGGCTTCCTGGGGCGCCTCGTTTTTCTGTTTTCCAAATTTTGCCATTCTGTTTAACGCTTTTACTAGGAAGAAAACAACCAGCGCCAGAATCAGAAAATTGATAATTGCGGAAATAAAGCTGCCATAGTTCAGCGTGTTCAGAATTTCATTGCCGGACTCGTCCAGAACCGGATCGCCAAACAGTCGGGGCAGTGTGATTTTCAGCTCGGTAAAATCAATCCCTCCAATAAAGATGGCGACAACTGGCATTATTATGTCATCGGTCAGGGACTTGGTGATGGTGGAGAACGCGGCGCCGATAATGGTGCCGACGGCCAGGGCCATTGCGTTCCCCTTCACGGCAAATTCGATAAATTCTTCTATCCATGCGGGCTTTTTGATTGGTTTTTTCATGGGTTTTATGCCTTCTTTCCATTCGATAGGGGTGTGTTCTCTGTATCCGGCGGATTACGGTTTTTCAATAATCTCTATGCCGCCCAGGTATTTCCGCAGCACCTCGGGGACGACCACGGAGCCGTCGGCCCGCTGATTCTGCTCCACCATGGCGGGGAAGATCCGGGAGGTTGCCAGGCCGGAGCCGTTCAGGGTGTGTACAAATTCCGGCTTGCCTGTGGATTCCCTGCGGAAGCGGATGTTGCCCCGGCGCGCCTGATAATCCCGGGCGTTGGAAACAGAGGAAACCTCCTTGTACCCGTTCATGGACGGGATCTGAATTTCAATGTCGTAGGTGCGCGCCATGGATGCGGAGCAGTCCCCGGCGGCCAGCTTTACCGTACGGAAATGGAAGCCCAGACCTTTTACCAGATTCTCGGCCTTGCGCACCAGCTCGTCAAAGGCTTCATCGGAATCCTCCGGACGCGTGAACTGGAACATCTCCACTTTGTTGAACTGGTGGCCGCGCACCATGCCCCGCTCATCGGCGCGGTGAGAACCGGCCTCCCGCCGGAAACAGGGCGTATAAGCAAAGTATTTTTTCGGGAGCTGGTTTTCCTGGAGAATTTCATCCCGGAAGATGGAGCAAAGGGCGGCTTCTGCTGTGGGAAGCATGTAGTGGACACGATCGTCGGTCGGGTTGGCGATTTTATAAACCTCATCAGCGAATTTGGGGAACTGGCCTGCTGTTTCACCGCATTGATACTCCAGCATGTGGGGCGGCAGAATAAATTCATAGCCGTCTGCTATGTGCGCATCAATAAAATAGTTTAGCAGCGCCCATTCCAGCCGGGCGCCCATGCCCGTGTACATCCAGTTGCCGGAGCCGGCCAGCTTGACGCCCCGTTCGTAGTCAATCAGGCCCAGATCCAGACACAGGTCAACGTGGTGCTTTGGAGGAAAGTCAAATTTATGGGGTTCTCCAAAATAGCGCAGTGGCTGGTTGTTTTCCTTGCCGCCTGGCAGCAGGTCGGGGTCCGGAAGATTGGGCAGACTCAGCATAGCGGTGTGGTATTCGGCTATGACGGCGTCCAGTTTTTCCGCGTCCTCGGAAATTCCTTTTTTCAGCTCCGCCATCTCTGCAAAAATAGGCGCCACGTCCTTGCCCTGTTTTTTCAGCTGAGGGATCTGCTTCGAGACTTTATTCTGACGGGCTTTTCTGGCTTCGGTGTCCGCAATCAGGCTGCGGCGCAGTTCATCCAGCTCCAGAATCCGGTCGATGGTGGCATCGCAGTTTACTTCCTTGGCCCGCAAGCCGGCCTTGACCGCTTCGGGGTTTTCCTTGATTCTTTTGATATCCAGCATGTTTTTCCTTCTCCTTAAAAAACGTATTTGATTATTTCAGTTTCATCAGCGCGTCCAGCAGATTTTGCAGATCCTCCTGTCCGTAAAATTCCAGTTCGAAGCGGCCCTTGCGTTTGCCGTTCACAATTTTTACGCCCCGTCCCAGGTGCTTGCTCAGCTTCTTTTCACACTCTGCCACATAATCCACGGCAAATACCGCTTCCGTTTTCCGGACGGGTTCCTTTGCCATGTTCTTGCACAGTGTCTCTGCCTGCCGGACGGAAAGAGCCAGGGAGATGATTTTCTGCGCGGCTTCCATCTGCTTTTTGTCGCTTTTCAGCGTCAGCACCGCCCTGGCGTGACCTGCGCTCAGTTCACCCAGGCGGAGCTTTTCCAGCACCTCCGGACACAATCCCAGCAGGCGCAGCGCGTTTGCTACGGCCGGGCGGGATTTCCCCACCTGCCGGGCCGCTTCCTCCTGCGTCAGTCCATAGTCCTCTATCAGCGTCTGATAACCCATCGCTTCTTCCACGGGGTTTAAGTCCTGCCTCTGCAGATTTTCAATCAGAGCCAGTTCCGTCGCTTTCCGGTCATCCGCTTCGACGATAACCGCCGGGATATCGCTGAGATTTGCCAGGCGGGCCGCTCTCCATCTGCGCTCTCCCGCGATGATCTGGTAATATCCGCTTGGCAGTTCCCGAACCGTCAGCGGCTGGATAACGCCGTGGACCGATATGGATTCCGCCAGAGCCGCCAGTTCTTCTTCGTTAAAGTCCTGTCTGGGCTGATTCGGGTTTGGTTCTACCTTGTATAGCGGGAGCAGCTGATAGGGGCTTTTTTCCGCCGGTTCGTCATTGAAGTCCCCCAGCAGCGCGCCTAAGCCCTTGCCCAGACCTCTGTTTGCTGCCATGTAACCACCTTTCTTTTTCGGGTGCGGGAAAGAATTTCCTCACACCAGTTTCTTTTTGATTTCCTCCGCCATGGCTTTGTAGGCCACGGCCCCCCGGCTGGTGCGATCATAGGCGGTCACCGGCAGTCCGTGGCTTGGAGCCTCCGCCAGACGGATATTTCTCGGAATGACAGTGGCAAAAACCTTCCCGGGAAAGTGCCGGCGAACCTCCTGGGCCACCTGGGCGGAGAAATTTGTACGCCCGTCAAACATGGTCAGCGCCAGCCCGAAAATTTCCAATCTGGGATTCAGGCGACGCTTCACCATCCGCAGAGTTGCCATCAGGTCGCTAAGACCTTCCAGCGCGAAATATTCGCACTGCACCGGAATCAGGATGCTGTCTGCGGCGCACAGTCCGTTCAGAGTCAGAAGCTCCAGCGACGGCGGACAGTCAATGAAAATCACGTCATAGCGTTCCTTTGTGCCGTGGAGTGCTTTTTCCAGCTGCAATTCCCGGTGGTCGGCGGAGATCAGTTCCACAGTCGCGCCTGCCAGATCCGCCGTGGAGGGAAGCACATCCCCGTATTGCGTATGCACGATTGCGTCCTCCGGCGCCGTGCCGTCAAGGATCACGTCGTAGGCGGTTCGGCGGATTTTCCGCTTGTCCACCCCAAGGCCGGAGGTCGCGTTTGCCTGGGGGTCAAAGTCGCACAGCAGTACTCTGAGGCCCAGATCGTGAAGGGCTGCGGTTAAATTTACTGCGGTGGTGGTTTTGCCGACGCCGCCTTTCTGATTGACCACAGCGATTGTTTTCCCCATGTCTGCCTCCTATCTCTCTTTCGGAAATGTTTCACGTGAAACATCAGCCGGCGGCTTCCGGAATTGCCTCTGCCGGCCCGGTGGTAACGACAATGGAGGAATAGTTCTGGCCGGGCAGAAAGTGATCCTCCCTCCAATATTCCGCCGCAAAATAGAACAGGACACAGCCGAGCAGCACAGAAACAATCAGCATCAGCACCAGAACCCGCACCTTTTTCCTGAGCGAAAGGATCTGCTCCTCAGCGCTGACATTCCGGCGCTTCGCGGTTTTCCTGGCAGCAGGAGCATCGGGACGCTTGGGAATCTGTACGACGGTGCCGGGCTTAACCGGATATTTTTCCATATCCAGCAGGCAATCCTGACAGAAAACCTGCCTGGAGGCGATTTCACGGCCGCATTTCAAACAGTTCAAGTCCGCACCTCCCATTTTTTATGTATTATGTATAATAACGTATTGTACAACAGTTTTGCCCGTTCGTAAAGAGGAAAATGCGCTTATCCCGGAAAGATTCGGAAAAATAACCATACAAGCTGTAAAATCAGGGAACCGTTCTTGACAATCATATGATTGTATGGTATCATGCGGATACAGCAAAGAGAGGAGGAACCCCTATGCAGTGGGTCATTCCCGGCACGACACTGGCGGGAAATTGCACCGACGCGGACCGGACGGACGAACGGTTTCAGGCCCTGTTTCTGGCGGGCGGCCTGACGCTGAGTCAGGTGTCCAGCGTCACAGGCTTGGAATCCTACACCGTTCAGAACTGGGTCAGACGGGGCTTCCTCGCGCCGCCCCGGAACAAACGCTACACCATGGAGCAGGTCTGCCGCCTGATCAACCTCAACATTCTGAAGGGAGTGATGCCCCTGGAGCAGATCATCCGGCTGATGGCCTATCTGAATAGCGGACTGACGGATGAACGCGGCTGCCAGGTGGATGACGCCATGCTGTTCTTTCTCTTTGTCAAGCTGGCGGCAAGGACGCGCAGCACAGGGGGAACGCAGACCTGGGACGAAGCTCTGCTCCAGGTGACGGAGGGCTACAAGGAGCCTGCGCCCGGCGCAAGGGAAAAGCTGATCCGGGTTCTGAAAATCATGCTGACCGTCTGGGCAGCCGGCCGTTTGAAGGCAGAGGCGGAAATCATGCTGGCGCAGCTGGGAACGGAAACCGCACCCTCCGGGAGAAGCCCGTCACAGCGATAAGGCACGGGGATATTTCCCCGCCGAATCGATACAGCCGCGCCGGGACAGACCGGAACATCATGCCTTTTATTACAAAAAATACCCATAAAACCAGGAAAAGGAGAACAAAACAATGGAACAGGATGGAACCTACAGCTGGCCCGGGAATCAGCCCCGGAAACAAAAGACGAAGCCGGATTTCCGGAAAGCAGGCCGCATCGCCGTGATTGTCATTGCGGCGCTGGTGCTGGTGCTGTTTGCCGGAACCTGCTTCTACACCGTGGATGACAAGCAGCAGGCCGTGGTCACGACCTTTGGCCAGGTGACAGACATCACCGACGCGGGCGTGCATTTTAAGCTGCCGTTTGGCATCCAACAGGTGGAAAAGGTGGATGTCAATGTCTATCAGAAGATTGAACTGGGCTATTCCAGCTCCGGAAGCGCCTACGATGTCAACGAGGACGAAAGCACAATGATTACCGGCGACTACAACATTGTCAATGTGGATTTCTTTGTGGAGTACAAGATTTCCGACCCGGTGCGATATCTGTATTCCTCCAATGATCCGGAACTGATTCTGCGCAATCTGATTCAAAGCCAGGTGCGCAATGTTGTGGGTTCCTCCACGGTGGACGCGGTTCTGACCGACGGAAAGGAAAACATCCAGATGCAGGTCAAGCAGATGGTGGCGGATATTCTGGAGGAGTATGACATCGGCCTGTCCCTGGTAGATGTAAAGATCCAGGACGCGGAACCGCCCACTCAGGAGGTCATCGAGGCCTTCAAGGCCGTGGAGACAGCCAAACAGCAGGCAGAGACGGTCATCAATGACGCGAAGGCCTACCAGAACGCCCAGCTTCCCCAGGCGGAGGCCCAGGCGGATCAGCTGATCCAGAACGCACAGTACCTGAAGCAGAAGCGCGTGAATGAGGCCATCGAGCAGGTGGCGATGTTTGAGGCTATGTATGTCGAGTATGCCCAGAACCCCGCCATTACCCGCTCCCGTATGTATTACGAGGCAATATCCCAGGTGCTTCCCGGCGTGAAGCTGTACATCAACACAGGCAGCGGTACGGATGTTCAGATGCTCCTGCCGCTGGAAAGCCTGATGGATACCAATGGAGGGGAATGACTATGAAAAAATGGATTCTGATCGTTGTCCTGGTGCTGGCCGCGCTGCTGGCGGTAAATGCCACGTTTACCGTCCGGGAGGATGAATATGCCTGCACGGTCCGCTTCTCCAAGATTATCGATACCGCGGACACGGCGGGCCTGCATTTCAAAGTTCCGTTTCTGGACAGCGTGAAATATTTCAGCAAGGCCACCCAGCTCTATGACATTCCGCCCTCCGAGGTGCTGACATCTGACAAGCAGAACATGACAGTGGACTGCTATGTCCTGTGGTCCATTTCGGATCCAAAGCTGTTTTATCAGACCCTTGGGTCTACGTCTGTGGCGGAACAGCGGTTGGACGCTCTGACCTACAACGAGCTGAAAACCGTTATGGGTACCCTGGCCCAGGCCGACATCATCAATATGGAAGATGGCGCGAAACGCAATGAAATCTATGAGAACATCGCCACGGACGTGGATTCCCTGGCAAAGACCTATGGCATCCGGGTGGAGGATGTGAAGATCAAGCAGTTCGACCTGCCGGAAAGCAATCTGAACGCGGTCTACAACCGTATGATCTCCGAACGGAACCAGATGGCGGAAAAGTACACCGCCGACGGGGATTATGAGGCTTCCATCATCCGCAACGACGTGGACAAGCAGGTGAACATTATCGTTTCCGACGCGGAAGCGGAGGCGGCCAAGCTGGAGGCGGAGGGCGAGCAGGAATACATGCGCATGCTGGCAGAGGCCTACGACACGGATGACAAGAAGGCGTTTTATGAATTTACCCTGGCACTGGACGCGCTGAAGGAAAGCCTGAGCGGAAGCGAGAAAACGGTTGTTCTGGACGGAAATTCCGAGCTGGCCCGAATTCTGATGGGCGCGGAATAAGCGCCGGCCCCTGTTCGCGGCGCCATGAGCCATGAAAAGGGGTTCAACCTTATGGAATCCTGTTTCTTTGTGAAAGCGCGATTCTTTTCTGCCGAATAACGGAGCATGGTGCCGAGCAAATGAGCCGGACACACAAAATACACAGCCAGCTTCCCATTCCCGAAAGAAATGGAGAAGCTGGCTTTCTTGCGTCTGTCCGGGAGACAGAATTCTTTTCCTGAAAAACGGCGGCATACCGTTCTTAACGCACCTGCGGGGAGAGAAAAAGAATATCACCCGTTTGAATCCGACCCGGAATCCGCTGCTGCGGGAATCATCCCCAAAGTCCATCGGGATATTTTCCCTGGGAGGTCAATTCCCGCAGAGCGGCAACGACGGCGGGCTTGTCTGCGGCGTAGGTCACGCCATACCACCGATCGGGGGAGGACAGCACCTTGACAGTGGCGGTTCCGTCGGCAATGACCTGGGCCACGGGCAGAGGGAGAAAGTATTCACACTTCAGGGGATTTTCCGCCAGCGCCCGATCCAGGAAGGCGGAGAAACGGCTGCGGATTTCCTCCAGGAAGCTGGGCATAAAGCCCCACATGTTCATGGAAACAGTGGTCTGAGGCGCCAGATCTGTGAAGGTGATGCCGTCCTCGGTGAAGTGAATGCCGCCGTCGTATTTCTCAATGCGGGTGCGCTCTGTGATTCCGGTCAGATAGCCCCTGCTGTCGGTGACGCAGATACCCCGGGCCACGCTGCCGTACTCGGTGACGGTTTTGCTAAGCTCGTAGCCCACCATGCAGTAGCCGTAGGGATCGGTTGTGGACACAAGCTGATTGTAGATAACCCGGAAAGCGGATGGACCGTAGTAGTCATCCGCGTTGATGACAGCAAACGGAGCGCCGTCGATGGCCTTCGCCGCGCAGAGTACCGCGTGACTGGTACCCCAGGGCTTGGTGCGGCCTTCCGGAACGGCATAGCCCTCCGGCAGATCGTCCAGCTCCTGATAGGCATAGCGGATTTCCACAGGAGCCTTTTGCAGACGGCAGCCCACGGTTTCCATGAAATCCTGCGCGATGGCGTTCTTGATGATAATGACTACGGTGTCGAAGCCTGCCCGGTGGGCGTCAAAGATGGAATAGTCCAGAATCGCTTCTCCTTGGCTGCCAACGGGATCGATCTGCTTCAGGCCGCCATACCGGCTGCCCATGCCGGCAGCCATAACGACGAGAACAGGTTTTTTTGCCATGAAAATTTGTCTCCTTAAATGAAAGTACGATTTTTTTCCTCAACGCATTATAGATGATGTTGCTGCAAAAAGCAAGAGATTCCGCAAAAATACGGGAAGATTTTTTCGGCCCGGTATTTCTGAAAGAAACGTGCCTATTTCAAAGAACCAAAGAACCAATGTCAAGGCAAATGCTGTCTTTTTTCAGCTTTTCCCAGGAAAATTCCGCTGCCAATTCTCTGGCGGAAATAGCGGTTTCCCGATCAATCAGCCCGCTGGCAAAGGCCAGGGCGCCAATCAGCGTTTCCGGACGGATTCTGTCCCGCAGCGCGCCCAGATCCAGGTCCCTGTCCCGCTTGCTCAGCCGCCGCCCGTCGGGAGACAGCAGCATAGGCACGTGGCCGTATGCCGGATGCGGGAAGCCGAACAGCTCCTGCAAATACATTTGCCTTGGCGCGGAGCTGAGCAGATCGGCGCCCCGCACCACCTCTGTAACCCCGGCTTCGCCGTCGTCCACGGTGACGGCCAGCTGGTAGACATAAACGCCGTCAGCCCGGCGCACCACCATGTCCCCGCAGTCCCGGGCAAGGTTCCATTCCGAATGTCCCCGGGCCAGATCCTCCACCGTCCATGTCCTATCCGGGACAATGACCCGCCAGGCGGGTTTTCGCCCAAAACCGGTCCGTTCCCCGGCGGTCAGCCGGCGGCAGGTGCCGGGGTAGACATAGGTGCCGTCGGACAAATGGGGGGCGTTGACGCTATGCAGCTGGCTGCGGGTACAGTAGCAGGGATACAGCAGGCCCATTTGGGCAAGCCGGTCAAAATAGACGTCATACACGGCGCTTCTGCGGCTTTGCGGCAGGGTCTCCCGGTCATAGTCCAGCCCCAGCCAGCGCAGATCGTCCCGCAGAACGGCGGCATATTCCGCACTGGTGCGTTGGATGTCCAGATCCTCCATCCGCAGAACCATTTCTCCGCCCCGGGAACGGACGGACAGCCAGGCGATCAGCGCCGCAAAGACGTTGCCCGGATGCATCCGGCCGGACGGGGTGGGCGCGAACCTTCCTACGGGGGTCAGCTCAGCCATTGCTTCCACCACCAGAGGATGGCCAGAATGCCCAGCACCTCCAGCAGAGCCAGCAAAACCAGGCCGCCGGCCCCTTTTTTCTTTGGCTCCTCGGCGAACACGGCCCTTCTTTCGTCTAATTCCTCATCCGCGATTGCCGCGCGCCCAAGGTCCGGGTCATGGTTCCGGGAATGGGGCCCGTAACCGTTTGCGTGATTGCGGATGGGGGGTTCCTCCTCTCCCAGCAGGTCCTTGACCTGCTGAAGCCAATCCTCGCCGTCGCGTTCCGGTTCGCCGCCGGACTCCGCTTCTTCCTCATATTCCGCCGCGAACAGTTCTTCCTCCATCCGCTGCAGCTCCTTCTTGGGATCGTCAAACATGGATATCCCCCCTTTTATACAAACTCTTATGAAAAAGG
>CAZUAN010000014.1:0-25161 GCA_964618385.1 uncultured Oscillospiraceae bacterium | reverse complement strand
TAAGCTGAAACATCTTTACCCCGTTATACAGATTTAGATTTTACAGAGTACTAGTTCTTATTAAAAAGGTTAAAAACCTTTTTATAGCACCGCAGGTGCGTTAAGAACTGTATGAGACGGCTTTTGCGGCGGTTCGCCGCAAAAGGGAAGCGCCATTAGGCGGTTCCCTTCTTTATAAAACCGAACGGTTTTATAAAGAATCAGTATGAAAACCTGTTTACAGCGCCGCAGGCGCGTTGAGAACGGTGTGAGACGGAGGACTTCCGCCGGGGAAGCCCTCCGTTTTTTCTGAGAACCCATTAGTTGCTGTTGAACAACGGTTCCAGCACATCGGCGTATTCCTGAAAAATTTCCAGAAGCGTCCGGTTCCAATGACGGGCGTCCTGTTCCTCATTGCCGAATACATAGTCTTCCTGACCATAGTCGATGACATCGAAACCGGGAATGGCCTTGCTTGCGCCCTTTGTCCGGTAGGCGGCTGCGTCCGCCAGGGAGAAGGACACGCTGCGGATGTCGGAGTAATCCACCCAACCGCTCAGGTCGGTGCCGCTGGCTTCCTCAGCGGAGCCGTTCTTTATCTGCGCGGCGGCTGCGGGTGTCTTGATGGTTTCCCCGTTCCCATATTCACTGTACATCTGATCCACGTACAGGGGGAAGGATTCGCTCAGAACTTCGGACGGAACATGGCCGCCGTCCCACTGCCATTCGATGTTGGCATCAATGCCGGCATTCAGCATGGCAATTTGGAGATTCAGCGAGGCGAACATGGACATATCTCCTTCAGCCGCGCCCATCAGAATGCGAACCCAGGCAGGATTCTCAGTGCCCTTTGCGCCGATATAATTCAGCGGATTGTAGAGGCAGACTATGTTGTTGCCATATTTGTCGCCCGCCTCGATTTCGCGGATATCCGCCGCATAAGCTTCCACCATTTCCGAATAGGTAGCATAATTGGCAGAGTCGACGGGATTGCCGGATGCCTGAGTTGTGCCGGGATCCGGGGTACCCGCATCCATGGTATCGCCGGCGCTGTTTTCGGCCACAGCGGTATTGCCGAAGCTGCGGCCTGTGCCTATTCCGGCTCCATCGGAAAGATCTCCGTCAGGCAGATCGCTGTCGGGAGAGCCTCCATCTGGCAGATTGCCGATCATACCGCCTTTGCCGCCCTCTGCTTTTTCACCGGTCATGCCGCCTTTGATGAAATCCGCCGCGCCGTTCATGCCATTGGGCAGATTGCCCATGCCGCCCATCCCGCCGGAGACGCCCTTTGCATAGCGTCCTTCCAGGAAGGCGGCGGCCTTGTCCGCTGCGGTCATAGCGGAAACGGCTTCGTCGCTCAGGGCGTTCCCGTCTTCGTCAAACCAGGTCCAGCCCTCGGCGTAGTCCAGATTGTCCAGATACCACTGCAGATTGGACTGGAACTCGGCCAGGTAAAGATCCAGATAGGTGCCGTAGAAGCCATTCGTTTCGGGATAGGTGTCCGGGTCGCATTCGATGACCAGGGCAATGGTGTCATCCGTGTCGCCGTCATCATTCAGATCAAAACCCACAGCGGATTCGTCCACGGACAGATTCTGCCCGTTGATGTAGTCCATATAGGCGGCGGACAGGTACGCAGCAAGCTGGGCCTGGAAAGGGGTGCTGAATTCATAGGTGGTGTCCAGGTAATATTCGAAGGCTAGAGCCATGTCGCCCTCATACACAGAGGTAATCGCACTGTAGGCGATACAGCCCCAGGCACCGTCCGAAATCTCGTAGTCCAAACCGTTGATGGTCACGGCAGTGGAATAGCCGCCGTCCTCAGCGGCGTAGATGCCAACCGCGCCGGCCTCGATTTCGTAGTCAAAGAAATCTGAGTTATTGCAGGTGGCAGCGAACATTACCGCGTGGGCGCCGCCGCCAGAGCCGCCGGTGGAAACGAAGTAGTCCACGTTTCCGGGCAGATTGCCCAGCAGAATGTTGTATTTTACGAAACGCGCCGCGTTTTTCTGATCTACCAGACACAATGGCGCGTCACCGGTAAAGTAGGAGCTGCCCTGTTCGTCCGTGGCAGTATCCTGCTTGCCCCGGTTTCCGCAGGCAACATTAATGTAGCCCTCACCGGCATAAGTGGTGGCGGCGGTGGTATTTGTGCTGGAGCCATAGCCTGCCGCGCCGGTGTTCAGGATGACCGGGGCAGTTGCAGCGGTGTAGACCTGCCCGTTTGTGCTGGTAATCTCCGCATCGTAATCGATGACCAGACCGCCTTTGACCGCTTCGGTGTAGCTGTCTGCGGTTACATCCGCCTTTTTATCTCCGTCTGTATCCAATCCGGTGACGTAAGCGCCGGGAACACAGACGGAAACGCCTTGCTGGTTCTCAATTTCCGGATAGGCCACAGCCGAGACAACAGAAAGCACCCATGCGTCCGCGCTCTGCGAATAGCTCCACTCCTGGTCCGCATTGTTGGCAAGGTTCAGGGTGTATTCGATATATTCCTTCTCCGTGGTCACTTCAGATACCTGCTGCCCGCTGACTGCGGTTTCCTCCGCTCCGCCGGATTCAGCGGCTTCCCTGCTCCCGCAGGCGGTCAGGCTGAAAGCCATCGCCAGGGAAAGTAAAATGGCAATCCGTTTTTTCATTGTAAGATCCTCCTGTATTATTTGGCAGCTCTTATTTCTGCATTTATTATTTACCATATTATTCTGAATGTAACTTGAAAATCCCGCGAATTTTCTTCTTCAGAGTCCGGAAAACACGCCCGCGGCGCCCGGAAGCACATCCCGGGCGCCGCGTGGAAGTCGGGGCAGCCGAATCATCGGTTCAGGTACCACACGCCAAGATTCAGATACGCGGCAAAGGTAAGCCAAAGCAGATAGGGAATCTGGAGCGGGGCGGAAACGGGGTCAGCCTTACGGAAGGTCAAAGTCATGCTCAGCACCAGAACCCACAGAAGAACCAGCCATAGGAAAGCAAACCCGAAGGCCTGGGCGTTGAAGAAAATCAGACTCCAGAAGAAATTGACAGCCAGCTGGATAATATACAGATTCAGCCCTCTGCTACGGTCCCGGGACGGCGGAGACTGACAGATCCGCGCCGCGCCGATTCCCATCAGAGTGTACAGAATCCCCCACACGATCGGGAAGACAATAGGCGGTGGGGACAGCGGGGGCTGTAGGATTTGCCGTGTAAAGATTTTCATGCCGTCCCTTGTCAGGTACCCGGAAAGCGCTCCCACAGCCTCGGCGGTTATCATCCAGAGCGCGTATCGTTTCCAGTTGATTTTTTTCATTTTGCATCACCCTCCGTAGGATATGTAAAAGGGGTGACGGATATTCCGGGACAAGGCTTCCGAAGTGGCAAAACGGCCGCCGGCGCTTTTCCGCGCCGACGGCCGCTGCCCTCTGCGGAATTTCAGCACAGAGGATGAGGGAGGTAAGATGTAAGGATTATACTGATATTTCATAAAAATGTTTCATTCGAAGAATGGAACCATTTTATCAAAAAATAGTATTAGGAGGTATTTCATTCGCGGTTTTTGGGATTCTTTATGTCAAAGCGGCGCCGAGGGCCCGGCAGCTGTCTTCCGCTTCGTCATCAGGGGTTTCCAGGCAGATCACGCTTTCGGTGACCAAATTCGCACCGTCGCTGCGGCAGGTGTCTTCCCATGTGCGCATCCATTCGCCGTCACCCCAGCCGTAGGAGCCGAACAGGGCGATTTTCTTGCCGGAAAGCTTGCTTTCACAATCGAGGAACATCGGTTCAAATTCATTTTCCTCCAAAACCTCCGAACCCATGGCGGGGCAGCCGAAGGCAATGGCGTCAAAATCATCCACCATGGATGCACGGAATTCCGGGGCGGTGTACAGGGAAACAGCGGCACCGGCACTCTTTGCACCGTCAGCCACAGCATTGGCCATGGCTTCGGTGTTGCCGGTGCCGCTCCAATAAACAACTGCGATTTTGCTCATGTCATTTTCCAACCTTTCAAAATAAAATATATCAACCGGCTACGGTGAGCCGTTCAATATCCTGGCCCTTTGCCCACTGGCTGAGGTAAATCCGGGTGCATTTTTTGTACTGGGCGAATTTTTTCCTGGCGGCGGCCTCGTCACCATAGACCTTCCAGCAGCCTGTGCATTTGCAGGCCCTGTTTTCCATGAAGCCCCACACATCCTCCGGGGGATAGCCCAGAAACAGACCGATCTCATGGGGGAAATCCTCCTGGCTGCGCAGCTTCTGCACCAGCCGGACGATACATCGCTCGCAGCTGGACGTGTTGTAGCCGTTCTGCTGTAAGAGCTGTACGGCTGCATCGTCGGACAGGTCCCGGCGCAGCTTTGCCGGACGATACAGGTAGATCAGCGCGGTCTTTTCGGAGGACTGCAGCAGCAGCGCCCGCAGCCCCTTTGGTCCCAGGCGCTTGTTGATCTGACGGAGGAACTGGAGCAGCGCGTCCCGGGACGGTAAGGGGCAGCGGAACAGACTGCCGGTTTTGATGCCCGCCAAAGTGGGCGCGCAATTGCGGACAAGGAAGTCATCGGACATGGGTTTCCCTCCTGGAATTGGTCAGCGTTTATGCCTGATGCTGCTTTACCCGGAACCGTTCGGTCTCAGGTAAAAGGGATCGCTTTACGGCGTCTCCCTTTTGCTGCGGTGAATCGCCGCGAAAGCCGTTTTCTACCGTTCTGAACGCACCTATGGTGCGATAAAAAGCTTTCAGTCTTTTTTCAGGACTGACATGAGATGCTTTTTCAGCAGGAGAATCCCTGCCAGAAGCAGAAGCAAAATCAGCACGGCGATCACTGTGTGAAGCGTTTTGAGATCCGTCAGGACAATCATCTCCTTGTGGCGCGACGGTTAGCAATCGCTAACTAGAGAGGTGAAGAACTAGTTAGCGATTGCTAACCATGGATATCATACCGCTTCCCGCACCGTTTGTCAAGTACTTTTTTTGTAAAATCGAGGAAAATTACCGGCTTTCACCGGATGAACGGATGTGCTTTACCGCTGCCGCGCCGGAGAGAGCAGAGAAAAAAACCGCGGCGCGGATCAGCTGATTTTTTAATCTCTGAGCCAATAAGGGGGCGCAAATTGCTTTGCGCCCCCTTATTGGCTATTTCCGGGAATGGCAGGTGCCATGCATTGCGCAGTGATCGCAATTACATCCACAGGAAGATTTTCCCTGCTTGCTTTGCCGAACCAAGTATCGGATAATGAACGCCACAATTACGACTAACATCGCACAAATCAAAATCGTCGCGAAATTGCCGCTGATCCATTGCAGCATGGGTGATTCCTCCTTTTCGGCAAATGCCGATTAAACTTTGCTTACCGCTCTGTCGCTCAGTTTGGTGGCTTCCTTGTAGGGCTTGAAGAGCATATAAACCATGCCGCACAGCAGCGCAAGAGCAACGATCAGACCCAGAACATTGACGTTTCCTGTGAAAGCGTTGCCGAACTGGTTGACCATCAGAGAAATGACATAGGCAAAGCCGCACTCGTAGCCGATGGCGAACCAGGTCCATTTGGCATTGTTCATCTCCCGCTTGATGGCGCCCATGGCCGCGAAGCAGGGGGCGCACAGAAGGTTGAACACCAGGAAGGAGAAGCCGGAAACGCTGGTGAACGCGGCCCCGATATTCTGATAGACCGAGCCGTCTCCGCCGCCATAGAGAATGCCCATAGTGCCGACGATGTTTTCCTTCGCCACAAGGCCCGTAATGGAGGCAACGGTTGCCTGCCAGTTGCCCCAGCCGAGAGGCTTGAATATCCAGGCAATCGCGTTGCCCAGCGCTGCCAGAATGCTCAGGTCAATCTCATCCTCGGAGAGCATGCGGAACCCGTCGGCGGTAAAGCCGAAGAAAGAGGTGAACCAAACCAGAATGGTGGATAGCAGGATGATGGTGCCGGCCTTCTTAATGAAGCTCCAGCCCCGCTCCCACATGCTCCGCAGAACATTGGACACGGTGGGCCAATGGTAAGCGGGCAACTCCATGACAAAGGGTGCGGGCTGACCGGAGAACATCTTGGTTTTCTTCAGCATGATGCCGGAAATGATGATGGCGGCCATACCGATGAAGTACGCCGAGGTGGCCACCCAGGCGGACCCGCCGAAGATGGCGCCGGCAATCATGGCAATAAAGGGAACCTTGGCGCCGCAGGGGATAAAGGTTGTGGTCATGATGGTCATCCGGCGGTCGCGCTCGTTTTCAATGGTTCGGGAGGCCATGATACCGGGAACGCCGCAGCCGGAGCCGATGAGCATAGGGATAAAGGATTTACCGGACAGCCCGAATTTGCGGAAGATACGGTCCAGAACGAAGGCAATTCGCGCCATGTAGCCGCAGGCTTCCAGGAACGCCAGCAGCAGGAACAGCACCAGCATCTGGGGTACAAAGCCCAGTACCGCGCCGACACCGGCCACAATGCCGTCGTTAATCAGGCCTTCCAGCCAGTCGGCAACGCCCAATGCTTCCAGTCCATCGCCGACGAGAACGGGAATGCCGGGGACCCATACACCGTAGTTGGCAGGGTCAGGCTCCTCGCCATAGCTTTCCACCACTGCCAGAGCCTCCTCGTAGTCCGCCAGGGATGCGATTTCCTCTGTCACGTCCAGAGTTTCCTCATCCTCTACCTCGTAGGAGAAGTCCCCGGCGGGGGCCTCGCCGTGTTCCTCCACATAGGCGTCGTAGCCGTCCACGATCAGCGCCGCGTCACCGTATTCCTCGGCTGCTTCGTTGTAGGCGGCAGAGCCGATGCCGAACAGGTGCCAGCCGTCACCGAACAGGCCGTCGTTGGCCCAGTCGGTGGCCGCCGCGCCCACGGTCACCATGGAGAGGTAATATACCAGGAACATGACTGCCGCAAAAATCGGCAGGCCCAGCCAGCGGTTGGTGACCACCCGGTCGATCTTGTCCGAGGCGGAGAGCTGTCCGGCAGAATGCTTCTTATAGCAGCGCTTGATGACCTCTCCGATGTAAACGTAACGCTCGTTGGTGATGATGGACTCGGCGTCATCGTCCAGTTCTTTTTCCGCAGCCTGGATATCCGATTCAATGTGCGCCAGCACATCACTGCTCAGTCCCAGTTTCTCCAGCACCTTGTCATCCCGCTCGAAAATCTTGATAGCGTACCAGCGCTGCTGCTCCTCGGGAAGGCCATGGACGGCTGCCTCTTCAATGTGGGCGATGGCATGCTCCACCGGGCCGGAGAAGGTGTGCAGAGGAACGGTCTTCCCGTTCTTTGCCGCATCGATGGCAGTCTCTGCCGCATCCATGACACCGTCATTTTTCAGCGCGGAGATTTCCACTACCTTGCAGCCCAGAGCCTTGGAAAGCTCCTGTGTGTTGATTTTATCGCCGTTTTTCCGAACCACGTCCATCATATTGATGGCAACAACCACCGGAATGCCCAGTTCGGTGAGCTGAGTGGTCAGATAGAGGTTCCGCTCCAGATTGGTGCCGTCGATGATGTTCAGGATAGCATCCGGGCGCTCGTTGATGAGGTAATTCCGGGCCACCACTTCCTCCAGAGTGTAGGGGGACAGAGAATAAATGCCGGGCAGATCGGTGATGGTTACATCCGCGTGCTTTTTCAGCTTGCCCTCTTTCTTCTCCACCGTGACGCCGGGCCAGTTGCCTACGAACTGATTGGAGCCGGTGAGTGCGTTGAACAGGGTGGTTTTGCCGCTGTTCGGGTTGCCCGCCAGGGCTATTTTCAAATCCATGATAATTTCTCCCTTTCGTTAGCTTTTGCTAACCTAAGATGATTGGGACTTATCGCCCCATTTACTCGATTTCGATCATTTCCGCGTCCGCTTTACGGATGGACAACTCGTAGCCCCTGACGGTGACCTCCACAGGGTCGCCTAAGGGAGCGACCTTGCGAACGTATACCTCCACGCCCCGGGTAATCCCCATATCCATGATCCGGCGTTTCACTGCGCCTTCCCCATGGAGTTTGACGACCTTGACGTTGTCTCCAACGTGCGCCTGACGAAGTGTTTTCATACCTCTGCCTCCTTTTCGTTTCTAAAACCGCGCAGACGATCAAACCATGATCTTCTGCGCCATTTCCTGACTGATGGCCACCCGGGATTCCTTTACCTTCACAATGAGGTTGCCCCCGATGGTATTGATGACGGAAACACCTGAGCCAACCACAAAGCCCAGATTTTCCAGGTGCTGTCTGGTTTCCGGCTTTCCCCCGATCCTTTTAACGATATACTCCTCTCCGGAATCCGCGACAGTAAGCGGAATCATAAACCCACCTTCTTTATTTTTATTTCGAAAATAGTTAGCTTCCGCTAATCTAAAACAGGATATATTGGGTTAGCTTTCCCTAACCCTTTTCTATCATAGCACTGCTGCACTGCTTTGTCAAGTATCTTTTTCCGGTTTTCCCGTTTCCGGGATGGGAAAAAACAGCTGCCTGTTTGCGGATTGCGGCACTTTTTTGAGATTTTCCGCCGGACAGGAGCAGGGCGCGCTGGGAAGCGGATCGATTTTCCGGGCATCCGTTCCGGAATCCCTTATCCGGCATGTTTTTTCCAATCCGAATACATCCGAAACACCGTCGAACCCAGCAGGATGCCCACGGCGATAATGCCGGCGATGGCGGCGGTGTGCATGCCCTGGCTGGCAAACAGCTCCATTTCTCCCCGAACGGCGTAATTCATGGTGTAGTATACGCCCGCACCGGGTATCAGCGGGAAAATGGAGACAACCAGATAGGATATAGCGGGATACTTGCGAATGCGGGCCATGGTTTCCGAGTAAACAGAGGAGAAAAGAGCGGACCAGAAATAGGCCGGAATGTCGCTGCCGCCAAGCTCCAGGGCAATGCGGTAAACAAGCCAGGCCAGCATACCGCCCAGAGCGCACAGCAGTCCGCCGGGGCCGTGTATATTGAACAGAATGGAAAAGCCGATGCAGCCGATCCACGCGAAGATACACTGGCAGATCAGGCTGCAGCCGGCGGTGCTGCCGGCGGAAACGCCCCACAGCATGGAGGACACGCTCCATGCGGAGGCAGTGCCTAGGGCAAGGGCGGCAGCGACCAGAAGCACCTGAACAATCCGGTTGACGCCGGAATTGGTGTCGCCGTAGATGATGTCCCGCATGGCATTGGTGAACAACAGGCCGGGGACCAGAATCATCAGCGCGCCGATGGTAACCACGTCCGGATTTGACGCGATTCCGGCGGCGCCCAGAGTGTAGGCCAGCATGGCCATGAGGAAGGAAGAGGCGATGGTGCTGAAAAACTGGTTGGCTTTCCATCTGTCCAGTATCCTGCTGACCAGGCCCACCAGAATACCGCAGGCGCCTGCGCAGAGACCGTCCAGGATGCTGCCCCCAAAGAACAGGGCAAAGCCTCCCGCGCCCAGAAAATCCCCCAGATATTGGACAGCTGTGGAATACTGCTGCCGCCCGCCGCGAACCAGGTCCAGCCATTGCTGTGCCTGCGGCGGGTCGGGCCTGCGGTGGCACAGGGCACGGCTCAGACCGCTGAATTTTTCCACGGCGTCCAGATCGTTCCCGTGACAGCCGATGCGCCGCATACGGGTAATGGGCTGGCCGTCCCCGGTGATGATGCTGACCGTCAGGCAGTTGGGAATGGCGAATACCTCGGATTCTATGCCGTAAGCGGCCAGGACACGGCTGACGCTTTCTTCAATGCGGTAGGTTTCCGCGCCGCTCATGGCAAGCTCGTACCCCAAATCGGTGGCAAGATCCAGTAATGTGTTGTAATCCATAAAAATCCCCCGCAGTTTCGTGCTTGCGCTTTTATACGGTTATTCCATGAAAACGATTCCTTCTTCAAAATGGAAACAGTAAAAAAATCCTATTACACAACAGCATCAGTATATCACAGGAACGAAAAAATACAAGGAAAAAGTGATACGGATTCCGGATGAAACCGTTTCATCCGGAATCCCGCGCGCCGCGCCGCCCGGGAAATGGGTCCGCGCGCGGCGGTTTCCTGAAAAAAGACTATTGATTTTCTTTCGGTTATGGGTGATAATAGAAGGGAAAAGAATGCACAGCAGGAAATCAATGGAGGAGAAAACGATGCAAACCATGGTTCGACTGGAAGGTATGATGTGTATCCGCCGCGAGAAACGGGCGGGGAAGGTCTGTAAGGCTGTCTCAGGGATAGCGGACGCCGCGGCGGAGCCGGCGGGCAAAATGGTGACGGGAAATGCCAACGCGGAGACGCTGAAAATAGCCGTCCCTGACGCGGACTGCCGGGCAGCGGGGTGAGCCGATGTATCGGGATTTTTGGTTTGATTCCCATGGAGCTGGGAAAATTCACGGCTGCTGCTGGGAGCCGGAGGGAGAGCCGAAGGCTGTTTTGCAGATTGTCCACGGAATCGCGGAATATGCCCGGCGCTATGACCCATTCGCCCGGTACCTGACGGCGCGGGGCTTTCTGGTTGTGGCGGAGGATCATATGGGCCATGGCCAGTCCGTCAACGGCGAGGGAATCCAAGGCTATTTCCACGGCGGCTGGTTTGCCGCAGTGGACGATACCTATCAGCTGCTTACCGACACCCGGAAGGCGTATCCCAATGTACCCTACATTCTGTTTGGACATTCCATGGGGTCGTTTATGACAAGGACGCTTCTGTGCAGATATCCGGACAGCGGTATTTCCGGGGCGGTCATCTGCGGCACGGGCTGGCAGCCCGTCCATATGCTGCCCGCTGTCATCCTGACCGTGGAAGCCGTGTGCAGAAAAAGCGGAGAGACAAAGCCCAATGAGGCCCTGCAAAGCCTGGTTTTCGGCGGGTATAACAGGAGGGTGGAGCATCCCAGGACGCCTTACGACTGGCTGACCCGGGATGAGAAAATTGTGGACGCCTACATTGCCGATCCCATGTGCGGCTTCACCGCCAGCGCGGGCCTGCTGCGGGAGATGCTGAAGGGAATCCTGTTCCAGGAGAAGTCCGCAAATTTGGCGGCCATGCGGAAGAATCTGCCTGTTTTCTTTATTGCGGGAGGGGATGATCCGGTTGGCAATTACGGCAAGGGCGTCCGCCGGTCTGCCGACGCCTTCCGCAAAGCGGGTATGACAGATGTGACCGTCAGAATTTATCCTCTGTGCCGGCATGAACTTCTCAATGAGATCAACAGAGAAGAAATTTTTGAGGATGTGGCGCAGTGGGTTGACGCCGTATGGAAGAAATTCTGAGGAAATGACAAAAGGCCGGTTAACAGATGAACAGAAAAGAAAACTTTGCCGTCTCAATCGAATATCATGCGGATGATTATGGAATTTCTCCGGCTCAGAGTGAGAGAATTTTGAACTGCCATAAAAAGGGCGCGCTGAACGGGGTCAGCATTATGCCCAACAGCGATTCGCTGGAAGCGTGTATGGAGCTGCTGTCCCCGTTTCAAAAGGATGTTGCGGTCACGATTCATCTGAATTTGATAGAAGGATGCGCACTTTGCTCCGCGCGGGAAATTCCGCTGCTGACAGAGGAAAACGGAATTTTTCGTGCCACGTTCGGGAATCTTCTGCTGCATTCCTTCCTGCCGGATCGGAATGCCTACCGGGAGCAGCTCAAAAAGGAAATCCGCGCACAGATTCAGACGGCAGCGAGTTTTCTGGAGAAGGGGGCGCCGCTGCGGCTGGATGGACATGCGCATTACCACATGATTCCTGTGGTATTTGACGCGCTGATGGATGTGATCCGGGAAGAACACCTGGAGGTTTCTTACATCCGCATCCCCAGAGAACACCCGGTTTTGTATCTCCGGGCGGGAGGGAGATTCCGGGATTTTTCCGCGCTCAATGTGGTGAAGGTTCTGATTCTGAATGGTTTGGCCCGGCGGAATCTGCGGAAATACCGGGATTACCTGAAAACGCTGGATCAGAAAATGTTTCTGGGTGTTTTCCTGTCCGGATGCATGTATCCGGAAAATATCCTCCCGGTTCTGCCGGAGGCTGTTCGGTTTGCCCGAAAGCATGGCCAGGACATTGAGCTTCTGGCGCACCCCGGCGGCATCTATGAGGCTGCGGACATTGCGCGGCTGACATTTCCGGATGACAGAACCTTTTTAACCAGTCCGTCCCGCAGCGCGGAAGCGGCCCTGTTTGAAGCCGCAGAGGTTCAGCGGGAAGCCTGGAATGTGCAGTGCTGAGAGACGCTGTGCGGATCGAATAAGCGGGATATAGGACGGCATTCGGAAAAAGTCCGGGGCGCTGAGTAAATGTCCGTTTTATTGGACTTATATACTGTTATACTATCGCTGCAGACAAAAAATAGAAAGGCTGATGGCGATGTATCAGATGCGGTATGTGGGCGGACATGTTCAGGTATATGATGTAAGCGGCCGATTCCTGTTTTCAGCGGACAACGAATGGGAGGCCAGGGAAGAATTGGAGGAGTATGCGGAATCTGCGGCTTGATATTTGCTACGACGGCAGCCGTTACCGGGGGTGGCAGCGGCTGCCCGGCCGGGAGGACACCATTCAGGGAAAGCTGGAAACTGCCCTGTCCCGGATCCTGGAAGAACCCATCGAAATCAGCGGCAGCGGCCGCACGGACGCAGGGGTCCATGCCCGGGGACAGGTGGCCAATTTCCACTGCGGAAGCAAAATGCCCAGCGAAGAAATTCTGGGTGCCTTGCGCCGGTATTTGCCGGAAGATATTGGCATATACTCCTGCAAGGATGTGTCTCCCCGGTTCCATGCCCGGCTGAATGCCAAAGAGAAGACCTACCTTTACCGGATCTGGAACAGCGAAGCTCCCTGCGTTTTTGAACGCCGTTATGTGGCGAGGATGCCGGAGCGGCTGAATCTGGATGCCATGGAGGCTGCGGCAGCGCAGCTGACGGGGCAGCATGATTTTTCTGCTTTCTGCGATAACGCAAGGATGAAAAAGTCCACGGTCCGGTTTATCCGGGCGATTCAGGTCAGCCGATATGGACAGGAGATTCGCATCCGGGTGACGGGAAACGGCTTCCTGCACAGCATGGTTCGCATTCTGGTGGGCACACTGGTGGAGGTAGGTCGGGGGCAGCGCAGTGTAAGCAGTATCCCGGCCCTTTTGGGCGGAACACGGGCGGAAGCGGGGTTCCTGGCGCCGGCTCAGGGGTTATGTCTGGAGGAGGTAATCTATTGAACATTCAGATTTTTGGCAAGGCAAAATGCTTTGACACCAGAAAGGCGGAACGGTATTTCAAGGAGCGGCGGATTCCGTTTCAGTCCGTTGACCTGAAAAAATACGGTATGTCCCCCAGGGAGTTTGACAGCGTTCTCCGGGCAGTAGGCGGCATCGACAAGCTCATTGACTGGGACAGTAGGGCCCCGGACGTAACCCTGATGAAGTACATGGATGACAGTCGGGCCAAAGAGGATAAGGTTTTGGAGAACCCCATGCTGATGAAGACGCCTGTGGTTCGCAACGGGAAGCAGGCCACAGTGGGCTATTGCCCTGAAATCTGGGCGGCCTGGGAATGAGAAAATAGCTGCAAAAGCGGTTCCTGAAAAAACAGGAGCTGCTTTTTCTGCTTTTTTCTGAAAATCTGTGCAAGTTATGTCTTGCGGTTTTCGTAAAAAATGGTATAATAGGAGGGCTTTATGACGAAGTTTCTTTCCGGCTTCCATGCCATTGTTTGGGGTGCGCCGGCGCTGGTGCTGATTTTGGGCGTCGGGCTGTATTTAAGTCTGCGCCTAGGCTTCGCGCAGCTGCGCCTGCTGCCCAGGGCGATAAAGGAGTTTTTCGTGAAGTTCCGCTCCGGAAAAAGCGCGGATGGCAGTGTATCGCCGTTTCAGGCCCTGTGTACCGCGTTGGCGGCAACGGTGGGTACCGGAAATCTGGTGGGCGTGGCCGGCGCGATTTGTCTGGGCGGCCCCGGCGCCATATTCTGGATGTGGATTTGCGGTATACTCGGCATGGCCACCAAATTCGCTGAGGTCACTCTGGCTGTGCGCTACCGGGTAAAAACCGGGAACGGGTATATCGGCGGCCCGATGTACGTCATCACCCGGGGTCTGGGAAAGCGGTTTTCCGTTCTGGCGTCAGCCTACTGCCTGTTCGGTGTTGTCGCGGCCTTCGGGGTGGGAAACGTTGCCCAGATCAATGCGGTGGTGGCCGGGATCAACGGCGTTTTGACCCGCTTCGGCGGGAAAGAAAGCCAGACGGGGAATTTCATTATGGGGCTTGTGCTGGCTGTACAGGTGGGCGCCATGCTTTTTGGCGGCGCGAAGCGGATCGGCGCGGCAGCGGAACGGCTGGTGCCCTTTGTATCGGTGGTCTATATCCTGATGTGTACCGGCGTGCTACTGCTTCGGCTCCGGGAGATTCCGGCAGCCTTCGCGTCTATCGTGGCGGGGGCGTTTTCCCCAAGAGCGGCAACCGGGGGCATGCTTGGCTCCGCGTTTCAGGCGCTTCGCGTTGGATGCAGCCGGGGAGTTTTCACCAACGAGGCTGGGATGGGAACGGCCTCCATCGCCCACGCGGCCGCTCATGTCCATCACCCGGTGGAGCAGGGCCTGATGGGGATCGTGGAGGTGTTTTTGGACACAATCCTGATCTGTACGCTGACGGCGCTGGTGATATTGGTCAGCGGCGTCCCTGTCATCTATGGCGCAGACGCGGGAGCGGCGTTGACAACATCGGCGTTCACCGCCATATACGGAGAAGCAGCCGCCATTGTCCTTGCCCTGGCGCTGGCCTGTTTTGCCATTGCCACGGTGCTGGGCTGGGGACTGTACGGCGCCCGATGCGCGCAGTTCCTGTTCGGCCCCAAAGCCTGGGGAAGCTTCGCCCTGGCGCAGACGGCCGCTGTAGTGCTGGGCGCGGTGCTGGATACCGGGACGGCCTGGCAGCTGGCCGAGACGGTCAATGGGCTGATGGTCATTCCCAATTTGATCGCTTTGGCGGCGCTGGCAGATGAGGTTGTCCGCCTTACAGAAGAATATAAAAAATCTGACGGCCAGACCGTCAGTGGAGGTAGTCATGCAGATTTCCATCAACGCGAACCGCTGCGAACCGTCGCCCATGCGGAAATTCCACCCCTATGCCGTGCAGGCAAAAAAAGAGGGCAAGAAAATCTACCATTTGAACATCGGGCAGCCGGATCTGCCCACTCCGGAGGTTTATTACCAGGCCATCCGCGCCTTTGATGAAAAGACGCTGGAATATGCAGAGTCCCCGGGCAAGCCCATTCTGATCGACGCGATCCGCGGGTATTACCGGAACCTGGGGGTGGAGCTGGAGGAGAATGATGTACTGATCACCACCGGCGGCAGCGAAGCACTGCTGCTGACGTTTCTGAGCATTCTGGATCCTTATACTGAGGTTATCATTCCCGAACCGTATTACCCCAATTATACGACGTTTGTCCACGCTGCCGGCGGCGTGATCCGCGCACTGCCCACCAATCCCTGGGAGGGGTATCGCTATGCCATACGGGAACGGATTGAAAGCCTGATTACCAAAAATACCCGGGCGATTATGCTGACAAATCCGGGAAATCCCACCGGCGTGGTGCTGAATCAGCAGCAGATGCGGATGATTGCCGACATTGCCAAGGAACACGACCTTTTTCTGATCTGCGACGAGGTATACCGGGAATTCTGCTATGACGAAAAATTTGGCGTTCCCACCATGGCCCGGTTCCGGGACATCGACGAAAATCTGGTCATTATCGATTCCGTTTCCAAGCGTTTCTCCGCCTGCGGCGCCCGTGTGGGCTGTGTCGTCACCCGCAACCGGGAGCTTCAGCAGGCGCTGCTGAAGTTCTGCCAATCCCGTCTGGCGGTTGCGACCATTGACCAGGTGGGCGCGGCGGCCCTGTACACTGTGGATCCTGCATTTTTTCGGCAGAGTAAAGCGGAATACCAGCGCCGCCGGGACACAGTGATCCGGAAGCTTCGGAAAATTCCCGGCGTTGTGGTGGAGGAACCAATGGGCGCGTTCTATGTCATGGCAAGCCTGCCTGTAGACGACGCCGACAAGTTCCAGCTGTGGCTGCTGGAAAAGTTCTCCGATGAGGGAGATACGGTTATGTTTGCCCCCGGCGCGCCTTTCTATGAAACTCCCGGCAAAGGAATCAACGAGGTGCGCATCGCCTATGTGCTGAAGCAGCAGGATCTGGAGCGGGCCATGGATGTGCTGGCGAGGGGCATTGCCCATTACCAGCGCACGGTCATGAAGCTCACGCCCCCTGCAGAAAAATAACGGACGCTGTGGCAGGAATACCCGTTCTTAAAAAGAATGAAAGCCTTTTGTCACACAACAGGCGGGTTCGGAACGGTTTCAGGAAAAACAGGATAAAAGCGCCCTTTTCCAATATTCTTCCCAAAAGCGGATACGATCCCGCAGAAGGTTTCGTTTGAAAAACCTTCTGCGGGCTTTTTTGCGCGTCCGGCATGGGCAAGGCCCCGAAAGACCCGCCCGGCAGCGGAAAGGGTACAGCGGAGCACCAAGGATGCCGCCATAAGGCAGAATCCGAACAAAGGCGAGGCAGAGGATATGGACATGAGACGGATTCTGGGTATTTTCCAACCCGAAAATACAAAACACGGCCGAGCCGGCCGGCGATGTATTTCTGGGTCAGAGCCATTCCGTCAGCCAGAGGCGCACAAAGGGTGAAGGAAGGGAATCGGATATTCTGCGTAACCGATACGCCCGCCGCAGAGACTCGGAAAAAGATTGACAACCCGAAAAAAACGATATACACTATAAAATAAAGTATTTCATATGGCATGAATTTTTCGCGGGATAACGGGCATTGCGCGTTGGGCTGCCCATTTTTGCGCGGCTTGGCCTGCGGATTTGCCCATATGCCGTATTCGTGCCTGATCAGAAGGAGACAAAAAGCATGGAACTCAAACGCGTGGAACCCGCGCAAATCGAAGCCAGGAGCATGGAGATTATCCGCTCGGAACTGAAGTACCCGCTGCCACCGGAAAATGAAGCGGTGATTCTGCGGGCAATTCATGCAACGGCGGATTTTGACTATGCCAGGAATCTGTGCTTTTCGCCAGACGCCGTGAAATTGGGCGTAGACGCGCTGTGCCGGGGAACGGATATCGTCACGGATACCACCATGGCCATGTCCGGTATCAACAAACGGGTTCTGGCAAAGCTCGGCGGGCAGGTATATAATTTTATCGCGGATCCCGAAGTGGCGGCCCAGGCAAAGGCCAGGGGCGTCACCAGAGCGGCAGTCAGCATGGAGCATGCCGCCGCCATGGGGAAACCGCTGGTCTACGCCATCGGGAACGCGCCCACGGCTCTGGCGCGGCTGTATGAGCTGTGGCAGGAAGGGCGCCTTCCCGCACCCGCTCTGATCGTTGGCGTACCTGTAGGGTTTGTCAACGTGGTGGAGGCGAAGGAACTGATTATGGAAATGAACTGTCCCTGGATTGTGGCCCGGGGCCGTAAGGGAGGCAGCAACCTGGCCGCCGCCATCTGCAATGCTTTGCTGTATACCGCTTCCCGAAACGAAAGAGAGTGAAACCGTGAAAAAAGCAATTTTGGTTGTGTCCTTCGGCACCACGTATCCGGATGCCCTGGAGCAGGAGATCGCCGCTACGGAAAACGCCGTGGCGGAGGCGTTCCCCGGCTGGGAGGTTCGCCGGGCCTTTACCAGCGGCAGGATCATACAAAAGCTGCGCGCTCGGGACGGTCTTGAAATTGACAATGTTGCCCGGGCCATGGAACGCCTGGAATCGGAAGGCTTCACGCATGTGATCGTGCAGCCCACCCACATCATGCATGGCGAGGAATATGAGAAGATGCTCTCCCAGCTGGAGCCTTACCGCCTGCGGATGCAGCTGTCCGTGGGGGCGCCCCTGCTCCATGCTGTGACGGACTATGAGGCTGTGGCGGACGCACTACTGGAATGGCTGCCTCCATTGGAGACCGACGAAGCTCTGGTGCTCATGGGCCACGGCACCGCCCATTTCGCCAATTCTGCCTATTCCCAGCTGGAACATGTACTCCGGCAGCGGTGCAACCGGGTGTACGTGGCCACGGTGGAGGGCTATCCCACCCTGAACTGCGTCAAACGCCAATTGGCCCAGCATCCGGAAATTCAAAAGCTGACGCTGGTGCCTTTCATGCTGGTAGCGGGGGATCATGCCCGCAACGACATGTCCGGCGCCCAAGATTCCTGGGAAGCGCAGCTGAAGGAGGCCGGATATTCGGTGCGCAGCGTACTCCGGGGCCTTGGCCAATGCGCCAGGATTCGGAATCTGTTTGCGGAACACTGCCGCCGCGCCGCGGAGGGATTTCCCCAGACTGGCAAACTGTGGGGCGTGGGCGTGGGCCCCGGCGATCCGGAGCTGCTGACACGGAAAGCCGTTCGGATTCTGCGGGAATCTGACGTAATCATGGCACCGGACACCGGCGGCAAAACGGCGCTGAACATCGCGAAGAATTATCTCGCCGGCAAGGAAGTGATCAATGTCCAGACGCCAATGGTGAGGGACCGGGATGTGGTAAATGCCGCCTATGACCGGGCTGCGGACCGGATCTGCGCCCTGCTGGATCAGGGCAGGCAGGTAGCTTTCCTGACTCTGGGCGACCCGGCAATTTACTCCACCTATACGTATATTCACCAGCGGGTGCTGCAGCGGGGATACGCGGCAGAAATGGTACCCGGCGTCCCCTCCTTCTGTGCGGCTGCGGCACGGCTGGGCCAGCCTCTGTGCCAGGGGCAGGAAGCGCTGCTGATAGTTCCCGCTTCCCACGATCCGGAGGCGCTGCTGGATGTTCCGGCGAACAAGGTGTTCTTGAAGGCCGGACGCTCCATTGCCAGGCTGAAGCAGTCTCTTGCCGCCCGCGGACTGCTGGAAGGCGCGTCCATGGTGGAAAACTGCGGAATGGAAAATGAGCGGGTTTACCCCCATTTCGCGGACCTGGAGGAATCCTCCGGCTACTTTTCTCTGGTTATTTCCAAGGAGGACCGGTCATGAACCTGTCCATGTCCGGGCTGGACTGGCTCAGAGCTTCCGTCAGCCTGCGGGAACAGCTGGCCTTTTCCCGTCAGCAGATTCCGGCTCTGCTGAACCGGCTGCGGCAGCAGCCGGGGGTGGAGGGGTGCGTGCTGCTATCCACCTGCAACCGGACTGAACTGTATCTCAGCGGAAACACGGAAACTCCCTGGCGGCTGCTGTGCCGGGCCGCTGGCATCCCGGAAGAAACACTGGAGCCTTATTTTATCTCCCGCTGCGGAGAGGACGCGGCAAGGCATCTGATGGAGGTTGCCTGCGGGCTTCACTCCCAGATTCTGGGGGAGGAGCAGATCATCACTCAGGTGCGAACCGCCATGGAACTGGCTCAGGAAGCGAAAACCGCCGACGCGGTCCTCTCCGCCCTGTTTCGCGGCGCGGTAACCGCCGGAAAGCGGGCCAGAACGGAGATTCCCGTAACAAGAGGCGCCCCATCCATGGGAACACGCTGCCGGGATGTCTTGCTCCGGGAGCTGGGAACGCTGGAGGGCAAACGAATCCTTGTCATCGGAAATGGGCAGATGGGACGTCTTGCTTCCGGTGTGCTGAAGCAATCCGGCGCACGGGTCTGGGTGACCCTGCGCTCATACCGCCACGGGGAAACGGTGGTTCCCGCCGGCTGCGGCACAATTGCCTATGAAAACAGGGTCACTGCGCTGGAAGGGATGGACGCTCTGGTATCTGCTACCACCAGTCCCCACTATACGCTGACCTATGAGCAGCTGCGAACGGTTGCCCGGCCGCCGAAGATCGCCATCGATCTGGCGCTGCCCAGAGATATCGATCCGGCCTGTTCCGCTTTGCTGCGGTGCTATGACGCGGATGCTCTGGGTGCCGACGGCGAGGACAACCAGGAGCCGCTGGAAGCCATGCGCGCCATTGTTCGGGAGGAACTGGAAAAATTTCTCCGCTGGCAGCAGCGGCAGGCTGCGCCTGCCGGGGTATTTCGGTTCCCTCTGTTCCTGGATCTGACCGGGAAAACGGTGGTGCTGGTGGGCGGCGGCACCATTGCGTCCCGACGAATCGGCACGCTGCGGCTGTTCGGGTGCCATATTGTGGTTGTTTCCCCGGAGCTGAACGCCAAACCTGACGGCATTACATGGATGCAGCGCCCCTACCGCCCCGGCGACCTGAAGGGCGCTTATCTGGCTGTTGCCGCCACAGCGGACCGTCAGGTCAATCACCAGGTTTGGGAGGAAGCCCAAAGCCGTGGAATCCCCATATCCGTAGCGGACTGCGAGGAAGAATGCAGCTTCTATTTTCCTGCCATCTGTATCGGGAAGGATCTGGTGGCGGGGGTAGTCTCCACAGGCAAGGCCCACCAAAAAGCTGCCCAGGCTGCCCGGGAGATTCGCCGGGTGTTGGAGGAAATGGAATGAAGATCAGGATCGGCAGCCGGGACAGCAGGCTGGCCGTCATACAGAGCAAATTGGTGATGGACGCCATTGCCGCTGCTGTTCCGGAGGCGGAATTGGAGCTGGTCACCATGAAAACCACCGGAGACAGAATCCTGGATAAAGCATTGGATCAGATCGGCGGCAAGGGGCTGTTTGTCCGGGAGCTGGATCAGGCACTCCGGACAGGCATGGTGGACTTTACTGTCCACTCGCTGAAGGATTTGCCCATGGAGGTGCCGGAGGAATTGCCCCTGGCGGCCTTTTCCCAACGGGCGGATCCCAGGGACGTTCTGGTGCTGCCGCAGGGCGTGCCGGAGATGAACCCCCGCAAGCCCATTGGCTGTTCTTCCCGGCGGCGGCAGCTGCAATTGCAGGCGCTGTTTCCCGGTGTGGAGATTCGCCCGGTTCGGGGCAATGTACAGACCAGACTGGAAAAGCTCCAGTCTGGGGAATTTTCCGCCCTTGTGCTGGCTGCGGCTGGCATGAATCGTTTGGGGCTGGAAGGACGGATCAGCCGCTATTTCTCCCCGGAGGAGATATTGCCTGCGGCCGGGCAGGGGATTCTGGCCGTTCAGACCCGCAGGGGCATGGACACCGCCTGCCTTGCCGCCGTCCGTGATCCGGATGCCGCATGCTGCGCCCTGGCGGAGCGGGCATTTGTCCGGGCGCTGAACGGCGGGTGCAGTTCTCCGGTTGCGGCTTATGCCGTGACGGAGGGAACCACGCTGATGCTGACCGGGCTGTATGTCAGTTCTGACGAAACGGTAGTCCGAAAGGGAAGGCTGACCGGCCCGGCATCCTGTGCCGAGGAGATCGGTCTGGCATTGGCACGTAAGCTGAAGGAAGGAACGTGAAAGGCCTATGGCTGGCGATGTGATTTTGGTTGGGGCAGGCCCCGGCGATCCCGGCCTGCTGACGCGCAAAGGGCTGTCGGCCCTGCGGCAGGCCCAGGTGGTGGTCTATGACCGCCTGGTGAGCCAGGATATTCTGGATCTGATTCCGCCCGACGCGGAAAGAATCAATGCGGGCAAGGAGGCCGGCCACCATTTGATGCCCCAGGAGCAGATCAATCAGATTCTGCTGGACAAAGCTCTGGAGGGCAGGCATGTGGTGCGTCTGAAGGGCGGCGATCCATTCCTGTTTGGCCGGGGCGGTGAGGAACTGGAGCTGCTGGAAGCCAACGGTATTCCCTATCAGGTGGTACCCGGCGTTGCCTCGGCTCTTTCTGTACCGGCCTACGCAGGAATTCCCGTGACCCACCGGGATTTCTGTTCCTCCGTGCATATCATAACGGGCCATGCCCGGGCCGATGGCAAGCTGCAAATCGATTATGAAGCGCTGCGCCGTGCCGGCGGTACTCTGGTCTTTCTTATGGGTGTTACGGCCCTTCCGCAGATATGCCAGGGACTGCTCCGCGCCGGGATGGACCCGGAAATGCCGGCGGCCATCGTTGCGCAGGGTACTTTGCCGGAACAGCGGAAAGTGCTTTCCACGCTGGAACAGCTGCCGCAGGATGCGGAACAGGCCCAGATCAGGAGTCCTGCCGTTATTGTCGTGGGGCAGGTCTGCGGCCTGTCCCGGCGGTTTGACTGGTTTGACCGGCTGCCCCTGAAGGGCAGGAACATCCTTGTCACCCGCCCTGCGAATCGCGGCGGAACCCTTTGCGAAGCGTTGCGCCAGCTAGGGGCAAACGTCATCAGCTATCCCTGTATTCGCACCGTGGCAAGAGACAACTGCCCGGAATTGGATCAGGCCATCGAAAACCTTGGCAGCTTCCGCTGGCTGGTGTTTACCAGTCCCGCAGGCCCGGAAATTTTCTTCGAACGTCTGCGCGCCTCTGGCCGGGATGCCCGGGCGCTGGCAGGCTTGAAGCTGGCGGCTATCGGCCCCAGGACAGCAGCGGCCCTGGAGCCATATGGCCTGCGGGCAGACCTGGTGCCGGAAACCTATGATTCCCTTCATCTGGCTCGGACTTTGTCTGACATAGAGGGGCCGGTGCTGCTGTGCCGGTCCAGCCGGGGCAGCGGCGCTCTGCCGGAAACGCTTCAGAAACGCGGAATTCCCTTTGCGGATATTCCGTGCTATGATACGGTCTATGAATCCCCCGATTCCGCTCCGGTGCGGAAACTGTTGGAAAAGCCGGTACTGGTGAGTTTCACCAGCGCCTCCACGGTGCGGGGGTTTGTGAAAAGCCTGCCGGGAGCCGACCTGTCCCGGGTGCTGGGCTGCTGTATCGGCCCTCAGACGGCCCGGGAAGCGGAAAAATACGGCATCGCCACCGTCACCGCCAGAGAAGCAACCCTGGATTCCCTGATAGAATGCATCAAAGGAGTGTAACGCAATGGATCTTATTACGCGTCCGCGCCGTCTGCGTACCTGTGAGAATCTGCGCCGAATGGTGCGGGAAACCCGGGTATCCCCGGACAGCCTAGTCTATCCCCTGTTTTTAATTGAGGGCGAACATATCCGGGAACCGATTCCCTCCCTGGAGGGGCAGTGGCGCTGTTCCCCCGACCGGATTTATGAGGAAATCTCCGCCTGTATGGAGGCGGGCGTACATCGGGTGCTGCTGTTTGGCATTCCCGCTCATAAGGATGCCTGCGGGTCCTCCGCCTGGGACCCTGACGGCGCAGTGCAGCAGGGCATCCGGGCAATCAAAGCCGCTTATCCGGAATGCTACGTTATCACGGATGTGTGCATGTGTGAATATACGGACCACGGCCACTGCGGAATCCTCTGCGGTGACACCGTGGACAATGACAAAACGCTGGAGGTTTTGGCCAAAACCGCCCTTTCCCACGTCCGGGCCGGAGCTGATATGGTGGCCCCCTCGGATATGATGGACGGGCGGGTGGCCGCCATTCGGACTGCGCTGGACGAAAACGGCTTCGAAACGACCCCCATTTTGTCCTATTCTGCCAAATACGCCTCCGCTTTCTACGGCCCCTTTCGGGACGCTGCCGGATCCGCTCCTGCCTTCGGCGACCGCCGGGGCTACCAGATGGACCCCCACAACCGGAAGGAAGCCCTGAAGGAATGCGCTCTGGATGTGCAGGAGGGGGCGGATATCCTGATGGTCAAGCCGGCGCTGAGCTACCTGGATATTATCCGCGAATGCGCAGATGCCTTTGACCTGCCCATAGCGGCCTACTCCGTCAGCGGCGAGTACGCCATGATAAAAGCCGCCGGAAAAGCCGGGCTGATTGACGAATACCGGGTTATGTGCGAAAGCGCTCTGTCCATCTACCGGGCCGGGGCGGATATCCTTATCACGTATTTCGCCAAGGAGCTGGCCCAGGCCATGAAAAAGGGAGATCTGGGATGAAGACACAGTCGGAACTGCTGTTTGCCGCCGCCCAGGAAGTTCTGCCCGGCGGTGTCAACTCCCCTGTACGGGCCTGCCGCGCTGTGGGAACCTATCCCCGGTTTCTGGAGCGGGGGTTTGGGAGCCATGTCTGGGACGTGGACGGAAAGGAATATATTGATTTGGTCGGCTCCTGGGGGCCTCTGATCCTGGGCCATTGCCGGAAAGAAGTGGAGCAGGCTGTTGTGGCCGCAGTGAAAAAAGGTCTGAGCTTCGGCGCTCCCACAGCGGCGGAAGTGACAATGGCCCGGCTGGTCTGTGAAATGACCGGTGTGGAAATGGTGCGCATGGTCAATTCCGGTACGGAAGCCGTTATGTCCGCCCTTCGTCTGGCCCGGGGTGCTACGGGCCGCAGCAAAATCATCAAATTCGCCGGCTGCTATCACGGTCATACTGACTCCATGCTGGTTAAAGCCGGTTCCGGCGCTCTGACCGGCGGCGCGCCGGATTCCGCAGGCGTTCCCGCCCGGACTGCCGGGGACACCCTGACCGCTTCCTACAATGATCTGTCCAGCGTGGAAAGCCTGCTGTGGGCCAATCCGGGACAAGTGGCGGCGGTGATTGTGGAACCGGTGGCGGCAAACATGGGCGTGGTGCCGCCCCAGCCTGGCTTTTTGCAGGGGCTGCGCAAGCTCTGCGACGAATCCGGCTGCCTGCTGATTTTTGACGAGGTTATCACCGGATTCCGGCTGGCTCCCGGGGGGGCACAGGAATATTACGGCGTCCGGGCCGATCTGCTGACCTATGGGAAAATCATCGGCGGCGGAATGCCCGTAGGCGCTTATGGCGGGAGCCGGAGACTGATGGAACTGGTGGCGCCCCTGGGACCCGTATATCAGGCGGGAACCCTGTCCGGAAACCCGGTAGCCATGGCGGCGGGATTGGCTCAGCTGCAAATTCTGAAGGACACCCCGGAAATTTATGCCGAGCTGGAATATAAGGGCGCGATGCTGCAGGAAGGACTGCGCGAAGCGCTGGCCGGCATTCCGGCGCAGATCAACCGGGTCGGCTCCCTGCTGACGGTATTCTTCACCGAGCAGCCCGTCACAGGCTATGACCAGGCCCGTGCCTCCGATCTGAGCCGGTTCAAACAGTGGTATGCCGGCCTTCTGGCGCAGGGAATCTATGCTGCGCCAAGCCAGTTCGAGGCGTGGTTCCTGAGCGCGGCACACAGCGAGGAAGAAATCGCCCAAATCATCCGCGCAGCTGGAAATATTTTTGAAAAATAGAGCAATGAAATCCCGCAGAAGGTTTTCCAAACCGAACCTTCTGCGGGCTTTTATCCGTTTCGGGGGAGAAGTGCGTTTTTATAATGTGAAAGGACTATAAAAAATTTTGGCGGCTAGAGTGTGTGGAGATGAATCTGCAAGGGCTTGCGGCTCCGGCGGAATTTATACTAGTATAATTGATTTTAAATAGCTTTACATTATTTCCCTTCTGTGGTAT
>CAZUAN010000013.1:0-26148 GCA_964618385.1 uncultured Oscillospiraceae bacterium | reverse complement strand
CGAATTTACTCTCCGGCAGCAGAAAATCCCACCGCAAAAACGGTGGGATTTTCTGTTGGCAGAGGATGAGGGATTCGAACCCCCGCGAACGGAGTCAGAGTCCGGTGTGCTACCGTTACACTAATCCTCTTGGTGGAGACAACAGGACTTGAACCTGTGACCTCATGCGTGTGAAGCATGCGCTCTAACCAGCTGAGCTATGCCTCCATGCCGGAGCAGGGTTTATTATACCACATTTTCCCGGAAAGTCAACCATTTCAAAAGGATTTTTTGCGGGTTTCGCCTCGGGATAAATCGATGTGACCCTGACCGAAATGTTTGCATCCAATGAAAAAAAGAAAAATTTCAATGAATTTGGGTGTTCCCAGCAAGGCGGAATAAACGCAAGCGCTGACAGCAGAAGATTTTTTCTCACCTCATGATTCAAAGGCTCCCTAACCGGGCGGCATGGGGAAGATGGCGCAGCATCTCCGAACCTTTCACGCCGGCCGGCATCGGATCAGACCTTCAGCAGCAGTTTGGCAAACAGAAAATACACCAGAAGGGACAGGGCATCCACAATGGTGGTGATAAAGGGGCTGGCCATGACCGCCGGGTCAAAACCCAGCTTCTTTGCCAGCATGGGCAGCGAACAGCCCACAAATTTTGCCATAATCACCGTGACGCACAGCGTCAGGCAAACCACGCCGTTTACCCGCAGACTGACGCTTTCGTTTCCCATCAGCATCCGGTCGATGAGCAAGACCTTGGCGAAGCAAACGCAGGCCAACGCCACGCCGCACATGACGGCTGTCCGAATTTCCTTCCATACGACCTGGAACAGGTCATCAAAGCGCAGCTCATCCAGGCTCAGGGCGCGGATCACCGTTACCGAGGACTGGGAGCCGCAGTTTCCGCCGGTATCCATGAGCATGGGGATGAAGGCAGTCAAAGCCGGCAGAAGGGAAAGGGCATCCTCAAATGAGGTGATAATCATTCCCGTAAAGGTTGCCGAAACCATCAGCAGCATCAGCCAGGGAATGCGGTGCCGGAACAGGTCAAGGGGGGTGCTTTTCAGGTAGCTTTTTTCCGAGGGCGTCATGGCCGCCATGATTTCCATGTCCTCCGTGGCCTCGTCTTCCATAACATCCATGGCGTCATCGAAGGTGACGATGCCCACCATCCGGTGTTCCCCGTCCACCACCGGCAGAGCCAGGAAATTGTATTTGCTGAACATCCGGGCGACTTCCTCCTGATCCGTCCGGGTGGTAACGTAGATCAGGTTTTTCAGCATGATGTCCTCGATCTTTACCTCGTCATCCTCCGCCAGGAGCAGATCCTTGACGGTGACAAGGCCAATCAGCTTTCGGTCCTTCTCGGTGACATAGCAGGTATAGATTGTTTCCTTGTTAACACCCTGACGGCGAATGCGCAAAATAGCCTCCTCCACCGTCATATGGGGACGCAGGGACACATATTCCGTGGTCATGATCGAACCGGCGGAATTGTCGGGATAGCGCAGAATCTGGTTGATGGAACTGCGCATCTCCGGGTTGGCGTGCTTCAGAATCCGCTTGACCACATTGGCGGGCATCTCCTCAACAATGTCTGCGGCGTCATCCACATATAATTCGTCCAGAACCTCCTTCAGCTCATTGTCCGAAAAGCCCCGGATCAGCAGCGCCTGATCGTCCGGCTCCATTTCCACAAAGGTTTCCGCTGCCTGTTCCTTGGGTAGCAGCCGGAACATCAGCGGAATCTGCTTTTCCTCCAGGCCCCGAAAAAGGCCCGCCACGTCGCTGGGATTCATGGTCACCAGGATATCCCGGAGCGTGGAATACTTTTTTTCCTCCAGCATTGTCAGGAGGGCTTTTTCTACGATTTCAAACCGCTCTGCCATGATTCTCCTCCTTCAAAATAGGGCATTCTGTTTCTTCCCGAAGCCGCGGGGCTTTCGGAAGAAGGAACCGCCTGACGGCGCTTCCCTTTTGCGGCGTATCGCCGCAAAAGCTGTTTCATACCGTTCTTCACGCACCTGTGATGCGGTAAAAAGGTTTTCAGCCTTTTTCGGAACCAGTATAACCAGTATAAAGAATAAGAGGCAATCATACGCGGAGAAGCAAGCTACAGGCCCACCAGGATGGTGGGCTTTACGCTACTTCGACCGGGTATATTGCCGCTGCCGGCATCCATGGTGTTCCCTCCTTTTTAGTCAGATCCCTGTTATTTTACCCGCATTTCCAGCAAATGTCAACCTTGACGGAACCGGTTTTGGAAGGTAAAATAAACAAAAAGGAGGAAGGCTCCCGTCCGGAGGAATGTCTGTGATTCGCGCTGCCGCGGAAGCGGATGCAGCGGCGGCTTTTGCGGATTTACGCGCTCTGCATCCCGGCCGGACAGAAAAATCGCCGCAAATTGTGGAAAATCCCGGCGTTTTTCCCGTGCCATGGCTGTCAATTGTGCAAAATGTAGAAATGTTTTTCAATATTTTAGATAATTTGTCCCTTTCCTAACAGGTAAAAATATGATATGTTATTCGTGTGGAAATATGTGCCTGTTTGCGCCCATTTTTTCAGTCTTTCTAGCATCCATAAATCTGTATAAGGAGCTGTGACCATGTATTTTCAGAAAAAACGCGTAATCGCCATGCTGCTGGCCGGTGGCCAGGGCAGCCGCCTCAAGGTTCTGACGGAGAAAACCGCCAAGCCTGCCGTCCCCTTCGGCGGGAAATACCGCATCATCGATTTTCCCCTGTCCAACTGCGTCAATTCCGGCATCGACACCGTTGGGATCCTGACCCAATATCAGCCGCTGGAATTGAACGAGTACATCGGCAACGGCCAGCCCTGGGGCTTGAACAAGACCCACAGCTGCGCCCAGGTTCTGCCGCCCTACGAACGCCATGACAAGAAGTCCGGCTGGTATAAGGGTACTGCCAACGCCATCTATCAGAATATTGATTTTGTAGACAGGTTTGACCCCGACTATGTTGTGATTCTGTCCGGCGACCACATTTACAAGATGGATTATGCGGCCATGGTCAATTACCATGAAAAGCATCATGCCTCCTGCACCATCGCGGTCCGCAACGTTCCTCTGGAGGAGGCGTCCCGGTTCGGCATTCTGAACACCAACCCGGACAATTCCATTTATGAGTTTGAGGAAAAGCCCCCGGTTCCCAAGTCTACCAACGCCTCCATGGGCATCTACTGCTTCAACTGGAAGATTCTGCGGGACGCCCTGCTGGCCGACGAAGAGGACCCCAAGTCCGACAATGACTTTGGCAAGAACATCATTCCCAACCTGCTGAATGCCGGCCATAAAATGATGGCTTATCCCTTCGACGGCTATTGGAAGGATGTGGGCACCATCGACTCGCTGTGGGAAGCCAATATGGATCTGCTGGGCAGCAAGCCCGCGTTTGATCTGCGGGGCGATGAGCGCGCCAAAATCTATGCCCGCAATTCCGCGCTGCCGTCCTCCTACATCGACGTAAGCGCCAAGATTATCAACGCATTTGTGGCGGAAGGCTCCGAGGTCTACGGAACGGTCAAGCATTCCATTATTTCCGTTGGCTGCACCGTGGGCGAGGGCGCGCTGGTGGAGGATTCCGTAGTCATGCCCGGCAGTGTCATTGAGGCCGGCGCCATTGTCCGCAACGCTATTTTGGGAGAGGATTCCACAGTCGGCCGGAATGCCGTTGTCGGCGGCGCGTTTGGGCCGGACGAAAAGAAGAACATCAGCGTCACGTCCAAGGGCGCTGTGGTAGAAGCCAACACCGTGCTACGGCCCGGTGACATGATGTAATAGGAGGGTTCCGCAATGAATGTAATGGGTATCATTTTTGCCAACGATGCCAGCATCGGTGAGCTGACCAACAAGCGCACCATGGCTTCCCTGCCCTTCGGCGGACGGTACCGCCAGGTGGACTTCGCGCTGTCTAATCTGAGCTGCGCCGGCGTCCGCCATGTGGGAATCATTTCCCGCCAGAACTACCAATCCCTGATGAACCATATCGGTGACGGGGAGGAGTGGGGCCTGGAGCTGGAGGAAGGCGGTCTGGAATTTCTGACCCCCTATGCCCAGTCTGCCACTCACACCTACCGCGGCAAGCTGGAATCGCTGAACTATGCCATGAATTTCCTGGAATTCGGCGCCGGGGATGAGCTGGTGGTGATGATTGATTCGGCTGTCCTGTCCAATGTAAATCTGCTGGATATTCTTCACAACCATGTGGAAAGCGGCCGGGATGTGACGGTCGTTACCAAGGCCGGCGTCGCCAACGGGAAGAAAAAGCTGGACCTGGCGCTGAAGCTGGAAAACGGCGAAGTAACCGACATGGTCGTGGACTATGTCGCGCCGTCGGACTATGTGGCATCCATGGACATCTTCATTCTGAACAAAAAGTGGCTGATCCAGCAGACCAAGGAAATGATTGCCCGGGACAAGTTCCACATGGATCGGGATCTGGTGCTTGGCGGCTGGCAGCGCGGCAAGGTTTCCGTCAATGTTTACCAGTTTGACGGCATTGCCATGTTCAACGAGTCTGTGGCAGAATATTATGACCACTCCCTGGCCTTGATCCAGAAGGATGTTCGCAAAGATATTTTCCATGGCAACCATCCTGTCTTTACCAAGGTTCGTGACCGCGTTCCTTCCTACTATGGGGAGGACTGTGACGTTGAGGACTGCCTTATCGCGGACGGCTGTATGCTGGAGGGCAAGGTCGGCAATTCCGTCCTGTTCCGTCAGGTTTCTGTGGGCAAGGGCGCCGAGGTTCAGGACTGCGTGATTATGAATGACGCCGTGATCGGCGAGGGCGCAGAGCTGAAATATGCCATTCTGGACAAGAATGTCACTGTCACCCCCGGCGCGAAGCTGATCGGAACCAAGAACAATCCCATCATTGTCAAGCGGGGGGAGACAGTATGAAAATTGCCATCTGCGCCTCGGAAGGCTCTCCTTACGCAAAATCCGGCGGTCTGGGGGATGTCATAGAAGCCCTGCCCGCCGCACTGGCCCGCATTGAAGGCAATGAAGTGGCGCTGTTTCTGCCCTACTACAGCAAAATCAAGAATAATGCCGCGTATCCCACGGAACTGGCGGCGGAATTCCGTGTGCAGCTGGGCTGGCGGCGGCAGTATTGCGGCGTGATGCGTCTGACCAACCGCACGGACGGCGTGCAGGTTTTCTTCCTGGATAACGAGTATTACTTTGGTGGCCGCACCGGCGCCATATACGGGGATCTGGATGACGGCGAGCGCTTCGCCTATTTCTCCCGGGCCTGCCTGGAGGCGATGGCGGCGCTGCAGTATATCCCCGATATCATCCAGTGCAACGACTGGCAGACTGCGCTGATTCCCGTCTATCTGAAGGCCGTTTATAACGGCCAGTTCCCCAAGACCCGCTGCATGTACACCATTCACAACATTGAATACCAGGGCTGGGCCAACGCCAGCTTCTTTGACGATGTGCTGGGCTTGCCCTGGGAGTATCGAAGCATCCTGGACATGAACAATTCCGTCAATGCCATGAAGGGTGCCATTGAGACGGCCGACCTGGTTACAACTGTTTCGGAAACCTATGCCCGGGAGCTGATGTATCCTTACTACGCGCACGGGCTGGATAGCGTTCTGGCCAATAACGCCTGGAAGCTCACCGGCATTACCAACGGCATCGATGTGAACACCTTCAACCCGGAGGCAGATCCGAATCTGCCCGCCCACTTCAACGCGGAAACCTTCCCGGAGGGCAAGGCCGTCTGTAAGGCGGTCCTGCAGAAGGAAGTGGGCCTGCCCGTGAAGCCGGATGTACCGCTGATGGTCATGGTTACACGGCTGGCCGGCCACAAGGGACTGGATCTGCTGTGTTACATTGCCCGCCGTCTGATGTGGGAGGAGGACGCGCAGCTGCTGATTCTGGGCACCGGAGAGGTGCAGTATGAGAGCTTCTTCAAGGATCTGGCCAACCAGTTCCCCCAGCAGGTTTCCGTAAAAATCACGTTTAATCTGGGGCTGGCAGCCCGGATTTATGCCGGCGGAGATATCTATTTGATGCCCTCCAAGTCCGAGCCGTGCGGCCTGAGCCAGATGAACGCTATGCGTTATGGAACTGTACCCGTTGTCCACGCCACCGGCGGTCTGAAGGACACCGTACCCCCCGCCGACGAAAACGGTGAGGGCGGCCTGGGCTTCACCTTCCAGAGCTACAACGCCGACGATTTCTACGCTTCCCTGAAGCGGTGCCTGAACCTGTACAACCACAACCGGGACGGCTTCCGCGCCCTGCAAAAGCGCGGCATGGAGCAGGACTTCAGCTGGAATGTTCCCGCAGCCCGGTACATGGAGCTGTTTCAGAACATGATTTCCTGGTAGATATCCATAACCAAAGCACCCCCGCCCGGAGATTCCGGGCGGGGGTCACTGCGTTTGCAGGGCGCTTTTCCCGTCATTGTGTTCCCCGGGCCAGTGCGACGATGGCGGCAGCCAGCTGCTCTGCCGCCAGCAGCGCCTCGGCGTGAGAATTCCCCGCCGCGCCCACCTCAATGAGCAGCGCGCCATTGCTCAAATCCTGATTGAACCGGGAGGCTCTGAGCTGCAGGGGCCGGGTGATACCGGGGGCCTGGGTTTCCAGCTGGGCGTGAAGCTTCAGGGCAAGGCTCAGATTTTCCCGGTAGTTTTCGTGGTTAGCTCCCAGCACAATCATCAGCTGAGCGGAGGTTTCGCCGTTTATATCTGCCGCAGTGCGCAGCTGCCCGCCGGCGCTTTCCGCAGCGTCCCGATGAAGGTCAAGCACCAGCTGAATTGTGGGATATTCCTCCAGATACGCCGCCATGGACTTCCGGGCGTCGGTATAGGAACCGTTGTAGGAAGGATAGTCGTGAAAGGCCCGATCCTGTATGGCGGTGATGCCATTCTGCGCCAGCAGCTCCAGAACCCGTTCTCCGATGGACAGCATGTTGTATTGCTCGTCCAGCGTCCGCCAGGAGGAGGTTTCCTCGTAATCCTCCCCGTTTTTCGTGTAGCTTTCCGTGGTGTGGGTATGGAGAATCAGCACGGAAGGTTCGCCCTCCCGCAGATCCCATTCCAGAGGCTGGGCCAGAAGCGCCTCAATGTCGGGTTTTTTTGTGCTGGCATAGTACACATCGACGATATCCGGATCAGGAAAGGACGGAAGCGGCGCTTCGGTGGGTTCTGGAATCGCGGGGGCGGGAGATTCCATGAAATCCGGCGAAAAAGCCTCCGAAGATGCGGAAAACCGGACGTCACGTCCGGTTTCTAAATATGTCAGGAAGGCGGCAATATTCGGTTGTATCAGCCAGGAAACAAGTCTGGCCGGCATGTTCCCGGAAAAAAACCGGAACACAATCGCACAGAGGATGGCCGCCAGTCCCACCTGACGGGTACGATGCCGTTGGTTCAATACCGACCCTCCCTTTGCTCGCCTCTCAAAACCCGGATGCACCTGATCGGCGGGTCTTTTCCGCCATCTCATACCGACTCTTTATAATATAATATAAAAATGTGAAATCCAAAGGATTGACCATTTTTATTGATAATCGGTATTATAAAGAATCCGTATCCGCGTTTCCCTGGGAAAATGCGAAGCGTGAGCAGTCGGGCGTGAACAATCCGGAGCCGCCTGCTCATGTTGCCTTCCATTTGGGGCGGGAGCGGAGTTCCGCACGAAGCTGCTGAAAAAATTCCGTCAGAAGCGCTCCGCAGGCCTCTGCCCGGACACCGCACTCCACCTGGGGATGGTGGTTGAAGCGCATATCGAACAGGCTGCAGACCGACCGAACCGCGCCGCATTTCCGGTCACTGGCTCCATAGACCACCCGGGGAATCCGGGCGTTCACAATGGCCCCCGCGCACATGGAGCATGGCTCCAGCGTAACATACAGTGAGCATTCCCACAGCCGCCATCCCCCCAAAGCCCGGCATGCCTGGGAAATGGCCTCAATTTCCGCATGGGCCAGGGCGGACTTGTCCTCCTCCCTGCGGTTACGTCCCCGGCCTACAATCTGGCCGTTGCGAACAATAACGCAGCCCACCGGGACCTCCCCGGCGGCGAAGGCCTCCTTTGCCAGCGCCAACGCTTCATCCATAAAAAACAGGTCGTCCATGCGGTGCCTCCTTTGCCAATGGCGTAACCGAACGCCGGAGAGATGGGACGCGATTCTTTCCTGCGGGTTCCAGTATAACACAGGCCCCGGAAAAATTTTGCCGAACACCGTCCGACAGACGGCGGGGAAACGATGTGATATGCTTTCGGCAAACACAGGGAAAGGTTGATGCTTATGTTCGAATCCACTTTATTTGTTGACCCGCAGGCTGCCATACCGGTCTGCTTCTGCCCGGTCTGCGGCGGAGAATGCTATGCGCCGAGCCGCATCTGCATCCGCTGTGAAGGGAGGGTGCTATGACGCTGGCAGAATTGAGTCTGTGCTATGAGGCGGCCGCCGCGCCTCTGCGCCTGCGTCTGCGGGAGCTTCGGCAGCTGCTGGCGGCGGCGCAGGACCCGGAGGAGATCTGGCACCTGAAGCGCCGCATTGGGGAGCTGACGCCCATGCTGACCCAGATGAACGAATTAGCGGAGCTGACCGCGCACTACTACGACAGGGGGTATTACCGAAATGAGAAATACACTTTATGACGGATACCTTGGCCCCCGTATGCCCCGGAACGTGCAGCTGAAACGGGTTCAGCGGGTGATCCAGGAAGAACTGACGGAATTGCAGCGGTACACGCTGGTGGCCTATTATTTCCGAAAGCAGACCATAACGCAGATTGCGAACGACCGCAGCGTGAACAAGAGTACCGTATGCCGTACGCTGAAGCGGGCGGAGGACAAGCTGAGGCGGTTCTTAAAATACTAGAGACTTCCCCTACGGCGCAGACCGGAGTCAGGGCCGGAAGCCCTCAAAAATGGGCAGCCAGCCTTCCTGAACAGCGGTGTTGTAGTCGGCCCGGTTTCTCAGCGTCCAGCTGACGCCCTGGGCTTTCCAGAGCCGGAGGCAAAGGCGGTTGCTGGGGGAGTCCAGCCTGTGGGCATAGTTGTAGGCGATAAAATCCGGGACAGTCAAAAAATTCAGCAGATTGTGGGTCAGCACAAATTTCAGCAGCACCGGCAGGTCGCTGCGGCTTTTGAAGGCATTTTCCGACAGCTGCCCGCGGATAATATCGGGGCGGTTCCGCCGCAGCCATATCAGGCACCTCGGGTCGAAGGATTCCATGCAGAATACGCCGGGGTAAGCTTCCAGCATTTTGCAGGCGGCACTGGCCAGGGCCGCGTGATTGCCGTCTGCGGGCTTCAGCTCCACAATCATCGGAGCCTTGCCTTGAAAAAGCGCCAGTACCTCCCCAAATTCGGGGATGGTTTCTTCCGTACCCTCCAAGCGGCAGGCTTTCAGATCCTCCGCGGTCAAATCCTCCACGCGGCCGGCCAGCCCCGTGGTTCGGTTCAGACGCGAGTCATGAATGACGGCCAGATTTCCGTCCCGGAGCAGATGAATATCCAGCTCGATGCCGTAGCCGCTGTCCAGCGCGGCCCGGAATGCGGCCATGCTGTTTTCCGGCACACCGTTTCCATGCAGGCCCCTGTGGGCATAGGACCAGCCCAGCAGCTCCTTCCAGCCCGGGTGATTCCGCCGGCAGCGAATGGCAAGCAGATACAGAAGAAGCAAAAAAAAGAGCAGGTTCAGCATACAATCAGTCCTTACGGGGAAATTTCCCTCCTACTATAACACGTTCCGGCGGGAAATGCAATGCCAGTTGGAGTGTGAAGAAATCGTAAACTTTCCGTGTCATTTCAGTCAAACTGACAAAAACAACTTGCGGATTTTGTTTTCGATAGTATAATATAAGGAAAAGAAAAATGGAATGGCGGTTCTTATGAGAAAGGTTGAAGCCTCTTTGACAGCGCCACGGGTGCGTTCAGAACGGTATGATACAGATATTTCATGAAAGCATGAAAAACAGTAATTTCGGCTTTTCCGTCCCGATCTGGAAAAGCCGGGAATCGAAAATCCGGCAAAGACGGGAAAACAGGATTTCGATGGAGCAGAGGCGGTTTGCATGAAGAAAATGCTTTTTATTATGAATCCCTGCGCAGGACAGAAACGGGCCAATAAGCACCTGTCCGATATCCTGCTGGTATTTTCGCAGGCGGGATATGAAATCACGGTTCACATAACCACAGGTCAGGGCAACGCAGTCCTGGCAGCCCAGCAGCTGGGCGGAACCGTGGATCTGGTGGTGTGCTGCGGCGGCGACGGCACGCTGAACGAAACGATCACCGGCCTGCTCCGCGCCGGGGCCGAAACGCCGGTTGGCTATATTCCCGCCGGAACCACCAACGACTTCGCGTCCAGCCTTTCCCTTTCCGGCAACATGGTTCAGGCGGCCCAGGATATTGTGGAGGGAGAGCCTGTGGCCTATGATGTCGGAAGGTTTGGCAGCCGGTATTTTTCTTATGTAGCCTCCTTCGGCGCATTTACCAGATCCAGCTATGTCGTGCCCCAGAACGTCAAGAACGCCCTGGGCCATACCGCCTATGTGCTGGGGGGAATTTCCGAGCTTTCCCAGATCCGCAAGGAGCACCTGCGCCTGGAGATTGGGGATCAGGTGGTGGAGGATGATTTCCTTTTCGGCGCCATCTGCAACTCCACTTCCATCGGTGGTATTTTAACTCTGGACCCCAAGCATGTGGACATGGCCGACGGGCTGTTTGAGATTCTGCTTGTCCGGTCGGCCCGGAATCTGACGGAAATTGCCGACTGCATTCAGGCGGTGCAGAGCCAGAAATACAACTGTGAAATGATTACCTTCCGCAGCGCAAGAAGCGTGAAAATTTTTGCCAATCCGGATATGCCCTGGACCCTGGACGGTGAAAAGGAGGACGGCCATGAGGAAATCTCCGTGGAGAACCTTCACCACGCCATCCGCCTGATGCGGAGGAAAAAAGAAGATGCATAATTCCACGCTGTGTTATATCCTGCGGGGGAACGAGGTGCTGATGCTCCACCGGGTCAAAAAGAAAAACGACATCAACAAAGACAAATGGATTGGCGTCGGCGGTAAGTTCGAGCATGAGGAAAGCCCCGACGAATGCCTGCTGCGGGAGGTGAAGGAGGAAACGGGGCTGACCCTGACATCCTGGCGCTGCCGCGGCATTGTGACCTTTCTGAATGACGGCTATGAGGGAGAGTACATGTACCTGTTCACCGCCGACGGATTCGAGGGCCGGCTCATCGACTGCGATGAAGGCGATCTTGCCTGGGTCAGCAGGGATTTCCTGAACCAGCTGCCCAAATGGGAGGGCGACCGGATTTTCCTGGATCTGCTATGGCAGGACGCACCGTTCTTCCTGCTGACATTGCGCTATCATGGGGATGTCCTGACCGAAGCGGTGCTGAACGGAGCAAAAATCAAATAATATTGGTTCATCCGAAGGATGGACCAATTTTACGGGAAAATCACGGGAGACGGTTTCCGGGTTTTTTCCAATCCGAAAATTCCAAAAATGACAGCGCCGAAAGGCGATGTCTTCCTGATGAAAGGAACCCATTGGGACGGTCTGCCGCAGGCAGACCGTCCTGTTTTTGTTCCGGTTCACAGAGGAAGCGTCACGGCTCCAACTGCTCCTGAATATGCCAGCCCAGTTCCGCGCCGTCCCGTTCCGCCCATTTCAGCTGGAGGATAAATTCCCTGGGGCTGATCTGATATTCCGCCTTAAAGGATCGGTAGAAATTGGAATAATCGCCGAATCCGCAGCGCTGGCAGGCCTCCGTGGAGGATCGGCCCTCCTGCATCATCTGCTTTGCCATAACCAGCCGTTTCTGGACGATATACCGATGCACGGAGGTACCAATCAGGCGGCCAAATTCCCGGGACAGGTGATATTTGCTGATGAAAAACCGATTGGCAAGAAAGTCCAGCGTCAGATCCTCGCTGTAATGCTGATTGATATAACCCAGGACGCAATACACTGCCGAGGCGGAGGGGGCTTTGGCTTCGGCCACCTGGTTCTGCCGCTGCGCCTGCCGGTTCAGCAGGATCAGCACCTGCACCAGATAGCTTAAGGCGCAGTACTCGCTGCAGTATTCCCCGGATTCGGATTCCAGCATCAGCTGCTCCAGTTGGAAGCTCAGCATTTGCCGGACATGGTTTTCCGGGCGCAGCAGATTGGTGTGGCCGGGGGAGGCGGGATCAAAGCAGGCGCTGAGGGTTTCCCCCGGCGGGTTAAGGCGTTCCAGAAAGCGCTTGTTGATCCACAGGACAATCCGCTCATAGCTGTGCGGTGCCTTGCCGAACACGGGCTGGTGCAGTTCCGTGGGGTTGATGAGCAGAACATCTCCCGGGATCAGCAGATAGCTGTGGTTCTCGATATTGTAGCGGACATTGCCGGACAGAAAGAAATAAATTTCATAAAAATCGTGGTGATGCAGGGCCACCTCCTTCAGGTAGGTGTCCTTATAATGAAAGATTTCGTAAGTACTCCGCCGCATATGCTGGCGGGTATCAAAGCGCTGGATTCCGGATGCCATGTGGCTGATCCCCCTCCGAATTCTCTTTTGCCTGCCCTTTATCAACAGGATATAGCAATTTTTGCAATGTGTCAAGCAATTTTTACCATGAAATTTGCAAAAAAGTGTGATATTATGGTAATTGTAAACAAAAAAGTCGGCTTTCAAATGCGAAAACCAATAGAATTGTACAAATCGCACAAAAAGTCTGCCGCTTTTTTGTGGAAAACAGGGAAAGGAGCATGGTTTGATGACGGATGAAATCATCATTTCCGGTTTTGCCGACGAGATCGACCCGCGGCTGGATGTACAGCTGAATGTTGTCAGAGCCTTGGGCATGGATCACATCTGCCTCCGGGCAGCTGACGGCAAGGGCATCGCGGACTATTCTGTGGAGGAATTTCAGGAGCGCATTCTGCCGCGGCTGGACGCAGCAGGCGTCAGGCTATCCTCCCTGGGCAGTCCCATCGGTAAGATCGGAATCTGTGATGGGGACGCTTACGCGGCGCAGCTTCGGCAGCTGGATGCGCTTTGCCGGATCTGTGTTCTGGCAGACTGCAAATACATTCGTGTGTTCAGCTTCTGGATGCCCAAGGGAGAAAATCCCGAGGATTACACGGATCTGGTTCTGGAAAAGCTGGCCGGCTTTGCCAGAGTCGCGGAAAAGTACAATGTCATCCTGATCCACGAGAATGAGAAGGACATCTATGGGGATACGGGCCGCCGCTGCAAGGTCATTCTGGACCGGCTGGCAAGCCCGCATTTCAAGGCGGCCTTTGACTTCGCCAATTTTGTCCAGTGCGGCGAGGATCCCGCCGAATGCTGGGAACTGGTGAAGGAACATGTCGTTTACATCCACATCAAGGATGCCGTAAAGGGCAGCAATGAAAACGTGCTTTGCGGCACCGGGGACGGAAAAATCCCCGAGCTCTTGAAAAAGGGTATCCGGGAGGACGGCTACCGGGGCTTTTTAACGCTGGAGCCGCATCTGGTACTCTTCGATACCTTTCAGTCCCTTGAAGCGGATAAAGAGGCTGTCAAGCACTTTGCAAAAAGCTCCGCAAGGAATGGCGCCGAGGGATACGCCATGCAGTACAACGCGCTGGTGGCAATCCTGAAAACTATCTGACGGCACAAACAAGGCCCCCAGGAAACCAGAAACTATGTATATTTCGTAAGGAGAATGCAACATGGACAAGAAAATTCGCTACGGCATCATCGGCTTCGGCACCCAGGGCAGTTCCTACTGCAATATTCTGACCGGCACGTCCGCGTATCCCGGGTTCCCCTCCGCGCCGCAGCCCCCCCATTGTGCGCTGGGCGCTATCTGCGATATTGACCCTGCCAAGCGGGAAAGCGCCAAGGCAAAGTATCCTGAGATCCCCGTCTACGAGGATTACCGGGACATGATCGCCTCCGGCAGCTGTGACGCGGTGATCACCACGGTACCCCACTACCTGCACCATGAAATGGCCATTTATGCCATGGAACACAGCATGAACGTCATTGGGGAAAAACCCGCCGGCGTCCGAGCCTCCGATGTGCAGCAGATGATCGACTGCTCCAAAGCACATCCCGAGGTGGCCTTCGGCATCATGTTCAACCAGCGGACCAACAAGCTGTACCAGAAAATCAAACAGATTGTGGAATCCGGCGAACTGGGTCAGATTCGCCGCTCCAACTGGATTATCAACACCTGGTGGCGGCCCGATTCCTACTATCGTCAGTCCGCCTGGCGCGCTACCTGGGGCGGCGAAGGCGGCGGTGTCCTGGTCAATCAGGCGCCCCATCAGCTGGATCTGTGGCAGTGGATCTGCGGCGTTCCCATCAGGGTCACCTCCAAGAACATCAACGGCTGCCACCGGGATATCGTGGTCGAGAATGACGTTACCATCCTGACGGAGTATGCCAACGGGGCCACCGGATGCTTTATTACCTGCACCCATGACGCCATCGGCACCGACCGCCTGGAAATCGACCTGGACGGCGGCAAGATCGTGGTGGAAGATTCCGCCAAGGCCACCGTTTACCGTATGACCAAGGACGGCAAACGGGTGGATGAGGACTACATGAATAAAAACATCAGCATGATGGAGCTGGCCATGCTGACCCGCAGCAACGGCGGAGGCGGCCTGTACGAGGTGGAGACATTTGAGAACACCGACGGCTGGGGCTTCCAGCACGGCACGGTTATGGAGAACTTCGCCCTGCATGTCCTGACCGGCTCTCCCCTGCTGGCTCCCGGCGCCGACGGCATCCTGGGCGTCCGCCTGGCCAACGCCTCCCAGCTGTCCGCCTGGACCGGCAAGACCGTGCCCCTGCCCTGCGACGAGGCCGAGTACAACGCGGAGCTGAACAAGCTGATCGCTGCCGAGGGCAAGTTCCCCGTCCGCGACTGATACGCAATGGTACTGCGGAGTCGTGGCGGTTCCCCGCCGCGGCTTCGGCGATAAGGAGAATTCAACATGATTAGAGCCGCGATTATCGGTCTTGGAGACATTTCCGCCGTACATCTGAACTGCATTCTCAGCAACCCGGAAATACAGCTGGCGGCGGCCTGCGACATAAATCCGGAGCTGAAATCCAACATCCCGGAAGGCACTCCCTTTTTCACCGATTACAGACAGATGGTAGAGCAGACAAAGCCCGACGTCGTACACATCTGCCTGCCCCACTATCTGCACTATCCCGTTTCGAAGGAGCTGGCGGAGATGGGTGTCAATGTATTCTGCGAAAAACCCGTTGCTCTGAATGTGGCCCAGGCGGAGGCGTTTGCCGCTGTGGAGGCGGCCCATCCCGAGGTCAAAATCGGGATCTGCCTGCAGAACCGCATGAATGAGACAACACAGGTGCTGAAAAAGATCATTGACTCCGGCGAGTATGGAAAGGTTATCGGCATCCGTGGGTTTGTTCCCTGGTACCGCGACGCGCAATACTATGCCGCGAAGCCCTGGCGGGGCACCTGGGAATATGCCGGCGGCGGCTCCATGATCAATCAGTCCCTGCACACTTTGGATCTGATGTATTTCCTGGGCGGCGACATCAGCAGAATCCACGCCATGGTGGGCCGGACCAGCGAATTAGACATCGAAGTGGAGGGCGATGTGGTGGCGCGGATGGAATATGCCAACGGCGCCCGGGGCCTGTTCTTTGCCACAAACAACAACTGGGCCAACGAGTCTGTTCAGATTCGGGTGTCCATGGAGAATGGGGTGTTTCACATTGAGGACAATACCCTGTATCAGATTGGCAAAGATTCCAGCCGTGACGTCATTGCCAGATCCCCCGGGATGCAGGGCAGCAAGTTCTACTATGGCTTGTCCCATACCCGCATGATTGAGCGATTCCGCAAGGCAGTGGAGTCTGGTTCTGACGATTATGTCCACGTCAGGGATGCCGTCATGGTGATCCGGCTGATGGAAACCATTTTCCGCTCCGCCAAGGAAGACAGACTGCTTGACGTTATCTGATTTTTATGAGTAAAAGGAGAGTTTTTCCATGAGTAAAAAAGGTTTGATCGGCGTTCAGATGTCCACCATCGCGCCGGCGAAAATGCCCGGCTTTGAACCCTTCGCAGCTATGAGCAGGCTGGTGGAGATCGGCTATCACTGCGCGGAGATTTCCCAGGTTCCCATGACCAAGGAAAATGTGGCGGGCTTCCGCCGGGCCGTTGAGGAGCTGCACTTCAATGTCTCCTCTCTGACCGCTTCCGTAGCGCCCATGTTCCCCGGCCAGCCCGGCGAATACCTGTCCAACCCCGACGACTACAAGAAGATGCTGGACGACGCCCGTACCCTGAAATGCGACATGTTCCGCATTGGCATGATGCCTATGAACGCCATTGGCAATTTCGAGAAGTGTGTGGACTTCGCCAAGCAGGCGGAGGAATACGCCCTGAAGCTGAAAGAGGACGGCATCGACCTGTACTATCATAACCATCATATGGAGTTCATGAAGGTAAACGGCGAATATCTGCTGGACATCATCCGGGCAAACGCCCCCCACATGGGCTTCGAGCTGGATACCCACTGGATTCAGCGGGGCGGCGAGAATCCCGTGGAATTTATCAAGAAATACGCCGGCTCTGTCCGCCTGCTGCATCTGAAGGATTACCGCATCGCCAATGTCAAAATGCCGGATATGACCAAGGGCTTTGACATGAAAGCCTTTGCTAACGCCTTCTTCTCCGAACCGGTGCAATTCGCCGAACTGGGTCAGGGCAATCTGCCCCTGAAAGCCTGTATCGAGGCCGGTCTTGCCGGCGGTGCGGAGTATTTCCTGATCGAGCAGGATGATTCCTACGGCCGGGATCCCTTCGACTGCCTGCGCGACAGCCGGGATCACCTGATCAAGCTGGGCTACGGTGACTGGTTCTGATTCCGTTTTTCCCGAAACCGCCGGGCTTCCGGAAAAGGGAGCCGCCAAACAGGGTTTTCACAGCACCGCAGATGCGTTAATACGGATTTTCCATAAAAATGGGAAATCCAAAGGATGGAACTTTTTTATAAAGAAGGCAGCGCCTTACGGCGCTGCCTTCTGGATAAAAGGAAACCATTTTATCAAAAAATAGTATAATACTAGTTCTTATTAAAAAGGTTAAAAACCTTTTTATAGCACCGCAGGTGCGTTAAGAACTGTATGAGACGGCTTTTGCGGCGGTTCGCCGCAAAAGGGAAGCGCCATTAGGCGGTTCCTTCTTTATAAAACCAAACGGTTTTATAAAGAATCAGTATAAAACGGTTTCACGAGTTTTCGTATAGAAAGGAATTTCCTGTTATCCGGGAGGCACCGCATTATTTCTGTCCTTCCCAGAATGGTTCCGGCTTTGCGCAGGTATCACAGTTTCCGTCACAGCTGCGGGGCTTGAATTGCAGCTCCTGGCTCTTCACGCTGACCGTGGTGCAGGCAGGGATGGAGTGGGTGATAAACACATTGGAACCAATCACACTGTCCCGGCCGATGGTGGTTCCGCCGCCCAGGATTGACGCGCCTGCGTAGATTGTGACATTGTCCTCAATGGTGGGGTGGCGCTTTTTCCCGCGCAGGCTTTGGCCGCCTCGGGTGGTCAGGGCGCCCAGCGTGACACCCTGATAGACCTTGACATGGTCACCGATAACCGTAGTCTCTCCCACAACAATACCGGTTCCGTGGTCGATGAAGAAATACTTGCCAATAACGGCTCCAGGGTTGATGTCAATGCCGGTGACACTGTGGGCGTGTTCCGTCATGATCCGGGGCAGCAGAGGGACGCCGAAGGTATACAGGATATGGGCCAAGCGGTACACGGTAATGGCAAACAGCCCGGGGTAACAGAAGATGATCTCATCGGCGCTAAATGCGGCAGGATCTCCATCGTAGAAGGCTTCCACATCTGTCTGAGCAATGGCCCGAACGCCGGGGATGGCCCGGAAAAACTCCAGGCTCAGCTGCTGCGCTTTCTTTTCCGCATCCGGGGCCGCCATGGTGCCGCGCAGCACGATAGCAATCTGCTTGTTCAGATTGTACATGACATCTTCAATCAGCATGGAGAGGTTGTGCTTGGCGTTGTAAATCCGGTAGGTTCTGTCCCGGGAGAACCCCGGATAGACAATGCGCAGGAGCTTGCCGATCATGTCGATCACCACATCCTTATCCGGATGCTGAAAGGGATCGAGCTTATCGATATCCCGGTCATTCTGGTAGTCCGCTAGGATGCTGTCTACGATGTGTTCAATCTGCTGCTCAATGGGAGTCACAGCAATCCCTCCTTTGATACGGATATTTCACAAAAATGTTTCATTCGAAGAATGGAACATTTTTTATAAAGATCATATAATACGGATTCTTTATAAAACCGTTGGGTTTTATAAAGAAGGAACCGCCGCAAAAGCCGTCTGATACCGTTCTTAACGCACCTGCGGTGCTATAAAAAGGGTTTCAGCCTTTTTCATAAGAACGAGATTTTTGGTATTTTCTATTCCGAAAATACCAAAAAGGACAGCGCCGCAAGACGATGCCTTTTTGATAAAGAAGTCCCTTGGATGAAGAATACAAATGCTGTTTCCTGAAAAAAGCTTTCTCTTTCCGGGAAGAAACAGGATTGGAAAATACCGGCGCGGTAGGAATCCAAGAATCGCGTTGGTATCAGTTTAGCATAAAGATGCGGGAATGTCAATTTGCGGCGGATAAGGCGGGATGAATCCATTCCCATACCAGATTATGAGCGAACCGGGGGAATTGTGCGGAAAAGGCAGGCCGGCTTCGGCGTTTCCCCGAGGCCGGCCTGCCAATCAATCCTCAAAAGTCAGAACATCCCGATACTTTTCCTTGAAAATTCCGTAAACGGCATCCAGAACAGCGTCGTCCTCTACAGCCAGGTAGTTTTCATTTTCCTCGTCCACAGGCTCAACTTCCAGAATTACGATTCCGGCGGAAGCGTCTGCGGCAGGCAGAAGAATGAGATACTCCTTGCCCCGGTATTCCAGGCAATCCAGATATTCAAAATCCACGTCCTGGCCATTCTCGTCTGTCAGGGTGAGGATGCTGGCTTCCTCATCAGGAAGCTGATTTTCTTTTTCCATAGGATTCCTCCTGAAGCTGGTTTTCTTGAGATCATTATATCCTATGGCGGAGCAAAATGCAAGAGGGCAAATGCTGCTGCCACAGCAGCCGGCGCTGCCCGTGCGGAGAACGGCGGATTATCCTTTATTGTTCCGCTTCCTCGCCGGTAATGGCTTCCAGGCGCTGTTCCAGATATATTTTCTGCACCGCCGCAACAATACAGGTATACAGCAGCCGTTTTTCATCCGAGCTGTCCTCACCGCGGATTTCTATGAAATCCTTCACCTCGAAGGTAAATTGCAGCACGTTTTCAAATTCCTCACAGAAATAGTTGTATGCTCTTTCCAGCGAATAGGTGCGCTGCTGTAATTGGATGAAGCCGGCCAGAGCGTCCAGGGACAGTACACTTTTTGCCACGGCAATGAAGAACAGATACGCGATCTGCTCCCGGCTGTACAGCTTCTTCACCGGATTCGAGATCAGTCCCTTTTTTACATAATTGCTGATCATGGAAGAGGTCAGAGAAAACTCTCCCAGCGGGGTCAGATACCCGCAAATGTATTTGGCCGTCTGTTCCAGATACAGGCCCACATCAGGAATCTCCTGGTAGCGCGGCAGACGGAAATCCTTCACAGAGGCGGCAAAGCGCTGCTTGTCTTCGTATGTCATCGTTATCACCGTTTCTTATTATACCAGCAAAACGGGGCGCTGTCAATCGAAAAACTTATCTCAAGTTTTTCTTGACAATGTAATAAGATACTGATACAATGTAATCGGTTATTGAATAACCGATGAATAGGACGCTGACGAGGTAATGGCTATGAAGTATAAAATTGTGACGGATTCCTCCTCCAATGTGCTGTCTACGGCAGACGCCAATTACGCCACCGCGCCGATGAAGATTCTGGCGGCTAAAGAGTACGTGGACAATAACAGCCTGGATGTGGCGGGCATGGTGGAGGATCTGAAGCACCACAAAGGAAAATCCAGTTCCTCCTGCCCCAACGTGGGAGAGTGGCTGGAGGCGTTTGGCGATGCCCCGTCTGTTTTCGGCGTCACGATCAGCAAATACCTGTCCGGCAGCTATAACGCCGCAAAACAGGCCGCCCATACCTATATGGAGGAGCATCCCGACAGGAAGGTATTCATTTTCGATTCCCTGGCCACCGGCCCGGAAATGATGATGCTGGTGGACAAAATCCGGGAATGCGAAGCATCCGGCGACGATTTCGAGGCAACCAAGGCGAAGGTGCTGGAATACCACAACAAAATCCATACCCTTTTCTGCCTGGAATCCATGACGAATCTGGCCCGCAACGGCCGCGTGAACCCCGCTGCTGCCAAAATCGCAGGCGTCCTGGGCATTCGTGTGGCGGGAGATGCGGAAGGCGGCGAAATCGCGCCTGTACACAAGCCTCGGGGGGCCAGGAAAACGACGCAGACGCTGGTGGAGATGATCAAGGAGCGGGGCTTTTATGATGGGGCGCTGCTTCGTGTTGCCCACTGCTTTGCCGAGGAAGCCGCCTATGCGCTGAAAAACGCGATCCTGGCGGAGTTCCCGAATACCAGATTCGTTCTGGAGCGAACCACCGCTCTGTGCAGCTATTACGCAGAGGTCGGCGGCTTGATTATCGGGTTTGAGGGCGGATTCAACGCCAAAAATGACAATACGAAATTTTAACGAAACATACAACCGCTGCGGATGCTCCGCAGCGGTTTTTGTGCGTCCGGGGCGGGGAGATTGCTCCCGCGTCCGCGTAATTGCGGTGGAAAAACCGCTTCTCATGTGTTACAATAACTGCAAAGGACAAAGGGGGCATGTCTATGCTGCCGGAAGCGTTTCTTACGCGGATCAAGGCCCAGCTGGGCGGGGAATATGAGGATTTTTTAAGCAGCCTGGAGCGGCCCCGGGCAGTGGCGCTGCGCTGGAACCCTCTGAAGGGAAGCCGTCCGGAGCTGCCGTTCATCAGAGGCGGGATTCCCTGGGAGCCGGATGGATTTTATTACGATCCCGATTTTCGCCCCGGCCTGCACGTTTATCATGAGGCCGGCGTATACTATTTGCAGGAGGCCAGCGCAATGGCTCCGGTCTTCCTGCTGGACCCCCGGCCTGGTGAGCGGGTTTGCGACCTCTGCGCCGCCCCGGGAGGAAAAAGCACGCAGATCGCCGGGCGTATGCAGGGAGAGGGGTTTCTTCTTTGCAACGAAATTCATCCCGGCAGGGCCAAAATTCTTTCCCGGAATATCGAGCGTATGGCGGTGGGCAACGCTCTGGTTACGGGAGAGCGCCCGGAGAACCTGGCGCAGCGATTTCCCGGTTTTTTTGACCGCGTGCTGGTGGACGCCCCCTGCTCCGGAGAGGGAATGTTCCGCAAGGAGCAGGCCGCTGTCACCGATTGGAGTCAGCAGACCGTGGAAATGTGCGCCCGGCGTCAGGCGGAGATTCTGCGCTGGGCCGCCCAAATGGTACGGCCCGGCGGACGTCTGGTGTATTCCACCTGTACCTTTGCTCCGGAGGAGGACGAGGCAGTCGTAGCGGATTTCCTCGCGGATCATTCGGACTTTGCCCCGGAACGGGTGGAGGCGCCCTGGTTTTCACCGGGGGAAAATGGAAGCTACCGGTTGTGGCCCCACAGGCTGCTGGGCGAAGGCCATTTTGCGGCCGTGCTTTGCAGAACCGGCGGCAAAGCGGAGGACGCGGAGCCGGCAAAAGGGGATGCGCTTCCGCAGGCATGGTGCGCCTTTGCGAAGGACCTGGGCATCCGGCTTCCAGAGGGCAAGGCGGCTGCCTTTGGAAGCAGCCTGTTCTGGGCGCCGGCGGATATGCCGGATCTTTCCCGTCTGAAGGTTTTGCGCCCCGGCCTGGAGCTGGGGACGGTGAAAAAAGGCCGCTTTGAGCCGGCCCATGCCCTGGCCCTGTGGCTGAAGGACTGTGAAACTCTCCAGCGCTACCGCGCGGATTCCGAGGAAATGAAGGCGTATCTTCACGGCGAGGTGGTGCCGTCGCCGCAGAAAGGCTGGTGCCTGGTTTGCGCCGATGCGTATTCCATCGGCTGGGGCAAGGGTGACGGAGCAGTCCTGAAGAATCACTACCCGAAGGGGCTGAGACGGTGACAGAACCGGATTCTGCGGCTTCCCGGCCTGCCCCGGAAATGGGACTTTACAGAATTTGCTTTGTATGGTATAATCAGTAGGTGTATTTGCAGCAACATTCGTTAATTTATCACAAGGAGAGGATATTCCTTGGCCAGATATGAAATCAACGGCGGCAATCCCCTGAACGGCAGTATTACCATCAGCGGCGCGAAAAACGCGGCGGTGGCGATTTTGCCGGCGGCGCTGATGGTCAGCGGCAAGTGTCATATTGAGAATGTGCCGGACATTTCCGATGTCCGAATCCTTTTGAGCATCCTGGAGCACATGGGGGCAAAGGTCGTCATTCCGGAACCCGGCGTGGTGGAGATCGACAGTTCTCAGGTGCAGTGTACAGAACCGGACGCAGAGCTGGTTACCCAAATACGTGCCAGCTATTATCTGATGGGCGCTTTGCTGGGACGCTTTGGCAAGGCCCATGTCGCGTTGCCCGGCGGCTGCGATTTTGCGTCCCGCCCCATTGACCAGCACATCAAGGGATTCTGGGGACTGGGCGCGGAGGTAGACGAAACGGAGGAGTATGTGGCACTCCAGCCTGGCAAGGAAGGGCTGCGGGGCAGCCGTATCAGCCTGGATATGGCCTCTGTGGGCGCGACGGTGAACATCATGCTGGCGGCGACGCTGATCCCCGGCCAGACTGTCATCGAAAACGCCGCAAAGGAACCCCATGTCGTAGACCTGGCAAACTTCCTGAACACCATGGGCGCACGGGTCAGCGGCGCGGGTACGGATACCGTGAAGATTCGGGGCGTGAATTCCCTGAAGGGCGGCTCCTATGCCATTATTCCGGATCAGATTGAAGCGGGGACTTACATGGCGGCAGTTACTGCGGTTGGCGGAAATGTGCTGGTGCAGAACGTGATTCCCAAGCATATGGAATGCATCACCACCAAGCTTCAGGAAATGGGAGCCAGGATCATCAACTATGACGATGCGATTCGCATTCTGCATACCGGACGTCTGCGTCAGACCACTGTTAAAACCCGGCCTTACCCCGGCTTCCCCACGGATATGCAGGCCCAGGTCTGTGTGTGCATGGCGCTGGCCAGCGGCGTCAGCCGTCTGACGGAAAGTGTCTACGAGACACGCTTTTTCGGCTATTGCAAGGAGCTGCAAAGCATGGGTGCTGACATCAAAATCAGCGGGAAGACGGCCACGGTTACCGGTGTAGAGCAGCTTCACGGTGCGGCTGTCTGCGCCCACGACCTGCGGGCAGGCGCGGCACTGGTCATTGCGGGGCTGGCCGCGGAGGGAAAAACCTGCGTGGAGAACATCCATTTTATTGAGCGCGGATATGAAAGTCTTGTCCAGAAGCTCTCCTCCCTGGGGGCGGATATTCGCCGGCTGGAGGATTGACACAGAGATCGGATAAACCCATCCGGTTTTATGCTGCGGATATTCCATAAAAAACGGGGCTGTAATACGGATTCTTGAGGAAACCCTTTCATCCAGAATCCGTATTACAGCCCCATTTTCCGGTTGCCTCAAAAAGCTATGGGGACAACCATTCTGGAATATCCGTTTCATACTAAAGCCTTTTTATAGCACCGCAGGTGCGTGAATCCTGATATTCCATAAATATGAGACGACTTTTGCGGCGGTTCGCCGCAAAAGGGAAGCGCCATTAGGCGGTTCCTTCTTTATAAAACCGAACGGTTTTATAAAGAATCCGTATCAGACTCAGGGCGCTGTCAGATACTGCTCAAAAAAGAGCTGGCTGCGGTGACCTTCATCAAACAGGCAGTTATATTGAATGATGGCATAGCGATTCAGCCACTGCGCTTCTTCTCCAGATGCGTCCTCCAGCGGCAGGAAGGTCTGCTGACTGGCGGAGTAATATCCCAGCGCATTGATCGCGGGGATTGCCTCCTCCAGTTCCTTCAGAAACTGGTAATACGGCGGCAATTCCATTCCGGCCGCTTCCAGCAGATAACGGGCCAGATAGTTCAGGCTGGTACATTCTACGGTCTGCTCCGGAATATCGTAGTTTGCCCAGATAAAGAACGGAACGGTATATTGCAGCATCCGATCCGACAGCGTTGCAAATTCGCCGCCGTGCGCCTCCAGGAAGAAATCCCCCTCTACCTGCGGGAAGTGATCCCCGAAGAACAGGACAATGGTGTCCTGCGGATAATCCGCCAGCGCGGATAAAAGATACGCAATTGCCTTGTCGCTTTCCCGAAGCAACGTAAGATACTGCTCCGCCATGGGATACTCCTTTTCGTAGCCGTCCAAATAAATCGTCTGTTCATAATGGTCGCCCGAATAGATATAATCGCCGTGATTCTGCATGGTAATGCCAAACAGAAACAGCGGTTTTGTTCTCGGCTGCTTCAGAACATCCAGAACATATTCATACATTTCCTGATCGCTGACAAATTCCCGGATCAGGTTTTCCCAGGGATAGCTTTCTGCGAAGGTGCTTTCCGAAAACCCGAAATAGGGATAAACCGCCAGGCGATTCCATCCGCTTGCGTTATAAGGATGTGTGGCCATCGTTCTGTAGCCGCAGGCGTTCATCAGCCAGGCGAAGCTGTAGCAGGTACCGTTGATGTACTGCTGGTAGGGCACGCAGCCGTCTGGCAGGTTAGCCATGGAAAGGCCCGTCAGAAACTCAAATTCGGAATTGGCTGTGCCGCCGCCAAAAACCGAGGTCAGCGCATAGCCGCGAATGCAGTTTTCCTGCAGGGAGCTTACAAAGGGCGTCACAGGCTCGTTTGTACGAAGCTCGCTGCCCAGAATCTCGAAATCCGCATAGGATTCATTCATGATTACGATAATATTGGGAAGCCTGTTCTGGACAGATGTATCGCCGGAGCAGTCATATTGGGATGTCAGAGCGTCAACCGCTTCTGCGGAGTAGTTTTCCGGCTGCTCCGTAAAGCTGTCCCGAATGCCGGTGACAAAATTCAGAAGATATCCGTTTCGGGTGGAACCATTGTTGCTCCAGGTATCGGTCCGAATATCCGTTATTCCGTTCCAAAGGACAACGGCGCAGACAATGGCGGCAGCAGCCGCCGCCAGCCGAAGCCAGTTTCTGGGAATGATCGGACAATCAGGGGGGAGCGCCCGCAGGCAAAACAGCATCCACAGCCACAGCAGCCAGCTGTACAGCATCCGGGGCTGAATCCGGAAGGTGTACTGTTCCACTACATTCAAAGCTGTTCCGATGGATAAAAAGTCCATCGGCTTCAGCTCGTTGCCGCGAAATTGAAAGAGAAACCCGTTGGCGGTAGATAAGAGCATCAGAAGGGTCGACGCGATTACGATGGCAGGCTTTACCGCGCCGGTAACAGTCAGGCAGACGCCATAGAAAATCGCCGCGCAGAGGAAATTCATGCAGACCCGATAGCTGCCAATGGCCAGATAGCTGCTGTCGGAAACCATTTTGGTGGGCAGCAGGCAAGAAACAAAAATACAGAGAAGGCCCCAGAAGGCATTCATGAGAAACTGACTCAACGGATATTTTGGCCGCAGTCTGACAAAACTCACCGCCAGAAATGCCGCCGCATATAAAACGCCCATTTTCCAGGAAAACCAGATGCAGCAGATTGCCAGCACCGGGATGGCTATAGCGGCGCCTAAAATCCCGCCGTGCTTATGAAACGAAATGAAAGACCGGTGGTTGATATCCATGTTGCTTTCCTCCTTTTGCAAACGGGTTTTCGTACGGAGTCAATTCCGGAGGGAAAGTCATGTTCCGCTTGGCCCGGCACGCTTCTTTTGATACTGATTCTTTATAAAACCGTTTGGTTTTATAAAGAAGGAACCGCCTAATGGCGCTTCTCTTTTGCGGCGAACCGCCGCAAAAGCCGTCTCATACAGTTCTTAACGCACCTGCGGTGCTATAAAAAGGTTTTTAACCTTTTTAATAAGAACTAGTATGACACCGGCTTTTTTTGCCTGTTCGCGGGAATTTATCCGCATCTTATCACGCCTTTGGTTCTATG
>CAZUAN010000012.1:24689-26510 GCA_964618385.1 uncultured Oscillospiraceae bacterium | reverse complement strand
AGCCTGCGCAAGGCCTTCCGCCTTTCGCTGCACCCGCCGGCTTTCACCGGCGGGTACAGCTGCGCGTCGGTTTCAGGAATACCGGCCGGGTTATTTTGTGCCGAAAATTCGGTCTCCGGCGTCACCCAGGCCGGGGACGATATAGGCATTCTCGTTCAGCTTTTCATCCAGAGCGGCCAAATAGATATCCACATCGGGGTGCGCCTCCTGAACAGCCCGCACGCCCTCAGGGCAGCCAATAATGTTCATCATAATGATATTTCTGCAGCCATGCTGCTTCAGGAAGCCGATAGCGGCAATGGCGCTGCCGCCGGTAGCCAGCATGGGATCCACAACAAAAACCTCCCGCTTCTCAATGTCATCGGGCAGCTTGCAGTAGTATTCCACGGGTTTATGGGTTTCCGGATCGCGGTACAAACCGATATGGCCAATCTTTGCGGATGGAATCAAGGCAACCATTGTGTCCACCATGCCCAGCCCCGCCCGCAAAACCGGAACGATGGCCATTTTTTTACCGGAAAGCATACGGCATTTGGCTGTCGCAATGGGCGTTTCAACCGTAACCTCTTCGGTGGGCAGATTCCGGGTGGCCTCATAGCACATCAGGCCGGCGATTTCGCCCACCAGCTCCCGAAACTCCTTGACGGGTGTTTCCTTGCTTCGCAGGATTGCCAGCTTATGCTGGATGAGAGGATGATCAAGTACGTGTACTGTTGCCATATTCTGTTTCTCTCCTTCATGATTTGGATATTTTTTTCAAGAAAATGGTACAGATCTTATTTCGTTCCCATTTTCTGTTTTTCCATTCTCTCCCGCTCTGCCTGGCTCAGCCGCAGATAGTTGGGAATCAATCCGTTGCCGTCGCCCGGTTCTCCGGCGGCAAGCTTCCGGGCCGCGAGAATTGCCACGCCGCAGGCGCGCTGGTGCATCCGATGCTCCGGGGGCAGCACCAAACCGGGAATCCGGGCGGAAAGAACACCGTAGGCCAGGCCGCTGCCGTCTCCCACCAGGAAAATCGGCTCTGTCAGATTCTCCAGCTCTCCGGCCAGGTCATCCAGCGCAATGGCCCGATCCTCCCGGAGCCGCTGCCGCTCCCCGTGGTTTACATAAAACAAAGCATTGTACACCTGGCCTCGCCGTGCGTCCATGCAGGGGCAGACATAGCCCTGAAACGCCCCAAAGGATTCCGCCATGGCCTCCAGCGTGGACACGCCATAGCAGGGAATCTCCCGGCCCCAGGCGAACCCCTTGGCCGCCGCCACGCCAATGCGCACGCCGGTGAAGGACCCGGGGCCTTCCGCCACAGCTACGGCGGTAACATCCTCCGCGGATCTGCCGCATTGCCGCAGCAGATCCTGCGCCATAACAAGCAGCGTCTGACTGTGGGTCAGGCCGGTGTTCTGGTAGCTTTCCCCCAGCAGCTTCCCATCCTCCAGCAACGCAACGGAAACCGCTTTCGCGCTGGTTTCAAAGGCTAAGATCAGCAAAGCAAGCCCCTCCTTCGATGGTGATGCGCCGGGTGTCCGCGCTCAGGGTTTCGATGGTGACAAGCACCGCGCCGTCCATGGCGTCGGATACATTTTCACTCCATTCCACCGCGCAGACACCGCCCCGTTCCAGATAATCCTCCCAGCCAATGTCCCACAGTTCATCGGAGGATGTCAGGCGGTACATATCGAAATGAAACAGAGGCAGCCGCCCGGTCAGATATTCATTGACAATGGTATAAGTGGGACTGGACACAATATCGGAACAGCCCAGCCCCTTGGCCAGGCCCCGGGTGAAGGCCGTTTTCCCCGCCCCCAGGCCGCCCCGGTAGGC
>CAZUAN010000012.1:0-24589 GCA_964618385.1 uncultured Oscillospiraceae bacterium | reverse complement strand
TGGCCAGGCCCCGGGTGAAGGCCGTTTTCCCCGCCCCCAGGCCGCCCCGGTAGGCAACAATGGCGCCGGGGGGCAGAATCCTCCCCAGCGCCGCGCCGGCGGCCTCGGTTTCAGCGGGGGAATTGGTGAAAAATGTCATGGCGTAACCCTCACAAAAAAGCCCGTTCGGAACCGCGGGCGGCGTACCCGACGGGTGCGGAATCAATTGGAATTTTTCAGCTTTTCCGCCTGGTCAGCGGCGGCAAGAGCGTTGATGATCTCGTCCAGATCCCCGTTCATCACGTCGTCAATGCGGTACAGCGTCAGGTTCACCCGGTGGTCGGTGACCCGGCCCTGGGGAAAATTGTAGGTGCGGATGCGCTCGTTTCGCATTCCGGTGCCCACCTGGCTGCGGCGCATCCCGGTGACTTCGCTTTGCTGCTTCTGCTGTTCGATTTCATAGAGCTTGCTTGCCAGCATCCGCATACATTTTTCCCGGTTCTGCACCTGGCTGCGCTCCTCCTGACAGGCGGCCACAAGACCTGTGGGCCTGTGGATCAGCCGGACAGCGGAGGATGTCTTGTTGATGTGCTGGCCCCCCGCGCCGCTGGCCCGGTAGACCTGCATCTCAATGTCAGCGGGGTTGATCTGTACGTCCACAGGTTCCATTTCCGGCAGCACGGCCACCGTAGCGGTAGAGGTGTGGACGCGGCCCCCGGACTCGGTTTCCGGCACCCGCTGAACCCGGTGGACGCCGGACTCGTACTTCATCCGGGAATAGGCCCCCCGGCCCTGAATAATGAAATCCGCTTCCTTCACGCCCCCAAGCTCTGTCTCGTTGTAGTTCATCAGCTCCACGCTCCAGCCCATCTTCGCGGCGTACATGGCATACATGCGAAACAGGCTGTGGGCAAACAGGGCGCTTTCCTCCCCGCCGACGCCGCCCCGAATCTCCACAATGACGTTTTTTTCATCGTTCGGGTCCTTGGGCAGCAGCAGAATGCGCAGCTTTTCCCGCAACGCTTCCTTCTGCTCTCTGGCCTGGGCGTAGGTTTCCTGGCACAGATCCTTCATTTCGGGATCGGCCATCAGCTCCTGAGCCTCGGCCATTTCCTGTTCCGCCTGCCGGAATTGGCGATAGCATTCCGCCACCGGTTCCAGCTCGTTTTTCTCCCGCAGAAGCTTCGCCGCCTTTTTCGGATCCGCGTAGAAATCCGGCTGCTGGGATTTGGCGCAAAGCTCCTCATATTTATTGCAAATCGCCTGTAGTTGATTCCGCATAACCCGCTCCCAAATTGAAAATAAACGGTTTTTTTCGACATTTTTCCAGACATACATCCCATTCACGGCGGGCATGTTAAGCATGTCGAAAGAAACGTGCGTCATTCGGTGCCGCAGCCGAATGCGCCTGCCGCAGCATCTCATACTGATTCCTTATAAAACCGTTCGGTTTTATAAGGAAGGAACCGCCGCAAAAGCCGTCTGATACCGTTCTGATACGATTTCCGGATAAAATGGTTTCCTTTTATCCAGAAGACATCGCCTTGCGGCGCTGTAAAAAGGTTTTCAACCTTTTTCATAAGAGCCAGTATCGTCTATACTATACCCCATTTTTCCCGCTCCGTCAAATGGTTTCTGCCGGCGCGGAGCGCAAAAGAAAAAGACGCGGCGGCGTCCGGCGCAATATGACGCGAATCCGGCAACTTTTCGGCCCGCTTTTCCCGGGCCGGCATGAGAAAGGGAGTGACTTTCATGCGGCGAATTCTGGCACTGCTCCTGTGCGCCGCGTTCTTCGTCCTGCCGGTACAGGCAGAGGAGAAAACCAAATATGTCGCCCTGACCTTCGACGACGGTCCCTCGGGAAAGTATACCCGCCAGCTTCTGGACGGGCTGTACGACCGGGGCGTGAAGGCGACCTTCCTGCTGTGCGGCTATCGGATCCGGGACTATCCGGACATCGCCCAGCGGATATTCGACGAAGGACATGAGATTGGCTATCACGGCTACACCCACCAGAGCATGAAACAGATGAGCCGCCGCGCCATCGCCGCCGAAATTCTGGACACCCAGGCGCTGTTGCCGGAAGGCTGCACCCCCGTATTTCTGCGTCCGCCCGGAGGCTGCTGCAGCGACGGTGTGCGCCAGGTGGCCGAGGCCCGCCGCCTTGCCATCCTGAACTGGTCGGTGGATCCCCGGGACTGGGCCACGGAGGATACCGCTGCCATTGAGCGGGCGGTGCTGATAAATATTCAGGACGGGGATGTGGTACTGCTGCACGACATGACCACCAGTTCTGTCCAGGCGGCGCTGGACATTGTGGACGTGCTGCAGCGGAAGAATTTTGAGCTGGTCACTGTGTCGCAGCTGGCCAAGCTTCGGGACGTGCCGCTGAAACCGGGGGCGGTCTACAGCAGCTTCCCCGCCCGGGAACAGACGGTCAAATAGGGAGAACCCGGCGGCCCGCGTCCATGTACCTGTGACCGGTTTTCCGGCAGTCTGAAGGCGCAGCCGGAAGGCTGCGCCCGAAATCTTAACCGATCTGATTCTCAAAGGCGGTCACTTCGCTGGATGCCTCCAGCTCATAGTAAGCCAGCAGAATCTTTTCCGCCACAGGCGCCAGAGAAGAACCGTGGGCTACCTTTTCGCCGTAAATCGCCACCACCAGATCGGGTTCCGTGTCCTCCACCCGATGGGAGAAGCAGAGGAACGCGCCGTGGTCCGAGCCGCCGGAGGAGTGTTCGGCGGTGCCGGTCTTGGCATAGACGGTGACCTCGTTCTTCAGCGGCCACACACCGTCTTCGTCGGCGTATTGGTCGGCATAACCGCCGAAATACTTCTGCGCCGTGCCGCCGGCGGTGGTGATGACCTTGCGCATACCGCTGTAGTACGTTTCGATGGTCTGGGGGGACATTTCCAGCTGGCTGACCACCACCGGCTCATTCTCATAGACCAGAGAGCGGTAGTCAGAGGAAACCACGCGGCTTAGGAAGGTGGCCTTCATACGGGTTCCCTTGTTGGCCAGCGTGGAGGCGTAGACCGCAAGCTGCAGGGGAGAATAGCGGTTTTCGCCCTGGCCGATGGCGCCCAGGATACGGTCGCCGGCGGAGAAGTTTCCATCGATGCCGGAGCCGTAAACCTCCCGTTTCCGGTCGGAGGTGTTGCGGTAGCCAGTCTTTTCCACCAGCTCGATGCCGGTGGGTTCGCCCAGGCCCAGAGCGATGGCGGTTTGGGTTACCATATTCTCAGTCATCCGGTCACCCAGCTCATAGAAGAAGTAGTTGCAGGAATAGCACAGCGCCATTGTCGCGTCGATGGTGCCGTGGGTCGCCTTGCTGGAACTCCAGAACAGGCAGACCGGCGCGAAGCCCTCGTACTTATCAAAGACGCCCTTGTCCGTGATCTCCTCGCCATATGCCAGAATCGGCTGTCCGATCTTCTCCGTGTTGTTCGTGTACACATTTTCCATGGCGGAAATCAGGGTACACATCTTGAAGGTGGAGCCGGGGGCATAGGTGGCGCCAAAGGCCCGGTTAAACAGGGGCTTCAGAGGGTCGGCGTTGATGTCCGCCCAATCCTCCAGCATGGTAGAGGGGTCATAGGTAGGATAGCTGGCACAGGCCAGAATGTTGCCGGTCTTGGCCTCCATGACAATGACCGCCGCGCCCTCGGCGTCCAGGCCGTCTCCGGATGTATTCTGCGCCGGATCCACCAGCTTCTGCATGACATCCGCCAGAGCGTCCTCCGCCACCTGCTGGATGTAGATGTCGATGGTGGTCTCCACGTTGTTGCCGGCCACAGGCTCCCGCAGGACGGAGTTGCCGTCATCATCCGTTTCTGTTACATAATACTGCTGGGTGGTGACGCCGTCCTTGGATACCTCGTCATAGCGCAGGCCGTCGATGCCGTGGAGATAATCCTCGAAGGCCAGCTCAAAGCCGGACTGCCCCACCAGGGCATCCATGGAATAACCGTCTTTCTGATATTGCTCCCACTGGGAGCTGCTCATCCCGCCCAAATACCCCAGGATGTGGGCGGCATAGGTGGTGTAATACTCCCGCACGGTGGAGGCCTCCACCATCAGGCCGGGAATGTTCAGCTCCAGCAGGGCGGACAGATTCTCGTCGGACACGTCCTCCAGGAAGGTGTAGGTTGCCAGATTTGAAATATTGCGAAGGTCAAACTCGTACCGGAAGCCGATGACGGCCCTGGCATCCTCGTCGGACCATTCATCGGGGATGCTGTAGCGTTTGCGCAGCTTTTCCATCAGCAGCGGGGCGGAGATGTCGGAGTCCATCTCCCGGTCATTCATGAACAGCTGGAAGTAGTTCTGCCAGGAGGTGTTGAAGCTGTCCAGGGTATATGTAAACGGGCGGGTTCTGGAAACAGGAAAGTGGTCCGAGTAGTCGATCCCCAGCTCCGCACATTTCTGCACCAGGCTGTACAGGGCCTCGTTGGTGTTGTCGTAGGACAGGATAACATAGTGATTGAACACCAGATCGTAGGATGCCCGGTTGCCCACCAGCACGTTGCCGTTGCGGTCCAGAATCTCGCCCCGGGAGGCCCGGACGGTGGTTACGGTACCGTAGGTCTGGGTATTGTCGGTATTGCCGTGGGTTTCAATGATCTGCAGATTGAACAGCTTCGCGGCAAAAAGCAGCAAAATAACAGCGAACGAAACCAGCAGAATGCCGGCTCGGAATCGGCTTATTCTTTCCATGTGTTGCCTCCTATCATGCCGATTTTATAAATCAACGGGTAAATTGGGATCATAACGAGAATATCGATCACGCCGCACAGCGCGAAAACCTCCCAGCGATCCCAGCGGGTCAGCCCCAGGAACAGGCCCACAGCGTAAAGCCCCATTTCATAGACCATCTGCGCCAGTCCCGCGCACAGGACAATGGAGCTTCTGCTCCGGTTCCAGTACATCTGCCGCAGCAGCACCGCGGCAATGCCCGGGAAGGTTATCAGGCATACACAATAGGGCCCCGGTGCCGTTCCGGTGAAGTAGTACGCCGTGGAAGCGAAAAGCACAAACAGGCTGCCCACCTCGGTACCCTCTATGACGGTAATCAGCAGAATTACGGACACCGCCAGATCCGTGGTGGCACCGAAGATGCGGATTCGGCTCATAATGACATCCTGAATGACCAGCGCCACCACAATGGTCAGAATATACAGCCCCCATTTCAGCAGGCGCTGCCGCTGCAGCTGGGTCAGGTGCAGCGTTTTCATCCAGGAAGCGGATGGGACATCCGGCCTGAATTCCGGTTGTATCTTTCTGCGTTTCCTTGCCGCCATAGCGCCTTACCCCTCCGCCGCGTCGGTGCTTTCCGCAGCCTGGGTGGGTTCGGAGGCGCCGGTATCTGCAGTTGTCACCACATCCGTGGTGTACTCGGTGATGATGAACACCTGTTCCAGAGCGCTGATATCCGCTGCGGGGTCCAGCAGGGCGTATTTGGCCACGCCGGTATCCTCATAGCCCGCATCCACCACATAGCCCATAATCAGGCCCCGGGGGTACACGGTGGAGCCGGAGGTGACAACCTGGTCGTTGCTGCGGATGATGGCGGCGGAAGGCAGATAGTTCATCTGCAGCAGCGTATCGTTGCCGCTGATATAGCCGCCCTTGACCATGCCGTTGTAGCCGGAAGTGGCGATGGTGCCGGAAATTTCCAGTGTAGAGTCCAGCACGGTGGTGACCTCGGCGTAGTTGACTCCGACCTCCGTAACCAGACCAACCACCTGGCCGTTGGCGGTAATGGCACACATATTTTCCTGAATGCCGGCGCTGGTGCCCCGGTTAATGGTCAGGGTGTTCTCCCAGTCTGTGGAGCTCCAGCCGATGATATAGGCATCCACCAATTTGTAGTCCTCATGGGTTTCCGTCAGCTCCAGCGCCTGGCGCAGACGCTCGTTTTCCCGGGAAACCGAGTCCGCCTGACGGGCCACGTCCTCCATTTCGGCGATCTGTTCCTGCAGCAGCTCGTTTTCAGCCAGCAGAGCCTCATAGCGGAACATATAGCCGTAGTATTTTTCCGCCGTGGAGGTCAGCGCGGTTCCCGCCGCCCGAAGGGGTGTCATAACGCCCTCGATCACCAGCTGGGGAATGGTGGTGCCGGTAACGCTGCTGAGAATCGCCAGCCCCGCCGTCAGCAGCGCCGCCAGAACCAGAATTACCTTCACCCGGGTGGTAAATAAATTTCTCATAGCGTTTCCTCCATCATTTCCGGCGCAAGCTCCCGAAGCATCTGCCCCAGACGGCACACGGGAAGCCCCATTACATTGTAATAATCGCCTTCAATCCGCCGGCAGAACAGCGCCGCGCCTCCCTGGATGCCGTAAGCGCCAGCCTTGTCCATGGGTTCGCCGGTGGCAACATAGCGTTCGATTTCCTTCCGGCTCAAAGGTCTGAAATGCAGGTTGGTGACTTCTGTCACGGTTTTTCCCGTCTGTCCCCGGAGCACTGTGCAGCCCGTCATCACCTGATGCTCCCGCCCGGAGAGCATCTCCAGCATGGCTGCGGCCTGCGCCGGGTCCCGGGGCTTGCCCAGCACCCGGCCCCGGCAGACCACGATGGTGTCTGCGGCAACCACGACATCATCCTCCTCCCGGGCGACGCGGAGCGCCTTTGCCCGGCTGACCCGGGCCACCTCGTCAAAGGGGGATTTTTCCGGGTCCATGGTTTCGTCGATATCCGCCGCCCGCACCGCAAAGGGAAGCCCGAACAGGCTTAGCAGTTCCCTGCGCCGGGGCGAAGCGGAGGCCAAAATCAGCTGCATAATCTTATCCTTTCACGTTTGCCTTATTCCACGCCCCGCAGGTACAATCCCCGGGTGCAGGCGCCGGGGTCAAAGGCTTCCGGGTACAGGTATTCGTTCATGACCCGATCCACCTCCCGGCTGTTTTCCGTAGTGAAGTACAGCCGTACTGCCCACAGGCCCAGCTTTGCCAGGTCATCCTGACGGTCCAGCCAGCTGAGCTTCTTTCCGTTGAGCAGCACGTTCCGGCAGCTGCCGCCGTCCCGGATAATGGGAAATTCCGCGCCGGTCTTGTCGGTAAGCTTGGCCGGCTGCAGCTGGCAGGTACACTCCCCGGTACGGTTGCGGATCACACATTGCTCCGTGACCATCAGAGGAAGCCGGCCGTAGGCGATGAGCTCGGCGTTCACCGCCTTGCTCAGATCCCGGATCTGGGGCAGTGTCATCTCAAAGCTGACCGTTGCGGAGGACAGCTCCAGGGAGCGAAGCACATTCATGGAGCTGGAATTGTAGATATTCAGGCCATAGTCGCCGCGAATCCGCATCCCCGCCTCCCGCACAGGACTCAGCAGCCCCAGGTTGCCCACCAGGGCGTCCTTTACCCCCAGGTCCCGCAGCGCGGCAAGGCCGGTCTGAAGCTTAGGCATCTCGCCGTCGTGGACGATTCTGGGCAGAACCACGGCCAGGCGTCCCCGCTGCACCAATCTGCGCGTCATGGCCTCGTCGCCCAGCAGGATGTGCATGGGTACGTACAGCATGGCCGTTTCCATATTCAGCAGGCCCGGCGTCAGCTGCTCCCGGGAAGTAACCTGAACCGTCAGGCCCGGCAGCCCGGTGGGGCCTTTGAATTCCGGCACGGCCTTGGGCCTGCGCAGGGGATGCTCTTCCCGTCTGGCCCGCAGAGCGGTTAATTGATTCAGAATGTCCCGGCGCATGGCGTTGACAGCCGCAGCGGACAGGGTCAGCCCCGGATCCACATGGGTGCGAACCTCCGCGCAGCGGTATGGAGTGCCTCCGGTTTTCGCCACCCGCTGGGCCAGAACAGCCCCGGTCAGCGGAACAGTCCGGGCCAGCTCCGGCATGGGGCCTTCCACCCGGCATGTCCGGCCATCGGGATCGGTAACGGTCAGAGAGCTTCCGTCCACGGACACAATGGCCTGGAAGGACAGGTCCACCAGCTGGGTTTCCCCCGCCTCGTAGGACTGCCGCGCCGCCTGAAGGAACTGGGCATTTTCCCCGGTTTCCCGGCGGATGCCGAACATCTTTCTGTCCACGCGGCCGGTATAGTAACCGTCGGTGAAGCCCTGACGGTTAAATGCGTTGTACAGCGCTTCGGCCATGGGTCTGGTTACGGTGCCCTCATCCAGAGCCTTGCGGTAGACGGCGGTGACGGTGGCCACATATTCCGGCCGCTTCATGCGCCCCTCCAGCTTTACGGACGTCACACCCATCTGCTGCAGCTCCTGCAAATAGGCAACCAGGCAGTTGTCCTTCAGGCTCAGCGGATATTTCTCTTCCCAATGGGTATAGCCGTAGCTCTGGCGGCAGGGCTGCGCGCAGCGGCCCCGGTTCCCGGAACGGCCGCCGATCACGGCGGACAGGTAGCACTGGCCGGAGTAACACATACACAGCGCTCCGTGGACAAAAACCTCAATCTCAACGGTGGTATTGGCGCAGATATAGCGAATCTCCTCCCGGCTCAGCTCCCGGCTCAGGACCACCCGGCTGACCCCCATGGCAGCGCACAGCTGGACGCCTGACAGGGAATGAACGGTCATCTGCGTGGAGGCATGGATCGGGATATGGGGCGCAATCTGCCGGCACAGCTGTATCACGCCCAGATCCTGGACGATAAACGCGTCGATGTTATTCTGAGCGGCATGCCGGATCAGCTCTGCGGCTTCCTTCATCTCCCGGTCGGAAACCAGAGTATTGATGGTCAGGTGAACCTGAACGCCCCGGATATGGCAATATTTAATCGCCTCCACCAATGTCTGGGGAGTAAAATTTTTCGCGCTGTGCCGGGCGTTGAAGCGTTCGCAGCCGAGATAGACGGCGTTTGCTCCATTCTGCACCGCTGCGCGCAGGGCCTCCATGGATCCCGCAGGCGCCAATAATTCCAGCATAGTTCTCTCTCCATTCCAACCGAGCGTATCGTTGGGCACACTTCTACATTTTATAATACTGGCACCCATTATAGCACAGCAAAAGGAAAACTTCCAGCCCTTGCGGGAGAATTCAAGAAAAATTAAAGGGACGTTCAAAAAAACCGCGGGCGCAGGCCAGGTGGAAGGCTTTTCCCAAAACCCCGGGCCTGGCGTTTGGCCCCAAATCGGGGCAGGGTTTTGCCGGATCTTAACGAAAAATTAAGGAATGAATCCCGTTTTCCGTTGCAAAACAGGTTGTTCTATGCTACAATAATAGAAAATCATTTTGGAGGAAAATCATGTTAAAACGATACCTGCTCTGCTTCCTGATTTCCATGGTTCCCTTCATTGAGCTGCGGGGAGGCGTTCCCATTGCGGTGGGCATGGGGCTGGATTATTTTTCCGCGCTGGTTGTCTGTGTCATCGGCAATATGCTGCCGGTTCCGGTTATCTATCTGTTCGCCAGAGAAGTGCTGATCTGGGGAAGCAAGAAAAAATATATTGGCAGATTCTTTACCTACTGCCTGGAAAAGGGTGAGCGGGGCGGCCATAAGCTGAAGGCCAAGGCCGGAGAAGGCAGCCTGTTTTTGGCGCTGCTGCTGTTTGTGGGCATCCCCATCCCCGGCACGGGGGCCTGGACAGGCGCGTTGGTGGCATCGTTTCTGGATATGGGATTCAAGACCACCAGCGCCGCCGTATCGTTGGGCGTGATCCTAGCGGGCATTATCATGGGCCTGGTCAGTATGACCGGCGTACATGTTTTTGGCTTATAAACGGAAAAATCAGATCAGGAGGAAACACAGATGTCTGAGTGCTTATTTTGCAGGATTGCAGCCGGAGAGATTCCGTCTGCCAAGGTCTATGAGGATGAAACCATCTTCGCGTTCCGGGATATCGCGCCCCAGGCGCCCACCCACATTCTGGTGGTGCCAAAGGCCCATATCCCCGGCTGCAGCGGTGTTACGGCTGAGAACAGCGCTGTGGTGGCCCATATTTTTGAGGTGATTCCCCGGATTGCCGCCGGGGAGGGCCTGACAGAGGGATACCGCGTGGTCAGCAACTGCGGTCCGGACGCCGGTCAGACCGTACCGCACCTGCATTTTCATATTCTGGGCGGCAAAAAGCTGGCGCTGGAAATGGCGTAATCCGCTTTTGGGAAAGGGCTTGACAATTTCCCCGTTTCCGCTATAATGATGCTTAGGAAAACTCTGATGAAATCGGCAAGGACTGATACTGATTCTTTATAAAACCGTTTGGTTTTATAAAGAAGGAACCGCCTAATGGCGCTTCCCTTTTGCGGCGAACCGCCGCAAAAGCCGTCTCATACAGTTCTTAACGCACCTGCGGTGCTATAAAAAGGTTTTTAACCTTTTTAATAAGAACTAGTATGACAGCGAGAGATTTTGACTCAGGTCAGGGTTCCAAAATCGGAGGAATGCTGTATGTATTTCCCGAGTTTGGAACCGCAGAGCTGAGGCAAAAAATCCGCTGTCCAGCCGCAGACGATTGATTCAGAGGTTCCTTAGATCGCGAAGCAAAGAAGTCTTCGGGGGGCCGGATGCATCCGGCTGAGATCGGGCTTGGTAGCCCTGACCCGTGAACCTGATACGGTTAGTACCGTCGTAGGGAAAGATGCATATATGGGATACCCTGTATCGCATTGCACCTGGACGGATTGCAATGCGATACTTTTCTTTTTGGAGGTTTTCCCTATGCAAAGCAAAACCAAGCGTCTGACGGAAAGCGCTATGCTGCTGGCCATGGCCATTGTGCTGGAGCTGGTATCCAAAAGCCTAATCCCGGAGATGCCCTTCGGCGGCCAGGTGACACTGGTGAGCATGCTCCCTGTGGTGCTTGTCTCCTATCGCCACGGCGTCAGATGGGGGCTTGTGACCGGCTTCTGCTACGCTCTGATTGAAATGGTTCTGGGGGCCAAAACGGTGGCCGCCGCGTTTCAGCCCGGCTACTTTGGGGACAGCGCCATGCTCGGAAACGCCCTGCTGATGTGCCTGCTGGACTATCTTTTGGCGTTTACCCTTCTGGGATTGGGAGGCATTTTTCGCAACCGGATCCGGAATCCCGGTCTTTCCCTGATGTGCGGCTCCGTGGTGGCTCTGGGGGCCAGGTATCTTGCGCATATTCTCTCCGGCTATATTCTGTTTTCCGGCTGGGCAGAATGGTTTTTCACCCAGGATGGATTTCCCGCATGGGGCCTGGGGCTGGTGGAGTCCCTGTCCCCCGCAGCGCTGGGCTGGGTGTACTCCATTATCTACAACGGTATGTACATGGTTCCGGAGATCATCCTCACCGCCATTGCCGCGCTGCTGATTGCAAAAGCGCCCAGAATTGTGGCGAAGGTCAGCTGATTCTCACCGCCCGGTTTTCCGCCGGGCGGCAATCTTTTCCCAAATCCCGCCATAGTACAATTGACATCCTCCTATCAAAATTGCTATAATGATACCGAGAAAGGGAGGGATCACGATGGCAAGGGTCTATTGTCCCAGCTGCGGCAAGCGCTACAACGGAAAGCGGTGCGGCAACTGTTTATATGAAAACTTCACCGAGGAAATCGCCCACGGGCTTCACACCCATGAAGGAGAGCCGCTGGTAATCCAGGCCCCTGCCCGGCAGCCGGTTCCGCGCCGGGACCCCTTTGACTGCGACAAAAAGACCCGGAAACAGCCCGTTCGCCGGAAAGCGGCCGCCGTCATCCTGCTTCTGGTAATCATCGCGGTGCTGGCAGCAGCCCTCAGTTGGCTGTTTCTCCCGATTTCCGGGGCGGAGTCTGTGTTTTCCGGCTTTGCCTCTGAAGCCCAGACAGAGCCGGTTCTTCCAACCGGCGGCACGGCTCTGTATGACGCCGACGGCATTTTGGTCATCGCGGACTGGCAGGACGGTCAGGAATACGAGGACGGCATTCGGGTGGTGGTGCAAAACGGCACAGACAGGGATTTTACTCTCTCATCCCGGGACATCATTGTCAACGGATACGTCCTGGAGGATTCTCTGCTGTACTGTCAGGTGCGGCGGGGGCATACCGCCCAGTGCTGGTTGCGCCTGGATCAGGATGACCTCGGCAACGCCGGGATTGAAACCGTCCAGACGCTTTCCCTGTCGCTGGCGGTCTACGATTCCGAAAGCTATGAAACTCTGACGCTGACGGATTTTCTCCCGCTGCGCACCACTGGGGAGCTTTCCCAGCCCGTTGATGACAGCGGCGTCCTGCTTTTCCAGCAGGACGGCATCCGGGTGGTCTACCGGGGCTACGTTCCCAGCGAATATGCCCCAGATACCCTCACGGATGGAACCCTGCAGTTTTTCCTGGAGAACAGCACAGAGCAATATCTGGATTATTACATTACCGAATGCCAGGTCAATGGCCAGCGCGTCATGCTGAGCCTGTGGCGCGCCCTGCCGCCCCACACCCGGGCTGTAAGCAGCATGTACCTGTTCGACCTGGAAGATCTGGGCATCCTGTCCTGGGAGGATATTACGGAATGGACGATCCATCTGGAATTTTCCGAGCATAATGAATACAATCTGTTTCTCCAAACCGATGCCCTTGCCCTTCCCCTGGGAGGAGGCATCCCGCAATAGGCGCCCAACGCAATGAGGAAAGCGGTCATGCGCGCCTTGCCGCATCCCGGATTCGAACTGCGCCAGGACAGGAGCGGCGCCTTCCGCTTTCGCCGGAAGGTTCGCGCTGTCAGGCATTTCTCCGCGCTGCTGTGCAGAGGCGCGGTACAAAATGGGTGAAAAATACATCGGCCGGCCCGGCAAGGGGTTGGCCGATGCGCGCTATTCCCCAAAAAGGACTGCTGCAAAAAATCATCCTGCAACAGTCCCTTTTTCCGCTGGGGGACAGCCTCCGCCTGGTTTTTCGGGAGACGGTTTTTAACCGTTTTCATAAGGTTTCGTATAAGCGGTCATTTCCATCAGTCTCCGGGCCGCCTGCCCGAGGCGGAATCGATGGCTTCGCGGGGCTTTCATTACGATTGTGCTTTTTTCGGCTTGCCGACACGGTCGGCTTTCAGCGCCACCGACAGGCTCAGAAGTCCCGCCATGATGCTCAGCACGCTAAGCTCCGGCAGCCAGTCCCACACCGGCACCGGCGGCTGGGCAAAGAAATACGCTTTGGTATCCTCCACAAAAATGTGATAAAGCAGCGGCAGCCCAAACAGCGGATACAGCAGCTTCTTCGTGGGCAGACAGCCCAGCAGGGTTGCGGAAAACAGCACCAGCACCGTCAGGTACAGAAGCGTACACAGCGCCTGGTGAAGCGGTGTGAAGGTAAACGCCTTGGCAAGGAAAAAGGCCACGCCCAGAACCAGCGCCGCCAGGACGCCGGGCTTTGCCCATTTTTCTCCCGCCGCCATGCCCGTCAGAAAGGCGCAGGCCGCCAAAACCGGCAGCACCAGCTGAACCCACAAAGTAAACGCATCCATTCTCCTGGGTAAATAGTAAACCAGCCGCATCAGGGCCGCAGCCGCCATCAGGCCGCAGGACAGAACCGTCCCCGGATGGCGCCGGGGAATGGTAACACGCAGTTTTCGTTTCATGGATCTCCCTCCTTTTTATCCATTATACTCCGGATTTCCTCACGGCGCAAGGATTTACCGCAAAAACGCGGCTCCCTGTGCCTTGTTTTTTGCCGGATAACGCACCGCCAGATCAGGAAACGAAAAAGCTGTCTCAAAATGCGATTGCAAATTGAGACAGCCTTGTGCCGTTTCGCCCGCTAAACCGGCACCTTGACAACGACCTTATGCACCGCCGCAGGCGCACCGGCTGCGCAGCGGGGTTTGTGGGCATCCTCCGGTGCAAGCACCACATAATTGCCAGCCTGCAAATACATTTGACCGGAAAAGGGCGGCTCCTGATAAAACACAATGTCCTCTTCCGTTTCGTAGGGAATCTTCGTCACCAGGTTTTCGGCGCTGACAACGCCGATGAACTCCCTGCCGCTGATCATATACTGCACATCAAAATAGCGGGCATGGGATTCAAAATTCAATTTGCCGGCAGGAGATGTGGTATAGCGCTGAACGCTGGCCCGAACGCCATTGTCCAGCTCGTACCATCCTTCCGCCAGCTCCGCCAAATCCGCCCGCTTTAAAAAGGCAAAGGCGGTCTGAAATTTCGGGGCAGTTAAATCATATTTGTTTTCATGCTCAATTTTCCCACTAATCATTATAATCAACCATTCGACCGCTGCGCGTCCACACAACAAATAGGGATGAAAGCGTGCAGACAAACGGCCGCCTTTCTTATAGAATGTCAAATTGATCCGGGAGCATCATGATTTCATTGATTCTCTAATTGTAAGAGTCGATGCCTGTGTAAATGAAATGGTTGCCAAGTATGAAGGTCAGACCAACCTTCTTTGCACCATTCCGGGAATCGACCGCAATTGTGCAATCACAATTATCTCTGAAATCGGTGTGGATATGACACAGTTTACTTCTTCTAAACGGCTTTGCGCTTGGGCCGGTCTAACGACTGGCAGCAACCAGTCTGCCGGGAAGAAGAAATCTGTACGAATATCCAGGGCTGGCGTTTATTTGAAGCCCGCTCTGGTACAGGTCGCTCACGCTGTGGTGAAGGGCAAACGCAGTCCTTACTATGCGCTGAAATATGAGCGAATTGCAAAGCGCAGAGGTAAGAAAAGGGCCATTATTGCCATTGCAAGAATGATCTTAACGGCGATCTATTCGATGTTCTGCACCAGTGAGATTTGGAATCCTGCAGATCTCTACAAAATCGATATGCCTGAGCACTTAAAGGAACAGCAGTTGCAGAAAGCGATTAAGCTGGCTATTCGCTTCCTTGAAATGCAGGGCCTTTCTGTAGCTTAGTCCGTATTCCAATATCTGCCCTGCAAAAAATTTCGTTTTGCAGGGCAATCTTATCTTGCTTTTTTCTCCTGTGCCGGGCCAACGCTTACTTTTACACTTTTCCTCCATTTTTATCCAATTCTGTTTCCCAGCAAAAACCCCTGCTCAATTGCGCTGGCTATATTCGCTACATGGGCGGCGTCACCAATTAAATGTGCTTTTTTCCCAAGGCAAACGAGTTCATCATATAGGACATTCTCTGAGCGCATTCCAAAGGCGAGAACAATGCTGTCGCAGGTATACTGTTGTTCGTGGCCATTAATATCTTCCGTAGTGACCTTTCCGCTTTCCATGGAAAGGATTCTTTCATTGGTTCGGAGGGAAACGGGAAGGAATTCCAATTCCGCAAGCAAGGCGGATTTCGTGTTTGACTCCTCCTGTGGGCAAACCGTATTCTGCATTTCGATGACCGTGACCTTTCTCCCACGGCTTGCTAAATAATGGGCGGTCTCAACGCCTACTTGGCCGCCTCCAGCAATCAGAACGCGCTCGCCGACCACAGCCTCACCGTTCAGGACATCCACAGCGGCAATCGTGGCTGTGTGCTCCATACCTGGGATCCGGGGAACCAGGGGAATCGCGCCGGTAGCAACCACAAATTCATCGGCTTGCATGGCTAGCAGCGCTTCTGCTGTTACCTTAAAGGACAAATGGATTACGACATTATCCATTTTACCCAGTACTGTGGAATAGTAGCGGGGGATATTTCCCAGAATTTCCTTGCAAGGCGGCTGCTGGGCAGCTTTAAGCTGGCCGCCGCAAATATTGTCCGCAGCTTCAAAAACATCCACATGATGCCCCTTCTCCGCCAGCATGCGGGCCGCCTCCAGTCCTGCGGGTCCCGCGCCGAAAATTGCAATCTGTTTCGGATTCGCTGACTTTTCCGGTATCCTTTTGTATTTGGATTCACGACCCGCCCTGGGATTAAAGGCACACCGCAGAGGGAGCTTTTGCATGATCCGCTTGGCGAGGCAGTAATTGCAGCAAAGGCAGTTTCTTGCCTCATCCATGGCGTTTGCCCGAACCTTATTAACCCAGTCTGGCTCTGCAATCAAGGCCCGAGATAGCAGGACGAAATCAGACAGTCCGTCTTGTAAAACCTGCTCCGCCACAGTAGGATCATTCAATCTTCCCTGGTAAATGACAGGGATTGATACGCTTTTCTTCACGCAGAAGATTAAATCCTCTCGGGTCCTTGGCTGTACGTAAATCGACGGCATTCGAATGCTTTTTCGCTCCCCCAAACCAACACTGAGGTCAAGAGCCGCCACGCCGGCTGCCTCTAAATTTTGGGCAATCGCAATGGATTCCTGCAGAGTGCGCCCATTTTCACAAATCTCATCTACAGAAAAGCGGACAACCAAGGGAAAATCCTTTCCGGCATAGCGTTGGCAGGATTCTACAAGTGCAAGCAGCAATCTGGCACGGTTTTTCGATGTTCCTCCATATTGATCAGTACGCTGATTGAACACTGGACTCAAAAATTCCGCCATCAGATAGGAGCCAAGGGCATGGATGTAAAACACATCAAAGCCCGCTTTCCGCGCCCGCAGAGCGCATTTTCCGTATGAGTCAATAATCTGCTGAATTTCGTCAACGGTTAGCGCTCTAACGGGCCGGCTTCCCGCGCCCTTTGCCATTGGGCTGGGAGCGACAAGAACATCCTCCCCCGGTTTGTCGGGATAACGGTCACCATTGGCTCTAGCGCCACCGCCGATGGATACCAGTGACGCAATTTTTGTCCCGTACTGATGCACCTGCTCCGTCAACTCTCGCATCATCGGAATATATGCGTCGTTATCCAGGCGCAGGGATCCAGCATAGGGATCAATCCGATCCACATCTGTATTCCCCTGAGCAGAGTGGAGAACAATCATCCCCACGCCACCTTGGGCACGCTCCGTATAGTAATCAATAATCGCAGGCGTGACTTCTCCAATGGCGGATGCGTAAAGGGTTTCTGTCGGTCCCATAATAACCCGGTTCTTCAACTCTACTGAGCCGATCCGGCCCGGTGAAAACAATCTTTGATATTCCATAAAGTTTCCCTTTCTTTATGAATCTAGCTCGTTTTCGCAGGCTGCTCACGCATTTAGCACAAAACAGAACGCAAAGGAGCAGATACTGAGGATTACTTGGCGTTAAATGAAATGCGGCCCGGAAAGAAATCAACTCTTCGTAAAACTATGCGGCACTCTGAGATTACACATTCTGATCGCATAAATGGCAGGCAACGAAATGCCCTGGCTCTGCTTCTACAAGCTGTGGCGTTTCCTGTCCGCACTTTTCCATTGCGCAAACACACCGGGGGTGGAACGGGCAGCCGGAAGGCGTATGAATCGGGCTGGGGACTTCTCCCTGCAGCGGAATCCGCTCCCGGCGCCGCTCCTCATAGTAATCCGTAACGGGGACTGCAGAAAGAAGAGCTTTGGTGTAAGGGTGCATTGGTTTACTATAAAGCTCCGACGCATTGGTAATCTCCATGATACGGCCAAGATACATAACTGCGATCCGGTCGCTGATATGGCGGACAACAGCAAGATCATGAGCGATAAAAATATAGGTCAGTCCAAACTGCTTTTGCAAGCGCATAAACAGGTTGATGATCTGGGCTTGAATGGATACATCCAAAGCGGATACCGGCTCATCGCATACGACCAGCTTCGGATTGCATGCCAAAGCCCGGGCTATGCCAAGCCGCTGTCGCTGGCCGCCGCTCATCTCATGGGGGTAACGCCCTTTCATACTTACATCCAGCTCGACAAGTTCTAATAGCTCATTAACTCTTGCCTCCAGCTTTTCACTGTTCCATTTTTCCGGACCGGACACAATGGCCTCCTTAACAATGGATGCCACAGATTGCCGTGGGTCCAGAGAACTGTATGGATCCTGGAAGATCATTTGCATTTCCCGGCGATATTTATACAGCTCCTTCGGTTTTAAACGGGAAACATCGGTTCCATTGTACACCACAGACCCGGCTGTTGGATCATACACCCGTAGAACACAGCGCCCCACGGTTGTCTTTCCACATCCGCTTTCCCCCACGAGGCCAAAAGTCTCGCCAGCATTGACAGAAAAACTGACATCATTGACTGCCTTCACAAAGGTTTTTGGCTTGCTAAGCAGTCCCTTGCTAGCTGGAAAATACATCTTCAGCCCATTGACGATCAGCAACGGGTTTTCATTGACATTTTTCATTCAGTCCTCCAACTCACGGTAACAAGCAAACTTGTGTCCTGTGCTGTGAAACGTCTGGAGCCTCGGCGAGCAGTTGTTCCTGCATACCTCTGTCGCATAGGGGCAACGGGGCAGGAAGGCACACTGGTCAGGCAGATTGATCACAATGGGCGGGGTGCCCTCAATAGGTTCCAGCTTCTTACTCTTGTCATCACTCAGATTCGGAACGGAATTCAGCAGGCCGATGGTGTAGGGATGCCTTGGGGTCGTCATGATCTCCTCTGTTGTACCGGACTCCACGATTTTTCCGGCGTACATGACATAGATTCGGTCGGCATAGCGGGTTACTAGGCCAAGATTGTGAGTTACCACCACAAGCGCCGTTTTCATCTCCTGCACAACAGACATCAATAATTCCATAACCTGTGCTTGGGTTGTCACATCCAAAGCGGTAGTTGGCTCATCGGCAATAATCAAGCTGGATTTACAGGCAATTGCGGTAGCAATCATAACCCGTTGCCGCATGCCTCCGCTCATTTGATAGGGATAGTTTTTCATGCGTTTTTCTGCGTCTGCAATGCCTACACGCTTCAGCGCCTGAATTGCCTCAAGCCATGCTTTTTTCTTGCTTAGTCCGGTATGAACACAGATCACTTGGGAAAGCTGTTGTCCGACGGTAAAAACCGGATTCAGGGATGTCATCGGCTCCTGAAAGATCATGGCAATTTCCGCTCCCCGGATTGCGCACATTTGCTTTGACTTTGGCCCATATTGAAGCAAATCCTGGCCTTTAAAAATGACCTCGCCGCTTACAATTTTACCGGGAGGGCTTTGAACCAACTGCAGAACGGACATCTGCGTAACCGATTTCCCGCAGCCGCTTTCACCCACAATGGCCACAACCTCCTGTTGATCCACATGGTATGAAACATCGTTTACTGCCTTCACCTCACCCGCATCGGTAAAAAACGACGTCTTCAGGTGATTAACAACTAATAAAGGTTCTCTATTGCACATATTATAGTTTACCTCTCAGTCTGGGATCCAGCGAATCCCGCAGGCCATCCCCCAGGATGTTGAAGGCTATGACAACTACGATAATGCAGATACCAGGCAAAACCGCAAGCATCGGATGCATGATCAACGACTCGTAGCTGTCCGCAACCATTCCGCCCCATGTAGGCGTAGGCGGAACGATACCGATTCCCAAATAGCTCATCTGTGCCTCCAGCATGATCGCGGTTCCTAAATTCATGGTGAACAGTACGATCAGGGATGGAAAACAGTTGGGAAGAATATGTTTTAACACAATTTCCCAATTGGGGAGGCCCAGCAGTTTTGCCGAAAGAACAAAATCATTTTTCTTTTGGGAAAGTACCAAACTGTACACTAGACGCACATAAGTAGGAACCAGTGATATTCCGATAACAAAAACAACTCCAAATACCCCGTCTCCAAAAAGGATAGACAGTACCAGGGTCAGAACCAGGGGCGGAATGGAAAGCTCTGCATCCGTGATCCGCATGATCAATTGGCTAATGAATCCCTCATAATAACCCGCGATCAAGCCAAGGAATAGGCCCAAGGCAGCAGCAACGAGGCTGGAAAGCAAGCTGGCCAGCAGCGATACCCGTGCACCGTAGGCAATGCGTGTGAACACATCACGGCCCAAGCGGTCGGTTCCCAGCCAGTGTTCCATGGAGGCCTTCGCATATGCGTTGGCGATATTGCGCTCATATGGGCCATATGGAGTCAAGAACGGGGCAAAAACCGCTATCAGAATAAAAAGCAGTAAAACGGCAAAGCAGATTTTGGAAAGGAGTCCCCGGTTAAAAAAGACGCGGAACTTCTTTTTTAACTGTAAATGAGTCGAATTTTTGTTTTTCACGGCGTTACCTCCAGGATTCTCTGATTTTCGGGTCTACAAAACCGTAGAGAATATCTACGATCAGGTTGCAACTCACGGTGATCATCGAAAGAATCAGAACACACCCTTGTATAATCAGGTAATCGCGGTTTCCAACGGCAGTCTTCAACAGCAGGCCAATTCCGCTGATATTAAATACCTGCTCTACTACAATGGAGCCGCCCAGCACAACGCGTACCTGCAGCGCGATCATGGTGATCACAGGAATCAGCGCGTTCTTCAGGGAGTGCTGGAAAATAACCGTCCGCTCTGGAATACCATTTGCCCGGGCCGTTCGGACATAATCCTGATTGATCACCTCAAGAAGGTTGGCACGGGTATGCCTTGCAACAGAAGCGATCAACTGGATTGCCAGGCAAACTACCGGCATAACGGCCTTCCTCACAAATTCCTGGAAATCCACCGATGGGGCAGTATAGCCTTGAATTGGCAACCAATGAAGTTTTAGCCCAAAGATATATATTCCCAGAATACCTAACCAAAAAACTGGCATGCCAACTCCTAGTGTTGTAAGGAATGTCACGATTTGATCCGGAAGTTTCCCACGCTTGATTGCACTGATAATACCTGCACATAAACCAAGGGTTACCGAAAGCAGCAGCGCGGGTATGCCCAGTGAGATCGTTTTAGGCAGGCGCTCCGCAATGATGTCCTTTACCGGCCTGCGTTCTACAATAGAATTGCCAAAGTTACCGTGGAGCAAGTCGTTTATCCATAGTATATACTGCTCAACAATGGGCTTGTCCAAATGCATTTCCTTGCGGAGCGCATCAACGGCCGCCTGACTCGCTTCTTCTCCAAGTGCAATTCTGGCAGGGTCACCTGGCAAAATATGAATGATTGAAAAAGAAAAGATTGTGACAATAAAAATAATCAAAGCAGATATTGCCAGTCTTCTCATAATATATTTTAGCATGAATACCTCCAACACTTAGAGGTGCTGCCCGCCTTCTTTTTCAGCAGATGGGCAGCATCCATCTATAAATGAGTTGTTACTCTTCAAGCCAGGCCTTCCAGAGTGTAGAAGTAGCAGCGCCGTCAATAGAAATGTTTGCATCATGCAGCTTAGGCGAGCAGACCGTTACAGTGTAGTTCGTGACTAGGGATTTCAGCATACAATAGTCACCAAAAATCATCTCCTGAACATTCTGCCACATTTTGTCTGAAACAGAACTGTCGGCAGCAACGGCAGCGGCGATAGCAGCCTCAAGGTCATCCGGGTGGAGCAGAGAGGTGATTCCCAAAGCAGCGGTAAGATTCTGCCGGAAGTTCGCATTTATCTGGGAAGCCGCGCCATTAGCCATCAAATTCGTGTGCAACAGCATATCATCAGTCCAGCCGTTAATGGCGGTAGAAAAATCGGCCGTCTCCATTGTGTTGATCTCCAAAGTGATGCCGACCTCCGCCAACTGCTCTTTCAGGATAGTGCATGTGTCTACCCGTGTCTGCAAGGTCTGGCAGGCAATGGTGAGGGTTAGGCCGTCCGCATAGCCGGCATCGGCCAGCAGCTCCTTGGCTTTTTCAGGATTGTAAGGATAACCCTCAAAGTCATTGTCGTAGAACGCACCGTTGGGGACTCCGTATTGGGTTACTGCGACACCGTGTCCGTTGAATACGCCCATGTAGACCTCGTCACGGTCAACTGCGTAGGCGATCGCCTGACGGACCCGCAGATCGGAGACCGGGCTGCTCTCGTCCATGCAGTTGAAGCAGATCGAGTAATTGAATTCCGGCACCGTTGAGTTGGTGGACACATAGCCGGCATTTGCCAGATAATCCGCAATGCTGTAATCGGTGGGCCAGATCACATGGACATCTCCGTTTTCCAATGCCGCCTGGGCAACCAGATCCGTGTTGTAAATATCCAGAGAAATACCATCCAGATAGGGTGTTCCCTGCCAATAGTCATCAAAGCGCTCAAACTTCATACTTGCGCCTCGCTCCCAGCTTACAAACTTAAAGGGGCCGGTGCCAACTGGGTGCTCACGAATGTAGTCTGCGCCCTTTTCTTCATATGCAATTTTGGATTGCATCCAGCCTGCCTGACGCATCAGGGAATAAGGGATCAGACTGTCCCATTGTGTCAGATGCAGATTTACAGTGTAGTTATCAACAACCTCAACATAGTCGAGATTCTTCAGAAAAGCATCGGCCTGAACACCCTCAGCCTTATACTTTTCCAAATTCCACGCGCAAACCTCCGCGTTGAAGTCAGAGCCGTCATGGAATTTGACACCCTGACGCAGTTTCAAAGTATAGGTCAGATTTTCCAGATTCTCCTCATAGGATTCACACAGGAAAGGCACCGGCTTGCCCTCGCCATCTACAACAAACAGGCCCTCGTAGACAATCATGGCATACTTGTGCTCATTGACTGCGCGCATCTCCGTAACGAGCATGGTGTCAGCATCACTAGAAATAGCAATATGGAGGGTACCACCGTTCTTCGGCGTGCCTTCCGATTCTGCGCCGGAACTTAGAGTAGGCATACTCGCGCTACCCTGCATGGATGTGCCAGGATCAGTCTGCGATGCAGAACATGCCGCAAGACTGATTACCATCGCCAATGCAAGGATGAAAGCAAATAACTTCTTCATTGTATAATTCTCCTATAATAAAGTTAAGGTTTTAGGCACGGCAGCCAGCCGTGTATAAATGCTAATATATAAGTGAGCTACTTCCGAGCGAAACGCCAGTGAATTTTTGAGCCACCAATAAAATCAGCCTGTATAATGTGTCCAAAGGCAAGAGCACGGTGGCGATTCTCCGGCCCATGGGTGAAGTTGTGCAGACACTCCTTATAGTTTTTGAAAGGTCGCGCTGTATGTGCCATCATTCGCCTCGGAACTGGCGTTCCAAATCGAACCAGTGTTCTGCGTCAAACCCGCGCAGTTTTTTCTGCTCATCTGCAGTCAGGCCGCCCATATCGTGCTGATCGGAAAATACTGCGCTCTTGTTCCTGAAGTTCTCCATACCGTATTTCATCATGCCATACATAGCGCCTTTCTGAAGATAGTGGATGGTAACCAAGTTGAACCCAAGTGCATAGATCTCGTCAAGATTTACATCGGGAATACCGTCATGAGAGAATAAATCCGGATACATTTTCCATCCAGGAACTTTTTCCGAAATGCGGCGGCAGTCATCAATATTTTTGATACCGACGATCATTGTCATATCCGCACCAACATCCACCGCCCGCTGGCACCGCTCAATGGCCGCATCAATTCCCTGAGAGAACTTTGTTTCCGTACGGGCAATTACGATGCAGTCAGAGCCTTCAGTTGCAGACTTTGCAGCACGAATCTTAGCCAGCCAGTCCTCAACGGGGACAACACCCTCATTTTCATTGTTGTGGGTCATACGCTCCCACCCATGGACGCCAGTGGTATCTTCGATACTGAATCCTACCGCGCCCGCCTTCTGGAGCCGGCAGGCGGTACGATACACATTCAGTGGTCCTTCACCGTAGCCATGGTCAGCATCCACAAACAAAGGAAGCGAGGAATAATCCGCGATCCGTGTAGTGGCCCAGACAAGCTCATCCAAGGACATGGCCGCAATATCTGGCATTCCCAACATGCTGTTTGACGTTGTACCGCCGCTGAGAAAAATCCCGTTATATCCGCACATCTCAACAGTCCTTGTGGACATGCAGTCGTGGACACAGGGTGCAAAGATTTGCTCCTTAGAAAGGACTTTTCTGATGTTTACCTTATTTGCCATTTTGGAATCCCCCTTACGGTTAAAAACCGTTCTTAAATTGACGTTCTAATTCGAACCACCTATCGGCGTCAAAGCTTCGCGCTTTCATTTCAATATCCTCACCAAGTCCGCCAAAATCATGCTGATCAGAATATACGGCGCTCCGATTGGCAAAGTTATGGCGGCCGTAATCCATCATGCCATACAAAGCGGCTTTCCCGAGAAAATGCATCGTAACAAAATTGAATCCCAGCTTTCCTACATCGTCAAGCCGGACATCCGGGATCCCGTCATGGGAAAATAAATCGGGATACATTTTCCATCCGGGTATTTTTTCGGCAATCCGTTTACATTGATCCAGCGTTTTAATCATGACAATGACGATCATATCCGCCCCTGCGTCTATAGCTTTCATACAGCGCACAATGGCTCCATCCAGACCTAGAATCGGAAGGGATTCCGTCCGCGCAATAAGAATGCAGTCACTGCCTTCCAATGCCGCTTTACTGGCACGGATCTTGGCAAGCCAGTTTTCTTCCGTTTCCAAACCCTGAAGCTCATGGTTGGCGCTCATGCGTCCCCAACCACGAATGCCGGTGGTATCCTCAATGGTCAAGCCCTTGGCGCCAGCCTTTGCCAAGCGTTCTGCCGTTCGGTAGGCGTTCAGGGGGCCTTTTCCCATCCCGTTTTCCGCGTCAATGACAAGCGGCAGCTTTGTCATACTTGTAATACGGTCTGTAGCCCAAACCAATTCATCCAATGACAGCAAACCCAAATCAGGGTATCCGGCCATGGACCTTGCGGTCATTCCACCACTGAGCATCAGCCCGTTATACCCGCACAGCTCAGCAGCCTTTGCCGAAAGGCAGTCATGGACGCATGGGGCAAATACTTGCTCAACTTCAAGTAGTTCCCGTAAAGTCATGTCTTTTTTATTCTCTTTCATTCAAATTCTTCCAGCCCTTCAATGGCGTACACCCGCACCGGGCAGGAGTC
>CAZUAN010000011.1:0-26677 GCA_964618385.1 uncultured Oscillospiraceae bacterium | reverse complement strand
ACTCAAGAAAACTTCCCCTTGCCGTCCTCGACATATTATGTTATAATAGAATGAACTGTGCAGATAAGAGACGGACAGCGTCGGCTTCTGCCTGATTTGTATGATCGTGTTTTGAGGTGTGAATAGGATTATGGGTTTTAAGAAACCAAACAACTTCCGTCTTTCCGATGCCCTGAAGGTAGGGATGATTATTCTGCTGGATGTACTGGCAACCGCGGCTTCCTTTTTCCTGGGCCTGTGGTTCCGCGCGGATTTTTCGTTTGCGGACATCCGGGCGGACCATATGGCGGGTTATCTTTCCGCCATTGGGCCATGGTGTGCCATTACGATCATTGTGTTTCTGTTTTTCCGGCTGTACAGCTGTATTTGGGCGTTTGTCAGCACCTCGGAGGTATTCCGCATTACCGGGGCTTATGTGGTTCTGGGGATTATCGGAGTCGTACTTTTTCATTTTGACGGCGTGCTGATGCCCCGGTCCAGCATGGTGGTCGGATTTCTTCTCAGCTATGTATGCAGCGTTGCTATCCGCTTCTCCTACCGCCTGTGGCTGACGGCAAGGCGAAGTCTCAGCCATGCAGCCGCCCACGGGGCGGGACTGAAAAATGTAATGCTCATCGGAGCCGGTGACGCGGGACGGGCGCTGGCTCTGGAGTTTACCAACAGTGATTATGTGCGGGATCATCTTGCCTGCGTGATTGACGACAATCCCACCAAACGGAAAAAACTGCTGTGCGGTGCACCCATTGTAGGAAACCGGCAGGATATTCCCGAGATGGTAAAGCGCTATAAGATCAACAAGATCATTTTTGCCATTCCCAGCTGCTCCGCCAAAACCCGCAAGGAAATTCTGGATATCTGCTCCACCACCGGCTGTGAGGTGCAGACGCTTCCCGGCATATTCCAGATGGTCAACGGAGATGTCAGCATCAGCAAGCTGCGCAATGTGGATCCCCAGGATCTGCTGGGCCGGGAGCCGATCAAGGTCAACATGGACGAAATCATCGAATTTGTCTCCGGCAAGGTGGTGCTGGTTACCGGCGGCGGCGGCAGCATCGGCAGCGAGCTGTGCCGCCAGATCGCCAGGGCCAAGCCCGGGCAGCTGATTATTCTGGAAATCTATGAGAACAATGCCTACGATATTCAGTGTGAGCTGCGCCATACTTATCCGGAGCTGAATCTGAAGGTGCTGATCGGATCTGTACGAAATACCAACCGTGTCAATTCCGTGATCGGTCAGTATCGCCCTGATCTGATTTTTCATGCCGCCGCCCACAAGCATGTCCCGCTGATGGAGGACAGTCCCAATGAGGCCATCAAAAATAATGTGTTTGGTACATATAAGCTGGCCAAGGCTGCAGCGAATTTTGGAGTGAAGCGGTTTGTGCTGATTTCCACGGACAAGGCGGTGAATCCCACCAACATCATGGGCGCATCCAAGCGCCTGTGTGAGATGGTGGTGCAGATGATGAACCGGGAGTCGGACACCGAATTTGTAGCGGTCCGGTTCGGAAATGTGCTGGGCAGCAACGGCAGCGTCATTCCCCTGTTTAAAAAGCAGATCGAGGCGGGCGGTCCGGTTACGGTGACCCACCCCGACATTATCCGATATTTCATGACGATTCCAGAGGCTGTCAGTCTGGTGCTCCAGGCAGGCTATTATGCCAAGGGCGGTGAGATATTCGTTCTGGACATGGGTGAGCCGGTGAAGATTGACACCATGGCCCGGAATATGATCCGTCTCAGCGGCCTGGAGCCGGATGTGGACATCCGGGTGGAGTATACCGGCCTGCGTCCCGGCGAAAAGCTCTATGAGGAGCTGCTGATGAAGGAAGAGGGAATGCAGGAGACAGCCAACAAGCTGATCCACATCGGGCATCCTATCGAAATGGATGACGAGAAGTTTAAGGAGCAGCTTGCCCGCCTGGACGAGGCCAGCCGGGCGGAAGTGGACAACGTGAAGGACATTGTGGCGGAAATGGTGCCTACTTACCACAGGGAGGCCGCAGAAAAGGTCTAGGGACCGGCTTTCGGAAGGGAAGATCTTATGTATCAGAAGTTTGGAAAGAGGCTGATGGATATTGTCCTGGCCGGTTGCGGCATTGCGGTGCTGGCCCCGGTGTATCTTCTCATAGCCATTGCCATCAAGCTGGACGATCCCGGCCCGGTGCTTTTCCGGCAGAAGCGTGTGGGCATTCACAAGACCTACTTCCAGATCCTGAAATTCCGTACCATGAAGCGGGAAACGCCCAGAGATGTGCCAACCCACCTGCTGGAGCATTCGGAACAATATATCACCCGGGTTGGGAAGGTGCTGCGTAAGACCTCCCTGGATGAACTTCCCCAGATTTTTCAGATTTTTACCGGCAAAATGTCGGTGATCGGCCCGCGCCCCGCGCTGTGGAACCAATTCGACCTGATTCGGGAGCGGGACAAATACGGCGCTAATGATGTGCGCCCGGGGCTGACCGGATGGGCGCAGATCAATGGCCGGGATGAACTGGACATCGAGGTGAAGGCCCGGTTTGACGGCGAGTATGTGAAAAAAATGAGCTTCCTGTTTGACTGCAGATGCTTTCTTGGCACCATTGTCTCCGTGCTGAAGCGCGACGGCGTGGTGGAGGGCGGAACCGGACAGCTGGAAAAGGAGAAAGCGGCGAAATGAAACGAATCCTGATTACCGGCGCGCTCAGCTATGTGGGCATGTCTGTTGAAAGCTATCTGGGCCGGTGGCCGGACCGCTACCAGACGGACACCGTGGATATGATTGACGGCAGCTGGAGGGAAACCTCCTTTCGGGGCTATGACGCGGTATTCCATGTGGCGGGCCTGGTGCATCGGGAAACGGCCAAGAATGACCCGGAACAGGCATCCCTTTATGAGAAGGTCAATACCCGCCTTGCCATTGAAACGGCTCAGAAGGCCAAGGCCGACGGCGTAAAGCAGTTTCTGTTTATGAGCTCGGCCAGCGTTTACGGCCTCAGCGCCCCCGTCGGCAAGGTGGTCATGATCACGAAAGACACCCCCTTGCGTCCCGTTGACAATTACGGTATCAGCAAGGCCAAGGCAGAGGAGGGGCTGAACGCTCTGGCGGAGGAAGGATTTAAGGTTGCCATTCTGCGCCCACCTATGATCTACGGCAAGGGCTGCAAGGGAAATTACCGCACCATGGCGAAGCTGGCAAAGAAGCTTCCCGTCTTTCCCTGGGTGGACAACCAGCGTTCCATGCTCTATATGGAAAATCTGGCGGAGTTTGTCCGCCTGCTTGTGGATGACGGGGCAGGGGGAATTTTCTGCCCGCAGAATAACGAATACACCAACACCAGCGATATGGTAAATCTGATCGCCCACTGCCATGGGAAGAACATTCTTATGATACGGGGCATGACCTGGGCGCTGAAGCTTCTCCGCCATGCTACGGGCATGGTGGACAAGGCCTTCGGCAGCCTGTGCTATGATTTTGAACTGAGCAAATATCCGCAGGATTACTGCGTGAAAAGTCTTTCCGACTCTGTTCTGGAGACGGAGAGAGACTGAGCCTGATCCAGTCCGGAGAAAGGGGGTGCCATGTTGAAGCAGAGAAAAGATGTTCTGTTCCTTTGCCAGTTTTTTTATCCGGAATACATTTCCTCCGCGCAGTTGCCCTATGACACGGTTCGGGCGCTGAAGGACGCCGGCTTTACCGTGGGGGCCTTATGCGGCTATCCCCAGGAATACCTGGACGGCGCGGACATCCCTGTCAGGGAGGACGTTGATGGGATTCCGATTCACCGCCTGAAATATATTCAGATGGACCGAAAGGGCTTTCTGGGGCGGATTGTGAACTATTTCTCCTTTACCTTCATGGTGCTGCTGCACCTGTATGAAATTGCCCGGTACAGGGCGGTGGTGGTGTATTCCAATCCGCCGATTCTTCCCTGGATTGCATCCTGGGCCAAGGCGCTGTTCGGGACTAGGCTGATTTTTGTCTCCTATGACCTGTACCCCGAGGTGGCCACAGTGACAGGCACCCTCCGGGAGGGAAATATGATCTGCCGCCTGATGAACCATATCAACCGATGTGTTTACCGCCGGGCGGATAAGGTGGTGTCCCTGTCCGCGGAACAGCGGGACTATATTCTGCGCAGCCGGAAGATTCCCGAAGACCGGGTGACAATGATTGCGAACTGGTATCCAGACCAGGGAATTCAGCCCAGGGATCTGGAACGCAACCGCTTTCGCGATGTGGTTGGCGGCCGTTTTACGGTGTCCTACTTCGGCAATATGGGTACTATGCAGGATATGAAAACAATTTTGGGAGCCATCCGTCTGCTGAAGGATGACCCGGATGTGTTTTTCCTGTTCGCCGGCCACGGCAACAAGCTGGATAAGCTGAAGCGGATCACTCAGGAAGAGGGAATCCGGAATGTGGCGGTTTTTCAGTTCCTTCACGGCCAGGATTTCCGGGATGCCCTGGCCATCAGTGACTGCGCTCTGGTGTCCCTGGAAAAGGGAGCCACCGGGCTGTGCGTCCCCAGCAAAACCTACAGCTACATGATGCAGGGTATCCCCCTGCTTGCCATCATGGACGAAAGCGACATCGTCCGGGATATCGAGCGCGGCGCCGGGCTTTGGGTTCGAAACGGCGAATCGGAAAAACTGGCACAGGCCATCCGCAGCCTGCGGAGCGACCCGCAGAGGCTTGCGGATATGCGGAAAACATGCCGCGCTCTCTATCTGGAAAAATACACCGCGCAAACCGGAACGGAAAACTATGTGGCCCTGTTCCGGCAGCTGCTTGGCCCGAAGGAAACAAAGGAGACGAAACCATGAGTATGTTTGCCAACAAAACGCTGATGATTACCGGCGGCACCGGCTCCTTCGGCAATGCCGTGCTGAACCGTTTTCTGGACACGGACATCGGGGAAATCCGGATTTTTTCCCGGGACGAGAAAAAGCAGGACGATATGCGCCATGAATTTCAGGCGAAGCTTCCCCGGGTTTCCCACAAAATCCAGTTTTTTATCGGGGATGTGCGGGATTTGCAGTCCGTCAAAAACGCGATGCACGGCGTGGACTATATTTTCCACGCGGCGGCGCTGAAGCAGGTGCCGTCCTGTGAATTTTTCCCGCTGGAGGCGGTGAAAACCAATGTCATCGGCACAGACAATGTGCTGACCGCCGCCATTGACGCGGGGGTGAAGACCGTCATCTGCCTGTCCACGGACAAGGCCGCCTATCCCGTCAACGCCATGGGTACCTCCAAGGCTATGATGGAAAAGGTCATTGTGGCAAAATCCCGCACCGTAAAATCCGAGAGCACCAAAATCTGCTGCACCCGCTATGGAAACGTCATGTGCTCCCGGGGCAGCGTGATTCCGCTGTGGATTGACCAGATCAAGGCCGGCAACCCCATCACCATTACCGAACCTTCCATGACCCGGTTTATCATGTCCCTGGAAGAAGCGGTGGACCTGGTGCTGTTTGCCTTTGAAAACGGCGTCAGCGGCGATATTCTGGTGCAGAAGGCCCCGGCCTGCACCATTGAAACGCTGGCCAAGGCTGTGACCGGTCTGTTTGACCCCTTCCACGAGATTAAGGTCATCGGCATCCGCCACGGCGAAAAAATGTACGAAACGCTGCTGACCAACGAGGAGTGCGCCCACGCCATCGATCTTGGCAGCTTCTACCGGGTTCCCTGCGACAGACGGGACCTGAACTATGACAAGTATTTCCGGGTGGGCGATGTGGAGCGCAATGTGCTGACGGAATTCAACAGCAACAACACGGAGCTTTTGAATGTGGAGCAGGTTCAGCGGAAGCTACTGTCCCTTTCCTATATCCGGGAAGAACTGTCCGTCCGGGAAAAAGCGGGAGCCGTCGGCGGGAGGGCATTGGGATGAACATTCTGATTACCGGTGCCGCCGGATTTGTGGGGAAAAACCTGACCGCTGCGCTGGAATGTATCCGTGACGGGAAGGACCGCACCCGCCCGGGTATTTCCATCGGACAGCTGTACCTGTACGATGCGGATTCTCCCGCCGCTTTGCTGGAGGAAGGCTGTGAGAAGGCCGATTTTGTTTTCAATCTGGCGGGTGTAAATCGCCCGAAAAATCAGGAGGCGTTCATGCAGAGCAATTTTGGCTTTGCCTCTACCCTCCTCCATACTCTGAAAAAATATCACAACACCTGCCCGGTAATGCTGGCATCCTCCATTCATGCCGCCATGATGGGACGTTATGCTGGCAGCGAATACGGCAAAAGCAAAAAAGCGGGGGAAACTCTGTTCTTCGACTATGCCGCCGAAACCGGAGCAAAGGTGCTGGTGTACCGCTTTCCCAATCTGTTCGGCAAATGGTGCCGCCCCAATTACAATTCCGCTGTGGCCACCTTCTGCCACAACTATGCCCACGACCTGCCCATTACGGTAAACGACGCCTCGGTGGAGCTGGAGCTGCTCTATATTGACGATCTGGTGCAGGAGATGCTGGACGCGCTGGAGGGAAAGGAACACCGCTGCGAGTTTGACGGCGTGAACGCGGTGCGCACCGAAAATGGCCGCTATTGCACCGCGCCTGTGACGCACCGCGCCACTCTGGGCCAAATTGTGGCGCTGCTGGACGTTTTCAGGGCGCAGCCCGCGACGCTGGCCATGCCGGAGATTCCCGACGGCAGTTTCGCCAAAAAGCTGTATTCGACCTATCTTTCCTATTTGCCAGAGGAAAAGGCCGCGTTTCCCCTGAAAATGAATGTGGATGCCCGGGGCAGCTTCACAGAGCTGCTGAAAACGGAAAAGTGCGGTCAGTTCAGCGTGAATATTTCGAAGCCAGGCATTACAAAAGGGCAGCACTGGCACCATACCAAGTGGGAATTTTTTATCGTGGTTTCCGGCCATGGCCTGATTCAGCAGCGGAAAATCGGAACGGATGAGGTGCTGAATTTCGAGGTTTCCGGAGATAAAATCGAAGCCGTCCACATGCTGCCGGGGTATACCCATAGTATCCGAAACCTTTCGGACAGTCAGAACCTGGTGACCCTCATGTGGGCCAACGAGTGCTTCGATCCCAACAGGCCCGATACGTTCTTTGAGGTGGTATAAGATGGAAATGAAGCTGGATTATTCCGACGTCACCTTCCGAAACGACGGAAAGCTGAAGCTGCTGATTCTGGTAGGTACCCGGCCGGAGATCATCCGCCTGTCCGCCGTAATCCGGAAGTGCCGCCAATATTTCGACTGCCTTCTGGCCCATACCGGGCAGAACTACGATTATAACTTAAACGGCATTTTTTTCCGGGATTTGGGGCTGGCGGACCCGGACGTCTATCTGAACGCAGTAGGGGATGACCTGGGCGCTACCATTGGCAATATCATCAACTGCGCCTACAAGCTGATGGCCGCTGTCAGGCCCGACGCCGTGCTGATTCTGGGGGACACCAATTCCTGCCTGTCCGCCATTCCCGCCAAGCGCCTGCACATTCCCATTTTCCACATGGAGGCGGGCAATCGCTGCAAGGACGAGTGCCTGCCGGAGGAAACCAACCGCCGCATTGTGGATATCATCTCCGATGTCAATCTGGCTTATTCCGAGCATGCCCGGAAATATCTGCATGAGTGCGGCCTGCCCAAGGAGCGGGTCTACGTTACCGGATCTCCCATGGCGGAGGTGCTGCACCAGAACTTAAACTCCATTCTGGCCTCGGATATCCTCGCGCGCCTGGGGTTGGAAAAGGGCAGGTACATCCTGCTGTCCGCCCATCGGGAGGAGAATATTGACACGGAAAAGAATTTCCTGTCCCTGTTCGGCGCGGTCAACGCCATGGCGGAAAAATACGATATGCCCATCCTCTATTCCTGCCATCCCCGTTCCCGGAACCGCCTGGAGGCCAGCGGCTTCCGGCTGGACCGGCGGGTGATCCGGCATGAGCCGCTTGGCTTTCATGATTACAACTGCCTGCAGATGAACGCCTTCGCGGTGGTTTCCGATTCCGGCACCCTGCCCGAGGAATCCAGCTTCTTCACCAGTGTGGGCCACCCCTTCCCGGCGGTGTGCATCCGCACCTCTACGGAGCGGCCGGAAGCACTGGACAAGGGCTGCTTTATCCTGGCGGGCATCGACGAGGGCCATCTGCTTCAGGCTGTGGACACGGCGGTGCAGATGAATCAGGCGGGGGATTTTGGCATTCCCGTTCCCGACTATGTGGAGGAAAATGTCTCTGCCAAGGTGGTCAAAATCATCCAGTCCTACACCGGCGTGGTGGATAAAATGGTCTGGCGGAAATCGTAATCAGGAGGCGGGCGGATGAAGTACCTGTTTATCAACTCCGTGGCCGGTTTCGGCAGCACCGGACGGATCGCCGCCGAAGCATGCCGGGAATTGACGAAGCAGGGACACGAATGTGTGCTTGCCTTTGGCCGGGAAAAATCCAATTGCGATGAGGTATCCACAGTTCGCATCGGAACGGAGCGGGATTTCCTGTTTCACGCCCTGCAAAGCCGGCTGCTGGATAATCAGGGCTTTGGCTCCAGAGCCGCGACCCGGCGGTTTCTCGCGTGGGTCAGGCAGTATGATCCCGATGTGATCTGGCTGCACAATATCCACGGCTATTACATCCATATCGGAGAATTGTTCCAATATCTTCGCGGCTGCGGCAAGCAAATTTTCTGGACGCTGCATGATTGCTGGAGCTTCACGGGCCACTGCGCCTATTTCGACTTCGCCGGCTGCGGCAAGTGGAAGACCGGCTGCTGTCATTGCCCCCAGAAGGGCAGCTATCCCAAAAGCTGCCTGGCGGATCACAGCCGGCAAAATTTTGAAAAAAAGAGAGCGCTTTTTACCGGAATCCCCGATTTGACGCTGATTGTACCCTCCCACTGGCTGGAAAGCCGGGTGAAGGAGAGCTTTTTGCGGGACTATCCCGTGGAAGTTCGATACAATACCGTCAATACGGAGGTTTTCCGGCCCACGCCCAGCGCGTTCCGGGAGGAGCACGGACTGGAAGGGAAGACAGTTCTTCTGGGTGTTGCCAGCGTCTGGGATGAGCGAAAGGGGCTGAAAGACTTTGCGGCGCTTTCCGGGCTGCTGGATGACACTTACCGGATCGTGCTGATCGGGCTGACACCGCAGCAGATTCGGGGACTGCCCCGGAGTATCCTGGGCCTGCCCCGCACAAACAGCATGGAGGCTCTGGCCCAAGCCTACAGTGCGGCGGATGTTCTGGTTAATCCCAGCGTGGAGGAAACCTTTGGCATGACAGTCCTGGAGGCTCTTGCCTGCGGCACGAAGTCCATCGTCTATCAGGGGACGGCCTGCGAGGAACTGGTGAACCGGTTTGGCGGCGTCGCCGTGCCAAAGGGGGCGGAATTTCTTTGGGAGGCTGTTCAAACCCTTGCGAAGGAGGAAAACGGATGAAGTATTACCCCTTTCCCCGGAATACGCTGACGAAGGCGGCATTTGGCGCGTTTCTGTTTGCCATACTTTACCTGTCCAGGGACACGCTGGTTTCTTCTTCCCTGCTGGGCTTTCACAAGGCGCAGTTTTTGACGCTGGGACTGATCTGCGCCGCAGGGCTGGTATTTTTAATCAGGAACCGCCGCAGCCTGAAAGCCATTGCGCTGGACAGACGCATGGCGGTGATTCTGGCCGTGACGGGAATCCTTTTGCTGCCCATGGTGTGCAAGCGGGACTGGCAGATGATGTATCTCAGCATTCTGATCTGCCTGTATTTCGCGGTGTTTCTGACGTTTTTCATCTCCTACAGAGATGCGGCCAAATATTATGTTGTGATTTTAACGGCGCTGGGGATCTACTCCATGGTGGCGCTGTGGGTTCTGCGGCCCTTGCTGGTGAACACCGGCATCCTGACGCCGCCGGTATTCCAGAATCAGCTGGGCGTCCAGTTCTATAATTTCGGATTGTCCTTTGTATCGGACTGGTATGTCAAGACCCGGAATTTTGGCATTTTCCGGGAGCCGGGGGTATACCAGTATTTTTTGATTCTGGCGCTGCTGCTGAACAATTACACGGTGCGCTGGAAGCGGCAGCGGACGCTGTGGTGGATCAATCTGGCGCTGGGGGCCGCCATGCTGACAACCCTGTCCACGGCAGGCGTGGCAGCGCTGGCGCTATTGGCGGCGGTGGTGTTTTTCGACCGGAAGCTCTACCGGAACAAATGGGCGTGGCTGGCGGTAGGGATGATCACGGCGGTTCTGGCCGTTCTGGTGGGCTATATTGTGGTGCAGCAGAGGAGCCTTTACTGGGAGCTTTACTCCATGGTTCTGGGGAAATTTCAGCCCGGAGAGGACTCCGCTGTGGAGCGCCTGGACGCGATTTTTTCCGACCTCGGCATTTTCCTGCGGCATCCGCTGGCGGGGGATATGCTGTCCGGTGTGCTTTACTCTGTGGAGAACAACACCGCCTCCACCCTGATTCTGTACGCCGGGCTGGGCGTTCTGGGCGGCACACTGAATGTGGCAGCCTGGATCGCGCTGATCTGGGAGAAGGAGCGCAAGACATGGGTCAACCTGGCGCTGCTGGGGATTGTGTTTCTGTCCTTCAACACCCAGAATCTGACCGCGGACATATTTTTCTGGCTATTCCCCATGATGGCTTTGACCGAACGGGGTCTGCCGATGCTATTTTCGTTGAAAAAAGGAGGAAAATCCAATGGAACGGGAACTTCTGCGGAAAGTGCAGCTGACACAGCTGGAAATCGCCAAGGAGATCAAGCGGGTCTGTGAGGAAAACGGCATCCGCTTTTTCCTGAATGACGGTACCTTCCTGGGGGCGGTGCGTCATGGGGGCTTTATCCCCTGGGATGATGACATGGACCTGGGAATGCTGCGGGAGGACTATGAAGCATTCTGCCGGATCGCCCCCTCCAAGCTGAAACCGGAATATTGCCTGCAGACTTGGTATACGGAACCAAATTACGGCCTGCCCTTTGGCAAGGTCATGAGACGCAATACTGTCTATCTGGAAAGCAAAAAGACCCGCCGCCTTCGGGAAAATGGCTTCTATGTGGACATTTTCCCCTTTGACGATGTTCCCGAGGACATGGAGCAGCGGGCGGAGCTTGCCGGGAAGCTGCTGAAGCTTTACCGGATGAAGCTGATGAAATCCGGCTATAAGCCCTGGATGGAAAATGATAGGATAATTTGGAAGAAGCGCATCGGCTATCTGTATTATCAGCTAAGGGCGCTGTCCGCCGGGCAGCAGGAGCTGGCCGCTTCCTTTGATGCCCTGGCCCGTTCCGCGGGGAAGGGCAAAACGGTGTGCGAGCAAAGCGCCATGGCAGTGCCTATGTATTTCGACAGGGCCTGGTGTGAGGATCTGGCGGAATATTCCTTCGAGGGCGTTTCCTTCCCCGGACCCAAGGAGTATGATTCGTTTTTGACTGCAATGTATGGTGATTATATGCAGCTTCCGCCGGAGGAAGAGCGGGAAAACCGCCACCAAATCGTGCAGATCGATTTTGGAGAGGTCGGGCAGGAGGTTGCGGAGTGATGAAGCGGGTGTTGTTCCTGACCAATTATGCCTCTCCATACCGGGTCCATTTTTTTGACGAGCTTGGGAAAGCCCTGGACGTAACGGTACTCTATTCCGAGCAGGCGGCAGACAATACGCACCGGGACAGCCAATGGTTTGAAGAAGGGGAAGGCTGTTTTTCCGCGGCTCAGCTGACAAAATCCGCCTCCTACCGGGGGGAAAATCTGTGCTGGGATGTGCTTCCCTGGCTGAAAAAGCCCTTTGACACCATTATTATCTGCGGCTATTCCTCCCCCACTGCCATGCTTGCCATGGCGTATCTGCGGCTGCGCAGAATCCCGTTCTGCATGGAGGTGGACGGGGGCCTGATCCGGGAGGAATCCCGGCTGAAGTACCGGTTTAAGAGGCTGCTGGTAAGCTCTGCCACCTGGTGGCTCAGCAGCGGCGGCCACACCACGGACTACCTTGTACACTACGGCGCGAAACGGGAAGCCATCCGGACCTATCCGTTTACCTCCCTGTGGGAAGCGGATATTCTGCCCCGGCAGCTTACTGTGGAGGAAAAGCAGCGGCTTCGCCGGGAACTTGGGATGCGGGAAAGCCGGATTGTTCTATATGTAGGCCGGTTTACCAGGGCAAAGGGGATGGATGACCTGCTGGAGGCAGCTCCGGCGCTGGACCGGGAAACCGGCATCTATTTTGTAGGCGGAGAACCGACGCAGGATCATCTGAACCTGTGCAAGAGCAATGGGCTTTCCAATGTTCATTTCGTGGGATTTCGGAAAAAAGAACAGCTGACAGATTACTACCGGGCTGCGGATGTGCTGGTATTGCCCACCAAAAGCGACGTCTGGGGCCTGGTCATCAACGAGGCCATGGCCTGCGGCCTCCCGGTGATTACCACAGATCGGTGCGTTGCCGGATTGGAGCTGATCCGGAACGGCGTCAACGGATACCTTGTGCCGGTGGAGAACCGGGAGGCGCTGGCGGAAACCATTCGGACAGTTCTCTCCGGAAATTACCGGGAAATGGGTGCGGCGGCGCTGGAAACCATCCGGCCCTATACCCTTGAGAACATGGCCAGGGTTCATGCAGAAATTCTGGAAAGCGGGAGATGACCCATGCACATCATTTATTCGGTGACAACCTGTTCCGACCGGGTTTACCGGCAGCTGTTCGCGGATGTCAAGGTGAAACCCGCCTTTCAGTCCCAGAAATACCACCGGCTGCTGATTGAGGGCCTTGCCGCCCATGCCAGGGTGGATGTGGTGGCAAATCCGCCGGTGAACAGATCGGTCCTGGACAGGGCGGTTCTCCGGCTGCCCAAGGAAGTCGAGGGTGGCGCCTGCTACCGCTACATTCCCGCCATCCGCAATCCAGTGCTGAAGGCGGCCTGTGTGGGAATCGGCACCTTTTTCAAAACCGCCTGCCTGGTGAAAAAGGACTCGGCGGTGATTGTGGATTGTCTCAACCGGACGGCGGCGCTTGCCGGGCTGATGGCGGCGCGGCTGCGGGGATGCCCGTGCATCGGCATTGTGACGGACCTGCCGGATATGCTGGGAGGCGGCGCATTCTCGAAAAAGATGGCGAATTATGTCATTCGCCATTGCTCGGGCTATGTCCTGCTGACAGAGGCCATGAATGACTATCTGAATCAGGACGGAAAGCCCCATGTGATTCTGGAGGGACATTCCGATATCACCATGGAGGAGAAAAATCCTTCTCTGGAGCGCAAGCACGTTCCCAGGGTGTGCCTGTACGCCGGCGGTGTCAGCAGACAATATGGCCTTCCCAATCTGGTGGAGGGCTTTCAGAAGGCCGGGCTGGAAAACGCGCAGCTGCATATCTACGGCCCGGGGGATTATGTGGAGGAGCTGAAAGCCCTCGCCTTGAAGGATCCCCGGATTTACTACGGCGGAATGCTGCTGAGCGCCCAGGTTGTGGAAAAGGAAATGGAAGCGACCTTGCTGGTGAATCCCCGGCCTACGGGGGAACGTTTCGTGCAGTATTCCTTCCCCTCCAAAACCATGGAATACATGTCCACCGGCACCCCGGTGCTGACCACCGTACTGCCCGGTATGCCCAGGGAATACTATCCCTATGTGTACCTGCTGGAGGACGAGAGCGGCGACGGCATCGCGGACAAGCTGCGGCAGGTGCTGGCGCAATCCGACGAGGCGCTGTTTCAAAAGGGCATGGAAGCCAGGCGCTTTGTTTTGGAATGTAAGAACAACGTGCTTCAGGCAAAGAAAATTCTGCAGATGCTGGAAACGATGAAAAAAGGGATGTGACGAAATGAAGCTGTTGTGGCTGTGCAATATGGTTCCCGGCAAGGTGAAGGAGCGGCTCGGAGGAGGATCTTCCAGCGGCGGACTGTGGGTGGACCATGTCCTCAGCGGCCTGCGGCAGAAGCAGGGGCTGACCATCCATATCCTGTGTCCCGGCGATGGAGCCAGAGGCGAGCTGGATGAGCGGTGCGGCTATGCCACTTTCCGGGAGAGGCTCCCCCATGTCTATCTTCCTGAGCTGGAGAGAGCGTTCACAGAGGAGCTGAAGCGGTTTCAGCCGGATGTGATCCACATCTGGGGCACGGAGTACGGCCACACCCTGGCTATGGTCAACGCGGCAGAAGCCCTGGGGCTGCTGGATCACGCCGTAGTCAGCATCCAGGGACTGTGTTCCGTCTATGCCGGGCATTATACGGAAGGACTCCCCTGCCGGGTGCAGCGGGAATTTACCTTTCGGGACGCCGTGCGGCGGGACAACATCCTGCAGCAGCAGCGGAAATTTGTCCTGCGGGGACAGCTGGAGACTGCGGCGCTGAAGAAGGTATGCCATGTGATCGGCCGCACCGACTGGGATCTGGCCTGCACCCATGGCATGAATCCGGCGGCAACCTACCATTTTTGCGGCGAAACCCTACGGGAGCCGTTCTACCAGGGGCGGTGGCACTATGACCGGTGCCAAAAGCACCTGGTTTTCGCTTCCAGCTGCGTGTATCCCGTGAAGGGCTTTCACTATTTGCTGGAAGCCTTTGGACAGGTGGCGGCGGATTATCCCGACGCTGCACTGGCGGTGCCGGGAAAAAGCTTCCTGACAGCGCCCAGGCTGCGGCGAACCAGCTATCAGAGGTATCTGGCAGCCTTGGCCAGGCAATATGGATTGGAAAACAAAATCGAATTTCTGGGAAGTCTCAGCGCGGAACAGATGAAAGCGGCGTTTTTGCGGGCCAATGTGTTTGTCCTGCCCTCCACCATTGAAAATTCCCCTAATTCCCTGGGGGAGGCCATGCTGCTGGGGACGCCCTGCGTGGCCAGCGATGTCGGCGGTGTGGCCAACCTGCTGACCTGCGGCACTGAGGGGTATGTCTACCAGTCCTCCGCTCCCTATATGCTGGCCTATTACATTGAGCGGGTCTTTGCGATGGGGGCCGGGGCGGAGGCAATGGGAGCGGCGGCTGCGGCCCATGCCCTGCGAACCCATGATTCGGAGGATAATTTGCAGACTCTGATGGACATTTACCAAGCGCTTGCGTAGCTTCTGCGAAGGAGGGAACTGTATGGAGCAGTCCGTTTTGCTCAGCGTCATCGTACCGGTATACAATGTGGAGCAGTATCTGCCCCGGTGTGTGGACTCCATTCTGTCGCAGAGCTATGCCAACCTGGAAATTCTTCTGGTGGATGACGGCGCCCGGGACGCTTCCGGGTCAATCTGCGACGCTTACGCGGCCAGGGATTCCCGTGTCAAGGTGATCCACAAGGCAAACGGCGGCCTGAGCAGCGCCCGGAACGCGGGGCTGGATGCCGCCCGGGGAGACTATCTGGCTTTTGTGGACAGCGATGACTGGATCGAGAGGGACGCCTATGAGGATATGCTGTCCCTTGCCCTGAAATATGGCGTGAAGCTGGTCTGCGGTGGCCGGTATGACGTCAGCGGCGAAACGGGCCGGCGGCAGCTTGGACTGTGTCCGGCCAGGGAGGAACTGATCACGGGGGAGGAAATGGCCGGCAGAATTTTCCTGTGGGACGGCTGTGATTCCAGCGCCTGCGACAAGCTCTACCATCGGTCCCTGTTCCAGCAGCTTCGTTATCCGGAGGGACAGGTCTGTGAGGATGTTCCCGTGACCTACCGGATTGCGCTTCAGGCGGGACAGGCGGTTCTGTGCGACAGACCGGTTTACAATTATTTCCACCGCCCGGGCAGCATTACCACCGCGGCGGTTTCGGAAAGCTCCTTTCATTTTTCCCAGCATACGGCACAGATTTATCCTTTCATCCGGGAGCATTATCCCGCAATCGAAGCCCAAGCCCGGTATTTCCGGGTGCGATCCCTGTCCCATATTCTGCTGCTGCTGGATCAGGGCACGGAGGAACAGCGGAACCGCTTTTTGGAACGATACCGGGCGGCCCGGAAAGCGCTGAAGGATCACGCATGGTTTATTCTGCGAAGCGCTTATTTCGGCAGGAAGGAGCGGTTGCGCGACCTTTTGCTGATTCTGGGGCTGTACCGCCCCCTGTGGCGCCTTTCTCACAAACCGGAAGCCTAGACGGAGAGAGTCATGAAAAAACAGAACCGAGTTGTTTTTTTCAATATCCTGAGTACCCTGCTGCTGCGCGGTATTTCTATTTTCACAGCGCCGCTGTTTACCCGGCTGCTGGGGAACAGCGGCTATGGCGTGACCCAAATTTACAACACCTGGGTGGCGGTTCTGGCCATTGTCCTGACCATGCAGACCCAGGGTACCCTGGTCAATGCCCGGATCGAATACCCGCAGGAGGATCAGAACAAGTACCAGTCCTCGGTGATGAGCCTGTCGCTGCTGGTGTTTCTGGTGTGCAGCGGCCTGGTGCTGTGCTTTCTCGGTCCGGTTTCCAGCGCTCTGAAGCTGGATCGGCTGCTGGTCATTCTGATGTTGATTCAGGCGTTCGGCACCTTCTGCGTGAATTTCCTGAATATGAAATTTGTCTATGAATTCAAAGCGGGCAGGAATATGGTCATGTCCCTGGCGGTGACGCTGACGACCCTGGTGCTTTCCCTGGTGCTGATTTTCCGAATGCCCCAGGAGTCCCGGTATTACGGCAGAATCCTCGCTGTAGCGGCAACCTATGGCATCATCGGCATTCCGGCATGCATTCTGATTCTTGTCAGGGGGAAAACCTTCTTTCGCAGAGAGTACTGGACCTTCTGCCTGTCGCTGGCGGTGCCTGTGGTATTTTACAACCTGTCCGACCTGGTTCTGGGGCAGAGCGACAAGGTGATGCTTCAGCAGATGCTGGATGAGGCCCGCGTCGGGAATTATTCTGCCGCGCTGAACCTGGCCGGAGTTATGTTTACGATTTTCTCGGCGCTGAACAATTCCTGGTGTCCTTTCTTTTTCGAAGACATGCGGCTGGGAGAGACGGAAAAGGTACGGGAAAAAGCGACGAATTTTCTGGAGCTGTTCACCGTCCTTTCCGTGGGCTTTATTCTGCTGGCAACGGAGGTGTACCACATTTACGTCCGGGAGGAATTCTGGGAAAGCACCACGCTGATTCCCATTTTCGTGTCCAGCTATTTCCTGAATTTCCTGTGTACCTTCCCGGTGAATTACGAGTATTACCGCAAAAAAACCAAGGCCGTGGCGGTTGTCACCATCACCTCATCCCTGGTCAATGTGGCACTGAACTATCTGCTGATCCGGCAGCTGGGTATGGCCGGAGCCGCTGTTGCCACGATGCTGTCCCACTGCCTGCAGCTGGGAATGCACTATGTCTATACCCGCTGCTTTCTTGGGAAGCGGGAATATCCCTTCGGCGTCCGCCTGTGGGGGAAATACGCGGCGGTTTACGCGGGCATGGTGGCTCTGGTGTGGCTGACCGGCGACGCCTGGATTCTGCGCTGGGGTATTGGCGCGGCCATTGGCCTGTGGGAGCTGCTGCAGATCAGGAAGCGGAAAGTGCTGATATAGCGGCCGGGGCCGGAACGGTTTCATACCCGTTTCTGATAAAAAAGCTTGAACGCTGCTTCTGGCGCCGCAGGCGCGTTCAGAACAGTATGAGACGGATATTTCATGAAAAAGCTCCATTCTGATACTGTTTCTCGATTCAATCGTTTGATTTAATCAAGAAGACATTGCCTTGCGGCGGTTCGCCGCAAAAGGGAAGCGCCATTTGGCGGTTCCTTTTTTATAAAACCGAACGGTTTTATAAAAAATCCGTATTATATGATCTTCCTATAAAAATGTTCCATTCTTCGGATTTAACATTTTTATGGAATATCCGTATAACATTTTTCCCGAGGAATGAGATTAGGATTGAAATCAGGCGGAAGATGGTGTATAATATCCTGGAATCGGTATCCATTCCGAAAAAATGTACGGGGAAAACGGCGTGTTTGCGAGGAGTAGCGCGGCTATGAAAAAGAAAAGAGCCCTGTTTGTAGCGACAGTGGTGAAAACGCACATTATGCAATTTCATATTCCCTACCTGCAAATGCTCCAGGAAATGGGCTGGGAAACGGCAGTGGCGGCAAGAAACGACTATGAAGACCCGCTGGACTGCCGGATCCCCTATTGTGATGTCTATTACAATATCCCCTTTGAGCGTACCCCGTGGAAACGCAAGAACTACGAGGCCTATCGCATGCTGAAGCGGATTATCGGGGAGGGTAACTTTGACCTGATCCACTGCCATACGCCGGTGGGCGCGTCCATTGCCCGGCTGGCGGCATTGGGGGCCAGGAAAAAAGGGACGAAGGTTATCTATACAGCCCACGGGTTCCATTTTTATAACGGAGCGCCATGGATAAACTGGCTTTGCTTCTACCCGGTGGAATGGGCGCTGTCCTTCGCCACGGATGTGCTGATTACCATTAACCGGGAGGATTACGACCGGGCAAAAAAACGGATGCACGCCAAGCGCGTCGAATACGTCCCCGGCGTGGGCATCGACACCGGAAAATTCCGGGGAAATTCCGAAAACAGGCAGTGGAAGCGCCGGGAGCTTGGCTTCCGGGATGAGGATTTCCTGATTTTGACGGTGGCGGAGATGACCCGCAATAAAAACCATATCACAATTTTGAAGGCCCTGGCCCTGCTGCGGGAAGAGCCGGAATTCGTCCATATGCATTACCTGATCTGCGGACGGGGGGAGGTATGGGAAGAACTGGAGGACCAGGCCGGAAAGCTGGGACTTGCCGGACATGTCCATTTTCTCGGCTACCGGGAGGATGCGCCGGAACTGTACCGGTGCAGTGACCTGTTCGCCTTTATGCCCTTCCGGGAGGGACTGTCGGTGGCGCTGATGGAGGCCATGAGCGGCGAACTGCCGGTGGTTTGTTCCCGGATACGGGGCAATACGGATCTGATCGATGACGGCGTTTCCGGTGTCTTTGCGGAAAACACGCCCCGGGCCGTGGCGGAATCCATTCTGGCGCTTTACCGGAATCCGGAACGGCGGGCAGCCCTTGGCCGGGGCGCGGCGGAGAAGGTTCTGCAATTTGACAGCCGGAATGTACATAAATTGATGAAAGAGATTTATCTCAGCCTTTAATAGGGACAAAAGGAGGCGGCGCAGTGAGCGGAACGCTGATTGTTTCTCTGGATTTTGAGTTGTTCTGGGGGATGCTGGATCAGTGTCCCCTGGAGGACTATCAGGACCATGTCCTGGGCGGCCGAAGGGCCATTCCGCAGCTGCTGGAGCTGTTCCAGAAATACGGCATCCATGCTACCTGGGCGGCGGTGGGCTTTCTGTTCGCGGAAAACTATGACGAGCTTTCCTCCTTTTTCCCGGCGGAATCCCTCCGCCCCGCTTACAGGAACAGCGCGTTAAACCCCTATGGACAGTTTGCCGGAATTGGCGCCAATGAGCAGGAGGCGCCCTGTTTCTATGCTCCGTCCCTGCTTCGGCTGATTTCTCATGCGCCGGGACAGGAAATCGGCAGCCATACCTTTTCCCACTATTATTGCCGGGAAGCGGGACAGACCCCCCTGCAATTCGCGGCAGATATGCAGGCGGCCAGAGCCATTGCCCAGTCCCACGGCTATGTGCTGACCTCGGCGGTGCTTCCCCGGAACCAGTGCGAGCCGGAATATACCCGGGTACTCCGGGACTGCGGTTTCACCGCCTACCGGGATGAGGAAAACGACTGGATTCACAAAAAAATCCCGTTTCGCCCCTTGCTGCGGCTGCTGCGGCTGGCGGATGTGTATTTCCCGCTGACGGGACAGGGGGGGTATCGGCCCCGAAACGAAAACGGCATCTGGAATCTGACCGGCTCTCGAATGTATAAGCCCATTTTCCGGCCTCTGGATTTTTTGGAGGGAGCCAAGCTCCGGCGCATCAAGCGGCAGATGCTTCACGCGGCGAAGCAGGGCCTGACCTTCCACCTGTGGTGGCATCCCCATAACATCGGCGTCCGAACACAGGAGCATCTGGCGCAGCTGGAGGAAATTTTCCGTTGCTTTCAGCAGCTGCACGAAGATTACGGCATGGAGAGCCTGAATATGCGGGAAGCCGCACAGAAAAGCGAAAAAGCGGAGGCTTTATCATGAAGGTGATGCACGTCCTGAATTCCAGAATTTATTCCGGCGCAGAGAAGGTGGTCTGTCAGATCATCCGCTCTTTTGAACATACGGACGTGGAAATGGTCTATTGCAGCCCGGACAGCGAAACCGTGCGGCAGATGCTGGCGGAACAAGGCGTAACATTTCTGCCTGTGGACAGCATGACCCCGAAAAACCTAAGCCGCATTCTTCGGGAGCAGAAGCCGGACCTGATCCATGCCCACGATATGCGGGCCAGCTTTGTTTCGGCCCTTTGCTGCGGCAGAATCCCGCTGGTATCCCATATCCACAACAACGCCTATGACGCCCGTGGCCTTTCCCTGAAATCCGTTGCCTATCTGCTTGCGGGGGTAAAGGCCAAGCATATTTTCTGGGTGTCCAGAAGCTCCTATGAGGGGTATTTTTTTCACAAGCTGTTTGCAAAAAAAAGCAGTGTACTGTATAATATCATCGATACCGAGCAGATTTTTGAGAAGGAAGCCCAGGACGGCAATGTGTATGATTATGATGTGATCTACGTTGGCCGTCTGACCTATCAGAAGGATCCGCAGCGTCTGATGCGGGTCTGCGCCCTGCTGAAGGAGCGCAAGCCGGATCTGAAGGTCGCCATTGTCGGCACCGGAGAGCTGGAGACGGAAACCAGGCAGCTATGCGCCCGGCTCGGTCTGCAGGACAATGTGCGGTTTTTGGGCTTTCAGAGCAATCCCATCAAGATGGTGCATGACAGCAAGGCGATGATCCTGACCTCCCGCTGGGAGGGGACGCCCATGTGCGCTCTGGAGGCTATGGCGCTGGGGGTTCCGGTGGTGAGCACCCCCTCCGACGGAATGCGGGATCTGATTGAAGACGGCGTCAACGGATATCTGCATGATGAGGACGCCGTGCTGGTGGACAGGCTCTTGAAAATCCTCTGCGACCCTGACCATCGGGAAATGCTCTCCCAGAACGCGGTTCGGAGGTTCGCGCAGATCAATGACGCGCCCGGATATCAGCAGGCTATTGCGGCCAGCTACCGGTAGGGAGGCTTTATGAAAATACTGCAGGTCATTCCCTATTTCTGCTTCGGCGGCGCAGAGATTATGTGCGAAAATCTGACCTATGCCCTTCAGAATCTGGGACACGAGGTCTGTGTGGTCAGCCTGTATGACGAGCGTACGCCAATCTCAGAGCGGATGAAGCAGGCGGGAATTCGGATTCTCTATCTGGACAAAAAGCGTGGGCCGGATATTTCCATGGTTCCCAAGCTTGCCAGAGTCATGAAGCGGGAAAAGCCGGATGCGGTGCATACCCATCTGGACGTCATCAAGTATGCTGCCGCCGCCGCAAAGCTGGCAGGGGTGAAGACCTGCGTCCATACCGTACACAGTGTGGCGGACAAGGAGGCCGAAGGCCCCGTTCAGAAGCTTATCAATCAGACCTACTTCCGCCTGGGCTGGTCGACACCGGTGGCTTTAAGCCCAGAGGTGCAGACATCGGTTGCCGGATTTTACGGGATAAGCAGACAGAACATCCCGGTGATTTATAACGGCATCGACCTGTCGAAGTGCATCGAAAAGGACAGCTACGCTGCGGGAGACACGGTAACGCTGCTGCATGTGGGGCGGTTCGATGTGCCGAAAAACCATGCCGGGCTGCTGAAGGCGTTTCAAAGGCTCCACGCTGCCTGCCCCCAGTGCCGTCTGCAGCTGGTGGGAGATGGGGATCTTCGCGGGGCGATGGAAGATCTGGCCCGGGAACTGGAAATTACGGATTTTGTGCGGTTTTTCGGAATGCAGGCGGATGTCTATCCTTATCTGCACCAGGCGGATATTTTTGTTTTGCCATCGATTTATGAGGGAAATCCCATGACGATCCTGGAAGCCATGGGTACAGGGCTTCCCATTGTGGCCACAGCGGTGGGCGGTATTCCGGACATGCTGCAAAACGGAAGAAATGCGCTGCTGGTGTCCTGCGAAACGGATGCGGTCTGTGAAGCCTGCCAGACGCTTATCGCCGACGAGGGTCTGCGGATGCGTCTGGGACAGCAGGCAAAATTAGACAGCTCCCGTTTTTCGTCCCAATATATGGCACAGCGGTATTGCGAATGCTATGCTGCCCATTGAGATTGGAATCATACATTTGATCGGAGGAATTTGCCGTGGACGGGGAACGGATTTCGGTGATCGTGCCGGCTTACAATAACGCGCCCTGGCTTCCCCGCTGTCTGGACAGCCTTCTGGCCCAGACCTATCGGAATCTGGAGATCATTGTGGTCAACGACGGCTCCACAGATGATACAAAAACGGTGCTGGACGCCTATGCCGCAGACTATGGCCGGGTGAAAGCCGTTCACAAGGAAAACGGCGGCGTGACCTCCGCCCGTCTGCGGGGTGTGGCGGAAGCGTCGGGACAGTGGATCGGCTTTATGGACGGCGACGACGAAATAGAACCGCAGATGTATGCGCGGTTATGGGAAAATGCGAAAACCTACGGGGCGAATATTTCCCACTGCGGCCATCAGGTGCTGTTCCCGGACGGGCGGGTCGGGTTTGTACACAACTCGGGTGTACTCCGGCAGCAGGATAAGCTGGCGGGCCTGCGGGATCTGCTGGACGGAGGGCTGGTTGAATCCAGCCTGTGTACCAAGCTCTTCCGCCGGGAGCTGTTTGAGGGCCTGACAGGGTGGATGGACCCCTCCATCCAAAATAACGAAGATTTTCTGATGAACTATTATCTGTTCGCCCAGTCGGAGAGGGCTGTTTTTGAGGATATCTGCCCTTACCATTACATTCTGCGCCATGGTTCCGCCTCCTATCGGCAAATGCATGAACACAGTATTTTTGACCCTATCCGGGTACGGCAGAAGATTCTGGGAAGCTGCTGCCCGGAGCTTCGGGAGGATGCCCGCCGGGCGCTGCTGCGCAACTGCCTGTTTGCCTATGGCCAGCTGTCTTTGAATCTGGCAAAGGAATTTGACGGCTACCGGGAAAGGGTCAGGCGGCTGCTGATGGATCAGAAGGCATATTTTTATCTGCTCTCAGCCAGAAACCGTCTGCTGGCCCAAATGGTCTGCAATATGCCCTGGGCGTTTCATCTGGCCTACGGCGTGTATGTGAAGCTGTTCCAGCGCCAGGAGCAGCACTGAATACGAAGGGATAAAAATGAAGGAATTGCCGCTGATCAGCGTGATTGTCCCGGTTTACGGGGTGGAAAATTATTTGGATAAGTGCATTGATTCCATTGCCGGCCAGACCTACCGGAATCTGGAGATCATCCTGATCGACGACGGTTCCCCGGACAATAGCGGAGCCATTTGCGACGCCTGGGCAGCCAGGGACAGCCGGATCAAGGTCATCCATAAGGAAAACGGCGGCGCGGGCGCGGCCCGGAATGCGGGGCTGGATATGGCGCGGGGAGAATGGATTGGCATGGTGGACAGTGATGACTATATTGAACCGCATATGTACGAGCACCTTTACAGAATTATGGAAGGGAAGGCCGGCATTGCTGAATGTGCAATCGGTATCACGGAAACGGATGACTTCCCAATGGATGATGGCAGTGAATTTACGGTAAAGGCATTTTCTACCGAGGAGGCCATGCTGCTGCATATTCAGGATAAGATGTTTTGCCAAACGCCGCCGAATAAGTTATACCGGCGCAGCGTGATTGGGGACATTCGTTTCCCTGTTGGAACGCTGATAGATGACGAATTTTGGACATTCCGTGTAATCGGGAATGCCGGGCAGCTGGTTCGGTCATCCTGCTGTATGTATGCCTACCGGCAGCAGCAGGACAGCGCTATGCACAAACCCTATTCAATCAGGCGCCTGGACGGCATTTTGGCGAAGCGGCAGCGGCTGGCATATCTGCGGTCACGCATGCCGGAGCTGGTGGAGGAAGCCAAGCTGGATCTGTTTTTCACCTGCCTGTACGCCATGCAGGGCTGCCTGCGTGCGATGTCCGGAGAGGGACTGGAAAAGGCGCGCGGAATCCTCTGCGAAGCTCTGGAGGACACGAAGCCTCTTTCCCCCGGGAAAATTTCCGGAAAAAAGCGTTTGCTGCTGGCACTGGCGCAGACTTCCTTTGAGGGAACCTGCCGGATGCTGAATTTCCTGACGGATATCCATGTGTTGTCATGAGGTGCGGAATGGAATTTGATTATAAGATTACCGTCTTTACCCCAACCTATAACCGGGCGTATATTCTGGAAAATCTGTACCGCTCTTTGCAGCGCCAGAGCTTTACGGATTTTGAGTGGCTGGTTGTGGACGATGGCTCTGCAGATGATACGCAGGCTTTGTTCGCCCAGTGGAGCGAGGAAGAAAATCCCTTCCCGATCCGGTATTATAAGCAGGAAAATGGCGGCAAGTGCCGCGCCATCAACCGCGGTCTGGAACAGGCCCGGGGAGAGCTGTTCTTTACGGTGGATTCGGATGACTACCTGACGGACGACGCCCTGGAAAAGATCGCCCGCTGGGAAGCGGAATTGCCGAAGGAGCAAAAATATTGCGGTATTGTGGCAAATCGGGGATATACGCCAGAGTATACTCCCAATACGCTTTTTTCAGGTGAGTTTCTGGATGGTAATGCGTTTGATATGTATGGTGCAATAGACGGAGAACGTGCGCTTGTTTTCTATACGAATATTCACCGACGTTATTTATATCCGGAATTTCCGGGAGAAAAATTTATGACGGAAGCCGTCACATGGAATCGCATGGCGTATGACGGCTATAAAATTCGTTTTTTCAATGATATTATTTGGATTTGGGAATATAAGGACGATGGCTTGACCAAAGCCGGATATAAGGTCTTTCTTGACAATCCGCAGGGAACGGGCCTGTTTTTCCGGGAGAAGGCAATCTATTTTAATTACCCGCCCAAGACCATGCTTGGCATGTGGTACGGATTTACCTGCGACGCCATGGAACGGTGTACAAATGCCGAAATCGCGCAATACATTGGCATGCCCCGCTGGCTGGTAGCCCCTATGAAAGGGCTGCATAATCTGATTCAATTTGTCCGGAAAAAGAGGTAATCAAATGGCACAGACTCCGCAAGAAACTTACCATATCCACATTTCGGCAAAGCACCGCCTGCTTGACCTGAATCTGAAGGAGGTCTGGCAATACCGGGATCTGATCGCCCTGTTTATAAAGCGGAATTTTGTGGTGTCCTATAAGCAGACGATTCTTGGCCCCGCCTGGATTCTGCTGACCCCCATTTTCAGCAGCGTGGTTCATGCCATTGTGTTTAACGGCATTGCCGGAATCGGAACGGACGGCGTGCCAACATTCCTGTTCTATCTGTTCAGCAACGCGGTTTGGGCGTTCTTTTCCAGCTGCGTCACCAGCAACGCCTCCACCTTTACGGAAAACGCTTATATCTTTGGGAAGGTCTATTTCCCCCGGCTGACCACGCCCATTTCCAATGTGATTTCCGCCATGATCCGCTTCCTGATCCAGATGGTGCTGGTGATGCTGTTTATGATCTTCTTCCTGATTCAGGGAACCCTGCACCCGCACTGGGGGGCCTGGCTGATGGTTCCCGTGGAGCTGCTGCATATGGGCATTCTGGGCATGGGATTTGGTATCATTGTGTCCAGCATGACCACCAAGTACCGGGATCTGTCGGTACTGGTGGATTTCGGTATTTCCCTGTGGATGTACGCGACGCCCATTGTCTATCCGCTGTCCACGCTGGACGAGGGATGGATCCGGACTGTGGTGCAGATCAATCCGGTCACCTCCTCTGTAGAGATACTGCGCTACGCGGTTCTGGGTCAGGGGACGCTGAATTGGGGATATTATGGGCTGTCCTGGGCGGTTTCCCTGGCCGTGGCGGTCATTGGCATTATGATTTTCAATAAGGTCGAGCGAACCTTTATGGATACGGTGTAGGGGGGACGGAAAATGCGCGGGGAAAACAGCAATCGGGAAGTTGCCATTTCCATTTCCGGCGTCAAAAAGCGCTACAAGCTGGGGCAGATCGGCGGCGGGACTTTGACGGCCGACCTGCAAAGCTGGTGGGCCAGGGCCCGCGGCAAGGAAGACCCCAATACCCTCGTCGGTACGGATCAGCGCCTGGTGGGGCAGACCTTCATGGCGCTGAACGGCATTGACCTGACGGTATACAAGGGGGAGGCTCTGGGCATCATCGGCGGCAATGGCGCGGGAAAAAGCACCATGCTGAAGCTTCTGTGCCGGGTTACGGCGCCCACAGAGGGCGAAATCGATATTTACGGCCGGATCACCTCCATGCTGGAGGTGGGCACCGGCTTCAACGGAGAGATGACCGGCCGGGAAAATGTGTATCTGAACGGCGCTATCCTCGGCATGACCAAGGCGGAAATCGACGCGAAGATGGAGGACATCATCGAATTCTCCGAGGTGCGGGAGTTTATTGACACGCCGGTGAAGCGCTATTCCAGCGGTATGTTCGTAAAACTGGCCTTCTCCGTGGCGGCCCATCTGGACAGCGAGATCCTGATTATGGACGAGGTGCTGGCGGTGGGTGACATGGCGTTCCAGAAAAAATGTCTGGATAAGATGCGCCAAGCCGCCAAACAAGAGGGCAGAACGGTTCTGTATGTCAGCCACAATATGAATACCATTCGCCGCCTTTGTGACCGGTGCATCGTGCTGGATAAAGGGAAAATTATTTTTAACGGCGATGTGGAGGAAGCAATTGA
>CAZUAN010000010.1:19946-27076 GCA_964618385.1 uncultured Oscillospiraceae bacterium | reverse complement strand
AGGTTCCTTAGATACCATGCACGCATTATAGCGAAAAAAGAAGCGTTTTGCAACCGCTGTCCTGATAAAATCCAAAAACGTGCATATCCTATTCCTATTCGGAACATGAAATGGAGGGAATTACAAATGGATACCATTGCTCTGATCCTGTCTATTATTGGCTGCGTCAACTGGGGCCTGGTTGGAATCTTCCAATTTGACCTGGTTGCCTGGCTGTTCGGCGGAACCGGATCCCTGATAAGCCGCCTGATCTACACCATCGTGGGGCTTGCCGGGTTGTGGTGCATTTCTTTCCTGTTTCGCAGGAACGCCGTCACCGGCGGCGAATAACGCAGTACGGCAGCTCTGCATCAGAGCTGCCGTACTTTCCTTCCGCATCAGCCGCAGCGGACAATGCACTGTACTTCCTGGTCTCCATACCTGGCTGTGATCGACGTCGTACCGGATTTCAGAGCCTTAACCACCCCGTATTCATCCACGGAGGCAATATAGGGATGCTCCGAACTCCATTCCACCTGATCCTGCTCCAGATCGCAATCCAGCTCCAGTTGGTATTCATAGTAGACGCCCAGCATGATATCGGTCTTTTTCAGCTTCAGAACCACATCGGGATTCGCAGTCGCCGCCGTTGTCTCCTCTTCCTGAGTTTCGGAAACCGTCTCCGCCACGGTGGGAGCCACTGTCTCCTCCACAAAGACGCACGTGACCGGGCAGGTGGCCTGAATATTGCCGCAGGTGATATAGATCACTGTCTCGCCCTCCGCGACGGCGGTGATCCTGCCGTCATCCGTAACGGTGGCAATGCTTTCGTCCGCAGAGGAATACGCAATTGTTTCCGTGGTGTTTTCCGGCACTGCAACGACGTGGATCAGGAAATACTGACCTTCCTTGCTCAGCTCGGCGGTGCCGCTGGTCAGAACCAGGCTCTGGCAGGGAATCGCATATTCGGTCGCTGCCACCGTACTCTGCTGAACCTGCGCCTCGGTAGACGCGTCCGTGGAATCGGAGCGCAGATTGGGCAGGTAATAACGCAGAAACAGGAATCCTGCGGCGGCCAGCAGCGCGACAATCAGAATCGTCAGAAAAACCACCGCAACCGTATTATGCCGGGAGCCTTCCTCGTATTCCTCCTCCTCATCGTAGGGGTTTTCCTCCTCCGACACCGGTTCCTCCTCCAGTTCGGCGTTCACCTCATCGTAGTCGAAGATCTCCTTTTTCTTTTTGGCGGAAAAACGTCCGCCCTTTGCCTTGGGCTGCTCCACAATTTCCTCCGAAACCAGATCGTCGCCCAGCAGCGCCGCGGCAGCATCCCGGGAACAGCCGCAGATCGGGCAGCAGTCCGCCGTATCCTGATACGATGTTCCGCAAACCTCACAAATTATCTTACCCATTCATGATACCCCCGTCCGGATACATACAGAATCGCTCTTTCGACATTATACCATGCGGTTTCTGAAAAAACAACTACAAAAAGTTACTCGTCTTGAAAAGTTTTTGCGCGGAATGAGGCCTTTCCTCAGAGAAGCGGCATCCCCGGGTTTTTCTCTATAAAATAAAAGGCATTCTTCCCTCATGCCAACCTGTCCCGGCGGAAATCCCGCTTGCGGAAATTGACCGGTGCCGGGATGCAAGCCGCGCCGTTTTTCACAGGAAACGCGTTTTTGCATGTCGGTTCCCGGTTTTTTCTCTTTACTTTATTCCGCTAAAGCAGTATAATAATTCCTGTCGAACCGGCCGCATGAACCAGCGGCCTATACCGGGATTTTTCTTCCAGTCTAAAAATCCCCCGTCAGGAGGGACAGATATGCGTATTGTCGTGAAAATCGGCACCTCTACCCTGGCCCACTCCACCGGGCATCTGAATATCCGGCGAGTGGAAGCGCTTTGCAAAAACCTCAGCGATATCAAAAATGCCGGTCATGAGGTAATATTGGTGTCCTCCGGCGCCATCGGCATGGGCGTCGGCAAGCTGGGCCTGCGAGAGCGGCCGAAGGACATTCCATCCAAGCAGGCCGCCGCTGCCGTTGGGCAATGCGAGCTGATGTATACCTATGACAAGCTGTTCAGCGAATACCACCACACTGTGGCCCAGCTGCTGATCACCGGCGACGACACCTCCAATGAAACGCGCTACCGCAATTTTACCAACACACTGGAGCGTCTGCTGGAATTGGACGCGCTGCCCATCCTCAATGAAAATGATACCGTTGCCACCGATGAAATCGTCATCGGCGACAACGACACTCTGTCCGCCATAGTAGCCAGAAGCGTCCACGCGGATCTGCTGATCCTGCTGTCTGACATTGATGGACTGTACACCGCCGATCCCCACACCCATCCGGAGGCCCGGCTGCTCCACCGGGTTGGCAAAATCGACGATTCCATCCGCGCTCTGGCCGGTGTCAGCAGCGGCGGCCAGGGTACCGGCGGCATGATTACCAAGCTCCAGGCCGCTCAGCTTTGCTTGGACTGCGGCTGCGACATGGTCATCGCCAACGGAAACCGCCCCGCCAATCTCTATGATATCCTGGACGGCAAAGAAATTGGCACCAGATTTACGGAGAAAGCCTTATGAAAAACATGCTGGAAGCGGCCAAGGCCGCAAAAGCCGAAATTGCCTGCCTGTCAGCCGAGCAAAAAAACGCCGCCCTGAACGCCATGGCGGATGCCCTGCTGACCCACGAAGCGGAACTTCTGGCTGCCAACACTCTGGATCTGAATGCCGCAAAGGAGACGATCTCCGCAGTGATGCTGGACCGTCTGCGGCTGACACCGGCGCGCATCGCGGACATGGCCGATGGCATCTGCCGGGTGGCGGCCCTTCCCGACCCGGTGGGACAGATTCTGGAGGAACACACCCGGGCTGACGGCCTTCAAATTCAGAAAATCGCCGTTCCCATGGGTGTCATTGCCATCATTTATGAAAGCCGCCCCAACGTCACCAGCGACGCCGCAGCGCTGGCCTTAAAAAGCGGCAATGTCTGCGTCCTAAGAGGCGGCAAGGAAGCTTTCCGCAGCGCCAACGCCATTGTCACCGCCCTGCGGACCGGACTGGCCTCCCAAGGCATCCCGGAAAATGCCGTAAACCTGGTACAGGACACCTCCCGGGCCGGCGCGACGGCCCTGATGACAGCCAATGGCTACATTGACCTGCTGATCCCCCGAGGCGGCGCCGGGCTGATCAGCACCTGCGTCCGCACCGCCACTGTCCCCTGCATTGCCACCGGCACAGGCATCTGCCATGTGTACGTGGAAAAGTCCGCTGACCTTGCCATGGCACTGAACATCATCGAAAATGCCAAAACCAGCCGTCCCAGCGTCTGCAACGCCGAGGAAGTGCTTCTGGTGGACAAAGCCATTGCGCCTGCCTTCCTGCCCATGCTTTATGACCGGCTGGTGACAAACCGGGAAACCAAGGTAGAGCTTCGCCTAGACGAAACGGCGGCGGCCATTATCCCCGGCCGGGCCGCTGGAAAAACGGATTTCGACACCGAATTTCTGGACTACATTCTGGCGGTCAAATGCGTGGAGGACGTACAGGAGGCTGTCGCCCATATTGCCGCCCACTCCACCGGCCACAGCGAAGCCATTGTAACCCGTAGCGCGGAAGCCGAGAAAATTTTCACCTCCCAGGTGGACAGCGCGGCGGTCTATGTCAACGCCTCAACCCGGTTTACCGATGGCGGTGAATTCGGACTGGGCTGCGAAATGGGCATCTCCACCCAGAAGCTTCACGCCCGGGGGCCAATGGGCCTGCGGGAACTGACAACCTACAAATACATCATCCACGGCAACGGCCATATCCGGTAAGGAGGCAATGATGAAATACGGATTCATCGGCTGCGGCAATATGGGCGGCGCCATTGCCAAAGCTTTACGAAAAGAAACCGCCGACATTCTCGTGTCTGACCGCTCCGGCCGGGCAAAGGCTCTGGCCCGGGAACTGGGCATCGGCTATTCCGGCAGCGAAACCATTGCCGCCCGGTGCGACCGCATTTTCCTGGGAGTCAAGCCTCACATGATGCAAAGTGTGCTGGCCCCCCTGCAGGATCTGCTGGCCCAGCGCAGGCCCTTGCTTATCACCATGGCAGCAGGGTTGGAAATCGCCCGGATCGAGGAATTTGCAGGCACTTCCCTGCCTGTAATCCGCATTATGCCCAATACCCCCACTGCCATTGGCAAGGGCGTCATCCAGTATTGCCGCAACAGTCTGGTGGATGACAAGGTTCTTGCCGATTGGCTTCGGGACATGGGACACTGCGGTCTGCTGGATAATCTGGATGAGCATCTGATCGACGCCGCCAGCGCTCTGTCCGGCTGCGGCCCGGCCTATATGTACCTGTTTTTGGACGCCCTGGCTGACGGCGCAGTGGCCTGCGGGCTTCCCCGTGCCAAGGCCGTAGAGTACGCCGCAGCGACCATGGCCGGTGCTGCGGAAATGGTAATGACCACAGCCCAGCATCCCGGTGCCTTGAAGGATGCCGTCTGCTCCCCCGGCGGCAGCACCATCGCCGGTGTCCGGGTCCTGGAGCAGCGGGGCTTCCGGGGTGCGGCAATGGACTGCGTCATCGCGGCCTATCAGAAGAACCTGGAATTGGGAAAATAACCCCGTCCATCCGCAAAGGGGAAGATTGTAATTTTCCAGCCACTTATGATCTTCCTATCAAAAGGTTCCATCCTTTGGATTTCCTATTTTTTATTAAAAATCCGTATAAATATAAAATTGAAGTGTGAGGTTTTTCCGTGGAATACAGAGAATTGGGCAGAACCGGCCTGAAAATTTCCCGTTTGGGCTTCGGCGGCATTCCCATTCAGCGCATCGACGCAGAGGGAACCCAAAAGCTGATGCATGCGCTTCTGGAAGCGGGCGTCAACTACATTGACACCGCCCGGAGCTACACCGTCAGCGAAGAATATTTAGGCTTCGGTTTGGAGGGCATCCGGGAGCATTTTGTCCTGGCCACCAAGAGCATGTCCCGCACAAGGGAGGCCATGGCCGCCGACATTAGCATCAGTCTGCGGAATCTGCGCACGGATTATATCGATCTGTATCAGGTACATAATCCCACCGCAGAGCAGCTGAAGCAGATCACCGCCCCCGGCGGCGCTCTGGAGGCTCTGCTGGAAGCCAAAGCAGCGGGCAAAATCGGTCATTTGGGCGTCACCGCCCACTCTCTGGACACCTTCCGAATGGCGCTGGAGATGGACTGGGTGGAAACCGTTATGTTCCCCTACAACATTGTGGAAACCCAGGGCGAACAGCTGATTGCGGCCTGTGCCGAAAAGGGCGTCGGCTTTATCTGCATGAAGCCGCTGGCCGGCGGCGCCATTGAAAACGCTGCCCTGGCTCTGCGTTACATCTGCGCCAACCCAAGTGTGTCCGTTGTAATTCCCGGCATGGCAGAGCCAGAGGAACTGCGGCAAAATCTGGCGGCCGTTTCCGATACTGCGCCTCTGACTTACGAGGAACAGACCGGATTCCAGGCAGTCCGGGATGCGCTGGGCACGCAATTCTGCCGCCGCTGCAACTACTGCCAGCCCTGCACCGCGGGCATCAGCATTTCCAGCGCCTTCCTGTTCGACGGCTATCTGCAGCGCTACGGTCTGGCGGATTGGGCCAAGAGCCGCTATGCGGGACTTTCCAAAAGGGCCTCCGACTGCATTGGCTGCGGCGCCTGTGAAAGCCGCTGCCCCTACCACCTGCCCATTCGGGAGATGCTGGCAAAGGTGGCGCAGGATTTTGGAGGATGATGGGATGAAACAGTATTTTTGTATCTTGCTCTCCGCAGCCCTTCTTTTGGCCCTCACCGCCTGCAGGCATGACGCCGCACCGGCCCTGCCCTCGGAGACAACAGAAGAACACACTCCCGCTGTGGCCGAATCCTTCGAGCTTCCCACTGAAACTGTCCAAACTACGCAAAGCGCTCCGGAAAGCACCTTTTCCTTCCATGATTTGGAAAATACCACCTTCTATTTCTCCAGCGGCGCTGGCGGATGGCGGGAAACGCTGGTGATCTACGGGGACGGAAGCTTTTCCGGGGAATTTCACGACAGCAACATGGGTGTTACCGGTGACGGCTATCCAAACGGCAGCGCTGACCACTGCGAATACCGGGGACAATTTACCCAACCGCAGAAAGCGGATGATACTGCCTACTCCCTGCGGATTCAGGAGATCTCCTACGCCCGGGAACCCGGAACGGCGGAAATCATCGATGGCGTTCTGTTTCAATACCGCACCTCCTATGGTCTGGGAGAGGCGGACGAGATTCTGATTTATCTTCCGGGCGCTCCGCTGGCAGAGCTTCCCCAGGAATACCGGAACTGGGTTGGCTATTCCGACCTTTCTTCCGCGGAAGAGACAGAACTTCCCTTTTACGGCTTATACAATGTGGCCCGGCAATGCGGCTTTTCCAGCAGCAACACGCTTCAGCAAATGAAAGACCGGATCGCCGCTGCAGAAGCGGAGGCGCTTACCATGAAAGCCGGGCTGGGAGCCGATGCTTCCCAAGCGGATCTCAACATTGCAGCATCGCGAGAATACCAATTGTGGGATACCGTGCTGAACGAGCTTTGGATCGTTCTGGGGCAAACGCTGGACGCGGAATCCATGCGTCAGCTCACCATAGAGGAGCAGGAATGGATTGCCGCAAAAGAAGAAGCCGTGGCAGCCGCTGGCTCGGAGGTGGAGGGCGGTTCCCTTTATCCCCTCGTTACAGGCAGCACCGCTGCGGAGATTACAAAGTCCCGGGTTTACGCGCTTATGGAACTGCTCGAACAGTATGCTGTTCTTCCGTCTGGTGAATAAAGGGTTTCCGCAGCTTTTATCCGTCCGGTCAAGGCCGCATTTTAACCTTAGGGGGTTATGCCATGTTCTTAAAAAAACATAAGATTTTGCTGCTCCACATTTTACTGTTATGCTGCTTGTCCCTGCTGGTAGTAAAATATGTCGAAGAAATTCAGTCATTTAAGCAAGCGGTTTATTATGCCCTTCATCCTGTTCCCGTTACAGGCGCAACAGATGACCAGATTACCCTGTACCCTGTCAAAACCACCGGAGAGGAATGGTTTGCCGACCATCCCATGATTTATCATGCCGGCGGTCAAATTGAAGGCAACAGTTACACCAA
>CAZUAN010000010.1:14364-19846 GCA_964618385.1 uncultured Oscillospiraceae bacterium | reverse complement strand
ACCATCCCATGATTTATCATGCCGGCGGTCAAATTGAAGGCAACAGTTACACCAATTCCGTAGAGGCCGTGGAAAAGACTTTGTCCGAGGGCAACTATTTTATTGAAATCGATCTTCGATACACCAGTGACAATTACCTGGTATGCACCCATGACTGGACCGATGCCTATCTGGAGGATTATCAGCCCACGCTGGAGGAGTTTTTGGCTTCTAAGATACAGGGAAAATATTCCCCCTTGACAGCGGAACATTTGATTCAATTCATGAAAGAATATCCGCAGATGCATCTGATTACGGATATTAAAAACGACGGTGATATCTGCCCTGTCATCTCCGACCTGGTGGCGCTTGCGGAGGAAGATGCCTCTATTCTGGATCGCTTTATTATTCAATTGTACACCGGGCGGGAAAAGGCCTCCGTTCAGGAAATCTATCCGTTTGATGACACGCAGTTTCTTTTCACAATCTATAATTGGGGCCATTGGCAATTAGAGGTTGCGCAAATCTGTAATGAGGAGAATATCTCCGTCATTACCGTTCCCTATGGGGAGATGCCTGATGAAGATGCCGCACTGATGCGCGAACTGGGTTTTACCGTATACGAGCATACCGTAAACCGCGCGGATGAAGCCAGGCGGTCACTGGAACGGGGAATTTCCGGCTTTTATACGGATGCGTTGTCTCCTTCGGATTTATACTGAATCCTTCTCAAACCGCATTGGAATCCACCATCCCGCTTGCAGATGGTGGATTCCGTGTTGGAGGCTGGCCGGTCAGACTGTTTCCTCCGTTCTGAACGCACCTGTGGCGCTATGAAAAGGGGTTCAGCCTTTTCACGCATATCCGCTCCCGCATGATCGCACAGGCCGCTCCCGACGCCGGAAATCCAATCGTCAAAAACCAACATTTTTTCTTTTCGTGTCGATAGACAGTTGTCATTTGAACCGAATCCTGCTATAATAAAGCGTACAGTGCGGCACAAAAAGCCGGAAAACCCCATATTTCCCGGTATCAGGCGCTATGAGGACCGGACGCGGAAATTTTGTCCGGTTCCCTTAAAGCCCGTTCCGGCGAACGGTTTTGCGGTACGGTGCCATCAGCGGGCCATCCGGTCTTTTTTGTGGAATTTCCATACCGCTTCAGGAGGCAATTATGAATATTATCATTGCAGGTGACGGCAAAGTCGGCTCCATGCTGACGAGGCAGCTCTCATCCGAGGGATATGATGTCACCGTCATCGACTCCAATTCCAGTGTCCTGGAATCCAGCGTAGAGCGTTACGACGTCATCTCTGTCCATGGCAACTGCGCGTCCATGAGCGTACTCCAGCAGGCCGGGGTCAAGGACGCGGACCTGCTCATTGCCGCTACCAGCGAGGACGAAGTGAACCTGCTGTGCTGCACCACGGCCCATTTCCTGAATCCCAGGCTGCACACCATCGCCCGCATCCGCAATCCCGAATACACGGATCAGATCTATAAAATGCGGGATGTTTTCGGCCTGTCCATGGTCATCAACCCCGAGAATCAGGCGGCCGCCGAAATTGACCGTCTGCTGAAGTATCCCGGCTTCCTGCGGCGGGATACCTTCGCCAAGGGGCGCACGGAAATTGTGGAACTGCGGGTCGACGCCGGCAGCAAGCTGTGCAATGTCAGGCTGATGGATCTGCGGAGCATTGTCAAATGCCAGGTGCTGGTCTGTGCGGTTATCCGGGGCTGCAGTACATTGGCGCCAAAGGGCGATTTCGTTCTGCTGGAAGGGGACCGGATTTTTGTCACCGCCCTTTCCCAGAATCTGACCACCCTGCTGAAGAGCCTGGGCATTCTCAGCCGCCGGGTGCGCAGCGCCACTCTCTGCGGCGGCGGCCGCATCAGCTATTATCTGGCAAAGCGCCTGGAACGATCCGGCATTTCGGCCCGGATCATTGAACGGGATTATGTCCGCTGCCAGGAGCTGTGCGAGCTGCTGCCCGATACCGATATCATCTGCGGCAACATCAGTGAGCAGGATGTTCTGGAAAGCGAGAAGCTGGCTCAGACCGACGCGCTGGTGACCCTGACCGGGTTTGATGAACAGAATATGATTGTCTCCCTCTACGGAACCGCTCAGGGCGTGCCCCAGGTCATCACCAAGCTGGACCACACGGAAAACCGGAGCGTCATCAACAGCCTGTCCCTTGGCAGCGTGATCTGTCCCCGGGAACTGGTCTGCAGCAATATTGTCCGCTATGTCCGCGCCATGGAGCATCAGACCGGCGCCGCCGTCTCCGTCCACACCATAGCCGACGGCCAGGCGGAGGCCATGGAGTTCCTTGTGGATCAGCATACCCGCAACTGCGGCAAGCCGCTGAAGCAGATCAAACTCAAGCCGAATGTGCTGCTGGTCAGCATTTCCCACGGAGCTGTCACAGAGATTGCCAACGGCGATTCCTGCTTCACTCTGGACGACATGGTCGTAGTCGTCACCAATGGCAGAGAGGTTATCCGGCAGCTCAACGACATCTTTGCATAAAGAGGCTTCCTTATGAATTACAAAATGATGGGGCACTTTCTCGCCCAAATTCTATCCATTGAGGGGCTTTTTATGATCCCGGCCCTGTGCATCAGCCTGTACTGCGGTGATTCCATGGCGGCCAGAGGCTTTCTGGATACCCTGCTGGTCATCTTGGGGATCGTTTTGATATTGGCCCTGCTCTGCCGGGGCGCGCCCAGTGCCTTCAATGCCCGGGAGGGCCTGGTGTGCGTCGGCATCAGCTGGATCGTGCTGAGTCTTGTGGGGTGCCTCCCCTTCTACATTTCCCGGGAGATTCCCAGCTATGTGGACTGTTTGTTTGAGATGGTGTCGGGCTTTACCACCACGGGTGCTTCCATCGTGGCGGACGTGGAAGCGCTGAGCAAGGGAATCCTGTACTGGCGCAGCTTCAGCCATTGGCTGGGCGGCATGGGCGTGCTGGTATTCCTGCTGGCCTTCACCGGTGAAAAAGGGCAGGGCTTTACCATGCATCTGCTGCGGGCGGAAAGCCCCGGCCCCAACGTGGGAAAGCTGGTTCCCAAAATGCGCAAAACCGCCGCCATCCTGTATCTGATTTATATTGTACTGACCGCTCTCAACATTGTTTTCCTTCTGGTGGGAGGAATGACGCTGTTTGAAGCGGTGTGTACCGCTTTCGGCACGGCTGGCACCGGCGGCTTTGGCGTTCGAAACGATTCCATGGGCAGCTACAGCCCCTACCTGCAAAATGTCACCACCGTCTTTATGATTCTGTTCGGCGTCAATTTCAGCTGCTATTATCTGCTGCTGCTCCGGCAGTGGAAAACCGTCTTCCGGGACGAGGAACTGCGGACTTATTTCGGCATCATCCTGGGCAGCATCGTGCTGATTACGCTCAATACCCGCAGCTATTACGAAACCTTAGGAGAAGCCATCCGTCACAGCGCGTTTCAGGTCAGCAGCATCATCACCACCACCGGCTTTTCCACCACGGACTTTGACCTTTGGCCCAGCTTTTCCCGCACCATTCTGCTTTGTCTGATGGTAATCGGGGCCTGCGCCGGCTCCACTGGCGGCGGACTGAAGGTTGCGCGGCTGCTGCTGCTGTGCAAGGGTCTGCGCCGAAACATCCGCCTGATGCTGCATCCCCGAAAGGTGGAGCTGGTACGCAACAACACGCAGGCCGTGGATCAGAAAATTCTGGACAACACCAACGTGTATTTTGCCGCTTATATCCTGATTCTGTTTGCCGTGTTCGTCATCATTTCCCTGGACGGCTTCTCCATTGGCACCAATTTCTCCGCAGTTCTGTGTACCTTCAACAACATTGGTCCCGGCCTGGAGGCGGTTGGTCCCACCTGCAATTTCAGCCAGTTCAGCACCCTGAGTAAGCTGGTTCTGTCCTGGGCCATGCTGGCAGGACGCCTGGAGATTTTTCCCATTCTGGTGCTGTTCTCCCCAAGCACCTGGAAACACAGATAAAAAGGGACGGGCTGGCTTTTGCCGGCAGATGGCTTTTTAGACACGCGGAAGCCGGCCTTCTTCCCGTTTTTTGTGCCATTTTCCTGTTGACAAGCTTACACTCCCCATGCTATAATTTCGTAGATTCATACAGCGGCCCGCCGCGCTGCCCATCCTGCCGTCTTTCGGCAGGGCATTTTTCAGGCGTCGAAAGGAGACACGCATGAGTGCAGGTACCAGAGCCAAGGTTATTTCCGCATCCCTGGGAACCGGGTTCGCGGACAGCGTTGGCATTTCCATTTCCTCTGCGGAGCTTGCTGTTTTCAATTCTCCCGATTTTGTTGTGTTTCCCGGCTTCTGTGATGTGCATGTGCATTTCAGAGAGCCGGGTTTTTCTTACAAGGAAACCATCGCCTCCGGCAGCCTGGCCGCCGCCCGGGGCGGCTACACCGCCGTATGCACCATGCCGAACCTGAATCCCGTGTCCGACAGTGTGGCGCACCTGAATCTCCAGCGGGAAATCATCCGTCAAACCGCCTGTATCCAGGTCTGCCCCTATGGGGCCATCACCGTGGAGGAAAAGGGGCAGATCCTTGCTGACCTGGAGGGCATGGCTCCCTATGTTGCCGGTTTTTCCGACGATGGACACGGCGTTCAGAACGGCGAAATCATGCGTCAGGCCATGCTGCGGGCCAAGACCCTGGGAAAAATCATTGCGGCCCATTGCGAGGATAATACCCTGCTTCGGGGGGGCTGCATCCACCCTGGGGAATACGCCAGGAGCCATGGGCATTCGGGAATCTGCCCGGAAAGCGAGTGGCGGCAGATCGCCCGGGACCTGCAGCTGGTGCGGGAAACCGGCGCGGCTTATCATGTCTGCCACGTCTCCGCCAAGGAGAGTGTGGCGCTGATCCGCAGAGCAAAGGCCGAGGGGCTGAATGTAACCTGCGAGACCGGGCCGCACTATCTTGTGATGGATGACAGCATGCTGCAGGAGGACGGCCGCTTCAAAATGAATCCCCCCCTTCGCGGCAAAGAGGATCGGGAAGCCCTGCTCCAGGGAATTCTGGACGGAACCATCGACATGATTGCCACGGATCACGCGCCCCACTCCGCCGAGGAAAAGGCCCGGGGTCTGGAAAAAAGTGCTTTCGGCATTGTGGGCCTCGAAACCGCCTTCCCCGTTCTGTATACCTGTCTGGTAAAGCCCGGCATTTTGACTTTGGAACAGCTGGTGCAGCTGCTATGCGTCAATCCCAGGAAGCGCTTCGGCATCGGCTTGGGCTGCGACTACTCCATCTGGGATCTGCGGGAGGCATATGCCATTGATCCGGCCTCTTTCCTGTCCCGAGGCAAGGCAACGCCGTTTGCCGGGTGGGAGGTCAGCGGCAAGTGTATGGCCACCGTCTGCGGCGGGAAAATTGTCTACACTGCATAGCCGTGCGGCAGCGCCGTCAGACGGTGCTTTCGGATACCTACTTTTTTATGGAAAAACGGCATCAGGCATCCGGTTCTGCCCGCCCGGGGACAC
>CAZUAN010000010.1:0-14264 GCA_964618385.1 uncultured Oscillospiraceae bacterium | reverse complement strand
TACTTTTTTATGGAAAAACGGCATCAGGCATCCGGTTCTGCCCGCCCGGGGACACGCCTGTCTCCTCACGCAGATTCTTCTTTCATCAGAGCCGGCATCAAAATATACATTGGAAAGTCCAGGAGGAAAACAGAAAATGGCAAAAAGAACGGATATCAAAAAAATACTGATCATCGGCTCCGGGCCAATCGTCATCGGCCAGGCCGCAGAATTTGACTACGCAGGCACCCAGGCCTGCCTGGCCCTGAAGGAAGAGGGCTACGAGGTGGTGCTGTGCAACAGCAACCCCGCCACCATCATGACAGACACCATCATCGCGGACAAGGTCTATATGGAGCCGCTGACCCTGGAATACATTGCCAAAATCATCCGCTATGAGCGTCCCGACGCCATCATCCCCGGTATCGGCGGCCAGACCGGCCTGAATCTGGCCATGCAGCTGGAAAAGAAGGGCGTTCTGAAGGAATGCCGCGTCAAACTGCTGGGAACCTCCAGCACCTCCATCGAGCGCGCTGAAGACCGGGAACTGTTCAAAGAGCTGTGTCAGTCCATCGGTGAGCCTGTTATCCCCTCCGAAATCACTTACTCCCTGGAGGAGGCCAAGGCAGCGGCCCGGCGCATCGGCTACCCTGTGGTTCTGCGCCCTGCCTTTACGCTGGGCGGCACCGGCGGCGGCTTTGCCTATGACGAGGAGGAACTGGCGGACATCGGCCTGAACGCATTCGAACTATCTCCGGTTCATCAGGTTCTGGTTGAGAAGTCTGTCAAGGGCTACAAGGAAATCGAGTTTGAGGTCATGCGGGACTCCAATGACCATGTGATTACTATCTGCGGTATGGAAAATATCGATCCTGTCGGTGTTCACACCGGTGACAGTCTGGTGGTAGCCCCTATCATGACTCTGACCGGCGAAGAGGAAAAGATGCTCAACGACTCTGCCGTAAAAATTATCCGTGAGCTGAAAATCGAGGGCGGCTGCAATATTCAGTTTGCCCTGAAGCCCGATTCCTCTGAATACTATCTGATTGAGGTCAACCCCCGTGTCTCCCGTTCCTCCGCCCTGGCCTCTAAAGCCAGCGGCTATCCCATCGCCCGGGTGACAGCCAAAATCGCCGTGGGCATGGCGCTGGAAGATATCCGGATTGCCAATACCAATGCCTCCTTTGAGCCGAGCCTGGACTATGTCATCGTCAAGCTGCCCCGTTTCCCCTTTGACAAGTTCACCACGGCCCAGAACACCCTGGGTACGCAGATGAAAGCCACCGGCGAGGTCATGGGCATCGGCGCCAATCTGGAGGAAGCCCTGCTGAAGGGAATCCGCTCGCTGGAAATCGGCGCCAGGCACATCTACCTGCCAAAATTCGATAATATGACCAATGAGGAGCTGCTCAAATACATCGAGCCTTTCCGTTCGGATAACATTTTTGCCATTGCGGAGCTGCTGGCCAGGGGGATCAGCGTGGCCCAGGTGCATGAAATCACGCAGATTACGTCCTATTTCCTGGAGGCTATTCAGCGCATTGTGGATATGGAAGAAACATTGAAGGCAAACGTCCGGGATCTGGAGATTCTGAAGCAGGCCAAAAAGATGGGCTTCAGCGACAAATATGTTGCCAGAATGTGGAAATGCGACGAGCTGGATGTATATGCGTTCCGCAGGGAACACAAGGTTTTCCCCGTCTTCCGCATGGTAGACACCTGCCATACCGGCGCCTATATCCCCTATTTCTACTCCTCCTACACCGGGGAAAATGCGTCCCGGCTGACAGGCAAAAAGAATATCCTTGTTTTGGGCGCCGGTCCCATCCGCATCGGACAGGGCGTGGAATTTGACTACTCCACCGTCCATGCCGTTATGACCATCAAGCAGGCGGGCTATGAGGCCATCATCATTAACAACAACCCGGAAACGGTGTCCACCGACTATACCACTGCCGACAAGCTGTATTTCGAACCCCTGACCACCGAAGACGTGCTGAACATTGTGGAATTCGAAAATCCGGACGGCGTGATCGCGTCCCTGGGCGGCCAGACCGCGATCAACCTGGCCCAGCCTCTGACCGACCGGGGCGTGAAGATCATCGGCACCGACTGTGCCGCCATTGACAAGGCGGAAAACCGGGACGCCTTCGAAAAGCTGCTGCTTTCCCTGAATATTCCCCAGCCAAAGGGCAGGGCTGTTACCAGAATCCAGGACGGCATTGCCGCCGCAAACGAGATTGGATATCCCGTACTGGTCCGCCCCTCCTTCGTTCTGGGCGGCCGGGCCATGCAGATCGTTGCCAACGAAACCCAGCTGCGCCATTACCTGCGCACCGCCGTAGAAATCGACGAGGACAAGCCCGTTCTGGTGGACAAATATATTCAAGGCCGGGAGGTGGAAATCGACGCCATCTGCGACGGTCGGGACGTTTTTGTCCCCGGCATCATGGAACTGGTGGAGCGTACCGGCATCCACTCCGGCGATTCCATTTCTGTCTACCCTTCCTTTTCCATTTCCAACAAGGTCAAGGGCGTCATCCTCCAGTACGCCAAAAAGCTGGGGCTGGGCATTGGTATTGTGGGTCTGTTCAATATTCAATTCATCGTGGATCAGAACGACAACGTCTTTGTCATCGAGGTCAACCCCCGTTCCTCCCGTACCGTCCCGTTCCTGAGCAAGGCAACCGGCTATTCCCTGTCGGACATCGCCACCGAAGTCATCCTGGGCAAGAGTCTCAAAGAACAGGGCTTCTTTGACATCTACCCTGACGAGAAGAAACGCTGGTACGTCAAAGCCCCGGTATTCTCCTTCAACAAAATCCGGGGACTGGACGCTTACCTGTCCCCCGAGATGAAGTCTACCGGCGAGGCCATCGGCTACGATCGCACCATGACCCGGGCGCTGTACAAAGCGCTGCAGGCCGCCGGTATGAAACTGCAGAACTACGGCACCGTCTTCGCCACCATTGCCGACAGGGATAAGGAAGAAGCCCTGCCCCTGATGCGTCGTTTTTACCGTCTTGGCTTCAACATTGAAGCCACGGAGGGTACCGCCGCCTATCTGAAGCAGAACGGCATTCGCACCCATGTACTGCACAAAATCAGCCAGGGCAGCGACGAAATTCCCAATGCTCTGCGGCAGGGACACATCGCTTACGTCATCAATACCAAGGACTTGGACTCCAACGAAACCGACGGCATAAAAATCCGCCAGATTGCAACCGAGCATAATGTGACCCTGTTTACCGCTCTGGATACCATTCGGGTGCTGTTGGATGTACTGGAGGAAACAACGCTGACAATCTCCACCATCGACGCATAGCGGCCGCTGCGGGAGGTCATATGAAACAAGGTTATTTTCAAATCGTACGAAATGAGGCGCTGACAGCCAGCGTCTATCAAATGGTTCTGGCCGGGGACACCTCCGCTGTTTCCGCCCCCGGACAGTTTGTCAACATCCGGTTAGACGGTCTTTTTCTGCGCCGTCCTATCTCCGTCTGCGACTATGACGGGGAAACCCTGACCATTCTTTACAAGGTCGTGGGCAAGGGAACGGAACAGCTGCGCGGCATGGCCCCCGGCAAAATCCTAGACCTGCTGACAGGTCTGGGCAACGGCTATGATCTGTCCGCAGCAGGCGGCAAGCCCGTTCTGCTGGGCGGCGGCGTGGGCGTTCCGCCCCTGTACAATCTGGCAAAACGGCTCACCGCCATGGGCAAGGAGGTTTCCGTCATCCTGGGCTTCAATACCCGCAGTGATATCTTCTATCAGGAGGCGTTCAGCGCCCTGGGCTGCAAAACATCCGTCACCACCATAGATGGCAGCTGCGGCATCCGGGGGTTTGTGACCGATGCGTTGCCGGAGGCGTACACATATTTTTACGCCTGCGGACCCGAACCCATGCTGAAAGCCGTGTACCGGGCCACAAAAACCTCCGGTCAGCTGAGCTTCGAGGAGCGGATGGGCTGCGGCTTCGGCGCGTGTATGGGATGCAGCTGCAGGACCCTGACGGGCTATAAGCGCATCTGCAAAGACGGCCCCGTTCTGAGGAAGGAGGAGATTCTATGGGAAACCTGAGCGTCTGTCTGTGCGGAATCCCTCTGGATAACCCTGTGATTCCCGCCTCCGGCACCTTCGGCTACGGCTACGAATACGCCGAGCTGTACGACATCAACTGCCTGGGTACCTTCTCCTTCAAGGGTACCACCCGGGAAGCCCGTTTCGGCAATCCTACGCCCCGCATCGCGGAGTGTACCGCCGGCATGATAAATGCAGTGGGCCTGCAGAATCCCGGCGTGGAAGCGGTCATCGCCGAGGAACTGCCCAAACTGAAACCGTATTTCCGCAAACCGGTCATAGCCAATGTCTCCGGCTTTTCCGTTGAGGACTACGCCTACACCTGCGAAAGGCTGGACAAGCAGGAGCAGGTGGGCTGGCTGGAGGTCAACATCAGCTGTCCCAACGTACACGGCGGCGGCATGAGCTTCGGCACGCAGCCCCAGGCGGCGGCGGAAGTGACCCGTGCTGTCAAGGCCGTCACCGCCAAGCCCGTTATCATCAAGCTCTCCCCCAATGTCACAGACATTGTTTCCATCGCCAGAGCCTGCGAGGACGCAGGCGCGGACGGCATCAGTCTGATTAACACCCTGCTGGGGATGCGCATCGATCTGCGCACCCGCAAGCCCGTCATCGCCGGCAAAATGGGGGGCTTCTCCGGCCCTGCCGTGTTTCCCGTGGCCCTGCGGATGGTCTACCAGGTAGCCAGCGCCGTGAAAATCCCTGTGGTGGGTATGGGCGGCGTTACCTCGGCGGAGGATGTGGTGGAAATGATGCTGGCCGGCGCCACAGCTGTAGAGGTCGGCGCGGCCAATCTGGTAAACCCCTTCGCCTGCCGGGACATCCTCCGGGAGCTTCCCCAGGTCATGGAGCAATACCATATCCACAATTTAGGTGAAATCATAGGAGGCGCACGATAATGGGTAAGGACGTAATTGTAGCATGTGACTTTTCTTCTGCTGAAGCGACCTTTGCTTTTCTGGATCAATTCACCGGAAGGAAACCCTTTGTGAAAATCGGCATGGAGCTATACTATGCGGAGGGTCCCGGAATCGTCCGGGAAATCAAAGCGCGGGGCCACCGGATTTTTCTGGATCTGAAGCTCCACGATATCCCCAACACCGTGAAAAAAGCCATGGCGGTCCTCAGCAATCTGGATGTGGACATCACCAACCTCCACGCCGCCGGTACCAGCGCCATGATGAAAGCCGCGCTGGAAGGCCTGACCCGCCCCGATGGCTCCCGTCCCATGTTGATAGCTGTCACCCAGCTGACCTCCACCGACCAGCAGGCCATGGAGCGGGACCTGCTGATTCACGCGCCTATGGATCAGGTGGTCATGCACTATGCCGAAACCGCGAAAAACGCGGGACTGGACGGCATTGTCTGTTCCCCCCTGGAGGCAGGAAAGGTTCACGCGCGCTGCGGCAGGAACTTTCTGACCGTGACTCCCGGCATCCGGTTTGCCGACGGTGATACCGGCGACCAGAAGCGCGTCATGACCCCCACCGCTGCCAAGGCCATTGGCTCCGACTACATTGTAGTTGGCCGCCCCATCACCGGGGCTTCGGACCCTGTGGCCGCCTACGAACGCTGTGTCGCGGAATTCTGCGGCTGAAAGGAGCGCGTACCATGGAAAGCTATAAAAGAGAATTTATTGAATTTCTGAAAGGCGCCGGTGTTTTGAAATTCGGCGACTTCACCGCCAAAAGCGGCCGTAAAATTCCCTATTTTATCAATGCCGGTGACATCAAAACCGGCGCACAGATCGCGAAGCTCGGAGAGTTTTATGCCAGCGCTTATCTGGAAAAGCTGGGCCGCAAGCCTTCCGTCCTGTACGGCCCCGCCTACAAAGGCATTTCCATCGCGGTGGCATCCTCCATTGCCCTGGCAAAGAATGGTTTGGACGTTCCCTTTTTCTTTAACCGGAAGGAGGCCAAGGATCACGGCGAGGGCGGCCTGTTTGTTGGGTATATTCCCCAGCCGGGGCAGGAAGTGGTCATCGTAGAAGATGTCATCACCGCCGGTACTGCCATCCGTGAGAGCATGGCGATTCTGAGCCGTCTGGAAGGCGTCCGGGTTGCCGCCGCGTTTGTTATGGTGGACCGCAAGGAAAAGGGGAAAACCGAAAAATCCGCCATGGCGGAGGTGGAGGAGGAATTTGGTTTCCCCGTCTGCTCCGTTGTGGACGTCTATGATATCATCGAATACCTGGAAGCGGACCCGTCCAACGCGGAAAATGTGGCCCGCATCCGCAGCTATCTGGCCGTGAATGGAGCAAACACATGAGAAGTCTGAACAGCATCCTGGATCTGAGCGTGGAGGAGCTGAACCAGCTCATTGCCACCGCCAAGGACATCATCGCCCATCCCGAATCCTACCAAAATCGATGCGCCCATAAGAAGCTGGCAACGCTTTTTTTTGAGCCGTCTACCCGCACCCGGCTGAGCTTTGAGGCCGCCATGCTGGAGCTGGGCGGCAGCGTCCTGGGCTTCAGTGAAGCCGCTTCCTCTTCCGCCGCCAAGGGTGAAAGCGTCTCTGACACGGCGAAAATCATCAGCTGCTATGCGGACATCATCGCCATGCGGCACCCAAAAGAGGGTGCCCCCTATGTGGCTTCCCGGGCTGCCTCCATTCCCGTCATCAATGCCGGTGACGGCGGTCACAACCACCCCACCCAGACACTGGCTGACCTTCTGACCATTTCACGGGAAATGGGACGCCTGCAGGATCTGACCATCGGACTGTGCGGCGATCTGAAATACGGCCGCACCGTTCACTCCCTGATTGAAGCCATGAGCCGCTATCCGGGCATCCGGTTTGTTATGATTTCCCCCAGGGAGCTGAAAATTCCCGGCTTTGTCCGCTACAATATTTTGGAACGCAAAAACATCCCCTACACGGAGGTATCCTCCCTGGAAGCAGCCATGCCTGACCTGGATGTGATGTACATGACCCGCATTCAGCGGGAGCGCTTCGACGATCCCCGGGAGTATGAGCGGCTAAAAGGCAGCTACATCCTGGACACCGGGAAAATGAAGCTGGCAAAACAGAATATGTGTGTGCTGCACCCCCTGCCCCGGGTCAACGAAATCAGCGTTCGGGTCGATGACGATCCCCGGGCCGCCTATTTCCGTCAGGCCCTGAACGGCAAATACATGCGGATGGCGCTGATCCTGATGCTGCTGGAGGAGGCCCGCAGGAACCCCGTTCGGGAGGAAATAGACACAGCCGGACTGGAATACGATCGGGTCTGCCGTAACCCCAAGTGCATCTGTCAGACAGAGCAGGAACTGCCACAGCTTTTCCGCTGCACAGACACAGCTGCGAATATCCACCGCTGCGTCTATTGCGAACAGAAGGCATAACGTGAAAAGGGCTCCCGCCGGGAGTCCTTTTCCCTGTTTTCCGATAAACGGAAAAACAGCGGCTGTTGACTTTATTCCAAAAAATGCGTATAATAAACAGGATTTACTATGGATAACTATGGCAGGTAAGAAACATGGCAAGTAAAAAGCAGCAGGAACAATATGGAAATTCCAGCATCTCCATGCTCAAGGGCGAGGACAGGGTGCGCAAGCGCCCTGCAGTCATTTTTGGCTCAGACGATCTGGAGGGCTGCAAGCACGCAGTATTTGAGATTCTCTCCAACGCCATCGATGAAGCCCGGGAGGGCCATGGCGACACAATTATCGTCACGCGCTACGACGATCTCAGCGTGGAGGTGGAAGACTTCGGCCGGGGCTGCCCCGTAGACTATAACGAGAAGGAAAAACGCTATAACTGGGAGCTGGTGTTCTGTGAAATGTATGCCGGCGGAAAGTACGGCGAAAACGGCGAAAACTACGAATACTCCCTGGGGCTGAACGGCCTGGGCTCCTGCGCCACTCAGTATGCCTCCGAATATTTCGATGCCACCATCCGCCGGGACGGCTTCCGCTACGATCTGCATTTCGAAAAGGGCAAGAACATCGGCGGCCTGAAGCAGGCTCCCGCCGACCGAAAAAAAACCGGCTCCCGGTTCCACTGGAAGCCGGACAGTCAGGTTTTCACCGACATCAACATCCCGGCGGAATACTACCGGGACGTTCTGCGCCGCCAGGCGGTTGTCAACAAGGGCGTCACCTTCCAGTTCCGCAATCAGGTGGATAGGAAATTTGAGACGGAGGAGTACTGCTACCAGGGGGGCATCAAGCAGTATGTTGAGGAGCTTGTCGGAGACAACGCCTTCACCATGCCCACCTTCTGGGAGGCCGATCGCCGGGGCCGGGACGCAGACAACCGGCCGGAGATGAAACTGAAGATCACGGCTTCCTTCTGTTTTTCCAAGCAGATCAGCCACATCGAATACTACCACAATTCTTCCTGGCTGGAGTACGGCGGCAGCCCGGACCGGGCCGTGCGGCTGGGCTTTACGGCAGCCTTTGACAAGTACCTGAAGGACAGCGGCAAATACACCAAGAACGAAAATAAAATCCTGTTTCAGGACATTCAGGACAGCCTGGTGCTGGTAACCAACTGCTTTTCTACCATCGGCTGCTTTGAAAACCAGACAAAAAAGTCTGTCAACAGCAAGTTCACCCAGGACGCCATGGCCGCATTTTTTAAGGAACAGCTGCAGGTCTGGTTCCTGGAAAACAAGCAGGATGCGGATCGGGCAGCGGAGCAGATTCTGGTCAATAAACGCGCCCGGGAATCTGCGGAAAAGACCAAATCCAATGTCAAGAAAAAGCTTTCCGGAAACATCGACATTGCCAACCGGGTTCAAAAATTTGTAGACTGCCGGAGTCGGGATGCCAGCCTGCGGGAACTGTATATCGTGGAGGGTGACTCCGCGCTGGGCAGCGTCAAACTGAGCCGGGACGCGGAATTTCAGGGCATTATGCCTGTCCGGGGCAAGATTCTGAACTGCCTGAAGGCAGACTACACCAAGATTTTCGCCTCCCCGATCATCACCGACCTGATGAAGGTTCTGGGTTGCGGCGTGGAGGTTCAGGGAAAAAAGGCCCGGGAACTGAGCAATTTCGACCTGGGCGCTCTGCGGTGGAACAAGGTGGTCATCTGCACCGACGCCGACGTGGACGGCTTTCAGATCCGAACCCTGATTCTGACAATGCTGTACCGCCTCTGCCCCACGCTGATCCGAGACGGCTATGTGTATATTGCGGAATCCCCGCTGTTTGAGATCACCTGCAAGGACAACACCTGGTTCGCCTACAACGAGCAGGAGAAGGGAAAAATTCTGAAGGATCTGGAGGGCAAAAAAGTAACCATCCAGCGTTCCAAGGGACTGGGCGAAAATGACCCGGAGATGATGTGGATGACCACCATGAACCCCGAGACGCGGCGGCTTATCAAGGTCATGCCCGAGGACGCCGAGCGCACCGCCCACTATTTTGATATACTGCTGGGCGACAGCCTCCAGGAGCGCAAGAATTTCATCGCCGAAAACGGCGCCAAATATCTGGAATTGGCAGATATTTCGTAAAAGCCTTCCCCTCTGGGGAAGGCGGCGCGGCGATTGACCAGGCCATTACGGAGAGAATTCAATAAAGGCTTACCTCCTGGGGAAGGCAGCGCAGACGGCCATGACGGAGGGAACGCGAGTTTTGCCGGTTTGCCCGGAAAACTGCGGCGCTGTAACGCAGCTCTCCCGGCCTCGCTGACGCTCGGCCGTCCTCCCCAAAGGGGATGGCATTCATGATAAGGAGTGCAATATGGCACGGAAAAAACAAGAACCTGAAAAGAAGAAAAAAATAAACACCGACGGTATTATGGGACTGGTCGGCTCCACCACAGAACAGCCCATCTCCGAAACCCTGGAGATTAACTATATGCCCTATGCCATGTCCGTCATCGTCTCCCGGGCGATTCCCGAGATCGACGGCTTTAAGCCCTCCCACCGCAAGCTGCTGTACACCATGTATAAAATGGGCCTTTTAACCGGCGGGAGAACCAAATCCGCCAACATCGTGGGGCAGACCATGCGCTTAAATCCCCATGGCGACGCTGCCATTTATGAGACTATGGTGCGCCTGTCCAAGGGCAATGAAACGCTGCTGCACCCGTTTGTAGATTCGAAGGGCAATTTTGGCAAGGTCTACTCCCGGGATATGGCCTACGCCGCCGCCCGGTACACGGAAGCCAAGCTGGATTCCATCTGCGGGGAAATTTTTAAGGACATCGACTCTGATACGGTGGACATGGTGGACAACTACGACGCCACCATGAAAGAACCGTCCCTGCTCCCCACCACCTTCCCCAATGTGCTGGTGTCGGCAAATCAGGGCATCGCTGTGGGCATGGCCTCCAATATCTGTTCGTTTAATCTGAAGGAGGTCTGCGACACCACCATCGCGCTGATGAAGAACCCCGACCATGATATTCTGGAGACATTGCCGGGTCCCGACTTTTCCACTGGCGCGGAACTGATTTTTGACGAAGCCGCCACCCGGGAAATCTATTCCACGGGACGGGGCAGCTTCAAGCTCCGGGCCAAGTGGCGCTACGTCAGGGAGGGCAACCTCATCGAGATCACCGAAATTCCCTATTCCACCGCCACCGAAGTTATCATGGACAAGGTGGCGGAGCTGATCAAGGCGGGGAAGATCAAGGAAATCGCCGACATGCGGGACGAAACGGATCTGGGCGGTTTGAAGCTGACCATTGATTTAAAGCGCGGTGTTGACCCCGACAAGCTGATGCAGAAGCTGTTCCGGCTGACTCCCCTGCAGGACAGCTTCCCTTGCAATTTTAACATTCTCATTGCCGGGATGCCCCGGGTTATGGGCGTGGGGGAAATTCTGGAGGAGTGGACAGCCTGGCGGATGGACTGCGTGAAGCGGCGCATTTTCTACCAGATTCAGAAGAAAGAGGATCGCCTGCATCTGCTGAAGGGCCTGGAACGCATTCTTCTGGACATTGACAAGGCCATCCGCATTATCCGGGAAACCGAGCTGGAAAGCGAAGTGGTCCCCAATCTGATGATCGGGTTCGGCATCGATGAAATTCAGGCAAACTTCGTGGCGGAGATCAAGCTGCGCAACATTAACAAGGAATACATTCTGAAGCAAACCAGAACCGCCAGCCAGCTGGAGCAGGAAATCTCCGACCTGCGGGACACCCTGAACAGTTCCCGGAAGCTGAAAAACGTCATCATCCGGGAATTGCAGGGAGTCAGCGAAAAATTCGGAAAGCCCCGCAAAACCCAAATTCTTTATCAGGTTCCCGAGACTGTTGTGGAGGAGGAAGCGGAAGCAGCGCCGGATTATCCCGTCACGCTCTTTGTCTCCCGGGAAGGCTATCTGAAAAAGATTACCCAGCAGTCTCTGCGTGTGAGCGGTGAGCAGAAATTCAAGGAGGGTGACGGTCTGCTGCTGACGGAGCAAACCACCAATAAGGCAGAATTTCTGGTTTTCACCAACCGGTTCCAGTGCTACAAATCCCGGCTTTCCGATTTTGATGACGGCAAAGCCTCCCAGTTGGGCGATTATCTGCCCCAAAAGCTGGGGTTTGATGTCGGGGAAGCCATGACCGCGCTGATCCTGGCCGGTGATTACAAGGGCTTCGTTCTGTTCTTTTTTGAAAACGGCAAAGTGGCGAAGGTGCCGCTGTCCGCCTATGAAACCAAAACCAACCGCAAAAAGCTGACCGGCGCCTACTCAGACAAAAGCAAGCTGGTCAAAGCGCTTTCCTTCGGCGCCGACACGCAGGTAGCGGTGTATTCCTCCGACGGCCGCGCTGCAGTTTTCTCCACCGCGCAGCTGCTGCCAAAGGCAACACGCAGTACCCTTGGCGTGGCGGTCATGACGCTGAAACGGAAAGCCGTGGTTTGCGACGCTGTGCCGCTGGAACAAAGCGGCATCGTGAATGTGAGCCGTTACCGCTCGAAGACACTTCCCACCGCCGGAGCGCTGCTGAAGCAGGAGGATGCTCCGGATAAGCAGCAGTCCTTTGAAATAGAATGAGAGCAAAATTCCATTTCCCATCCGCAGCGGAGATTAGGAGGTCGGATATGCGTTCCGTATGGCATAAATACAGCTGGATCGTCAATACAGTTCTGGGCAGCGCGATCTTTGCGCTGGGCTTCGCCCTTTTTTTGCTGCCCAATGATATGAGTCCCGGCGGCGTCTCCGGGCTTGCTATGGTGGTGGTAGAACTGCTGGGCTTCGGCAGCGTGGGTACGCTGGCAATTCTCATCAATCTTCCGCTGTTTATTTTGGGCGGTCTGAAGATCGGAACGCGTTTCTTCTACGGCAGCCTGCTGGGGATGCTCCTGAGCTCCGCGCTGATCGACGCCTTCTCCCTTCTGAAAGCGCCGCCGGCCGAGCCGCTGGTATGCGCGCTGTATGGGGGAATGGTGTGCGGCTTCGGCCTGGGAATTGTGTTCGTGTGCGGCAGCTCTACCGGCGGCACCGACATTCTGGCGCGGCTTTTGAAGCTGCGTTACCGCAATGTTCCCATCGGACAGATCACCATGAGTCTTGACGCCATTGTGGTGGTTCTGACGGGTATCGTATTCCGGGATGTCAGCAAAGCACTGTATACCGGCGTAACAGTTTTCATCTGCGGCAAGGTGGTGGACGCAGTGGTCTACCGCTTCGACTACTCCCATGTGGCGATGATCATATCCAAAAAGTATGAAGCCGTGGCCGCCGGGATTGGGGAAAAGCTTGACCGGGGTGCTACCTTTCTCCATGGCGAAGGCTGCTACAGCCGGGAAGAAACCAAGGTGGTGCTGACAGCGGTGAAAAAGCAGCAGATTACCGAGCTGAAGGAGCTGGTTATGGAAATTGATCCGGCAGCTTTTGTTATTGTTCAGGAGGCCCATCAGGTGCTGGGGGACGGATTCTCCCGATATTCCAAGCAATCCCTGTAAAGGAGGAGGGTACTATGAAGCGCAGAATCATCCTATTCTTCCTTTCCATCAGTCTTCTGCTCAGCGGCTGCAGTTTATTGGACGGCTACCACGTCTCTGTAACACCCCATAAAGAGCAGCGGCAGGGCGTTCAGGCGGATGTGATCTCCGCCTCCGACTTTCAGGGGCTGGCCGCGGCTCTGGAGTCGCTGATTTCCGCCGGAACGGAAACGGCCACCATCAATGTAGCGGATTATCCCTCCGACACGGTGGAACAGGGCATGATTCTGGCAGTGCGCTATGCCAAAAACGACTATCCTCTTGGCGCTTACGCTGTGGAGGAGATTCACTACGAGCTGGGAACCAGCGGCGGCCAACCGGCACTGGCCGTGACCATAGACTACCGCCACAGCTGGGCGGAGATACGGAATATCCGCCGCATCGAGGATATGGACGCGGCTCAGTCCGTAATTGCGGAGGCGCTGGAAGGGTGCGACGCCAGCGCTGTGATGCTGGTAGAAAATTACATCGCTCAGGACTTTACCCAGATCGTGCAGGATTATGCGGTGGAGCACCCGGAAATCGTCATGGAAACGCCCCAGGTTTCCGAGGTGATCTACGGTACCGGAAACGCCCGGGTTGCGGAGCTGATCTTTACTTATCAGAACAGCCGGGATGTGCTGCGGCAGATGCAGGCCCAGGTCGAGCCTGTGTTCAACTCGGCGGTGCTGTACGTCAGCGGAGAGGGCGCGGACAGGCAGAAATACTCCCAGCTATACACATTTCTGATGGAGCGCTTTGACTACACCATTGAGACTTCCATTACCCCCGCCTACAGCCTCCTGCGTCATGGCGTGGGGGACAGCCGCGCGTTTGCCACAGTCTACGCCGCCATGTGCCGGGGTGCCGGGCTGGAATGCCTGACCGTCACAGGCACCTGTTCCGGTGAGCCGCGAACCTGGAACATCGTGCTGGATGACGGACTGTATTACCACGTGGATCTGCTGCGCTGCCGGGAGCTTGGCGGCTATCAGGAATATACGGACAGCGAGATGCGAAACTACGTCTGGGACTATTCTGCCTTTCCTGTGTGCGCGGGCGCCACCGTTTCCGGCGTCCCGGCAACAGAGCCGGCAGCAGAACCGGAGCCTTCCGCGTCTTTCCCCGAGCCGGAGGAAAGCGCAGAGCCGGAGGTACCGGGAGAATCGCAGCCTCCGATGTGACGGAAAGAAAATGCCGGATTTGAAAAAAGAACTTGACAACGGATAAAAAAACGTTATAATAAGTCATGTTCCGTGCGGGTGTAGCTCATCCGGTAGAGCGCCACCTTGCCAAGGTGGAGGTAGCGAGTTCGAGCCTCGTCACCCGC